>DAIMMR010000065.1:0-13781 GCA_036720575.1 Clostridium sp.
TATTAACAGTATTCTTAGTGTCTTTAGCACTTAGAATACGTTATCCTTTAGGGAAAGAACTTATCCAGGCGCGTAGCAGTGCTTATCACCCACTTTGATAAAAGATGGGTGTATTAGCAATGATAGCGATCGGATAAAAAAATTTATAAGAGCACATACTATTATGGATAAAAACTAGGAATAGAAGGGACATTTTAATGAAAGTTAAATATTTTTTATTAACCATATTCTATATTTTATGTATAAGCTTAAATTCTGCAGTTTCTGCATCTTTGCCAAACACCTCAAAAGAGATTTCCTGTAATAAAACAATATACCTTACTTTCGATGATGGACCAAGTACAGAAGTTACACCAAAAATACTTGATATTTTAAAAGAAGAAAATGTAAAGGCCACTTTTTTTCTAATAGGCTGTAAAATTCAAGGAAGAGAGGATATAGTAAAAAGAATATTCAATGAAGGTAACAGTATAGGTCTCCATACATATACTCATAAATCAAGTAAAATATATTCGAATTCTGATTCTTTTCTTGATGAGATGGATAAAACTGGCATAGAAGTTGAAAATGTAGTAGGATTTGCACCTAAAATAATAAGATTTCCCACAGGAAGTAATGGTCACTTAACCAATTCACTTCTTGAAAGGCTTCATTCTTCAGGTTATAAGATATATGATTGGAATTTATCTTTGTCCGACGGCATTGACTACAATACATCAGTTGACAAGTTATACAGAGAAGGTACTGGAAAGTGCGTCAATCCAAATAAAATATTTTTACTTGCTCATTGTGACAGTCAAAATAAAAACACCTGTGTGGTACTCTCTAAAATAATAAAACATTACAAAGAATTGGGATATGAATTCAAAACAATTACAGAAAACACCCCTGAATATCACTTTAAGGTAAGAAAATAATGCACAATTCATAATGGACAGTTCACAATGAATGAAATTTTTCCTTTAGGAAAAATCATCCTCAATTGTGAACTGTGAATTGTGCATTGTGCATTAAAATAAGCTGCCAGGAAGCTAACTATTAGTTAACTTTCCAGCAGCTTATTTTCAACTTGTTACACAGCGAGTAAAATAATTCTTCATTATTGCTGTCTAAAGCTCCATCTATCAAAATATATAAAATTTCAGTATACAGCTTCCTTTTCTCCATGCTAGTTATAGGATTCATAGTAGGATTTTTATAAGGATTAAAAAAGTTATCCAAATTTTCCCTGTGAACTTTCTTTAAAATCCATATATAATATGCTAATTCTTCTTTTGATATAGTAAAAAATAATTTATTACAGCCATTTGTTGAAGATATTTTTATCATATCACTCTGCAAGTAAGTTAATTCTATTTCTCCAAAATTGCGTACTTTAAACTTACTGCTTTTAAAACTAGAACTTTTAAATTCACTTAAAAATTCTATATAACTTAAAAAATCTTTTTCTCCAAGTTTAAAATCATTTAGTACAGTATTGAAGCCGCACCTTTTTTGAAAGGAAATTTTATAATTGCTGCATCCTCCTACATTGCTAACATTAGAAATGAAAATGCTATCTACAAATTTGTCCATTGCACGTTTTGGTATTAGCTTTATTCCATATTCAAAGTCCCCATTTTCATGCTCCTTCAAAACAACAAAGTTACTTATATCCATAATTTTATCCCCTTTTTCGTAATATACCTGATTTATTATACATGAAAAAAGTGATTTTTTATGTTTATACGCAATATTGTGAAATTTCACAATATTGTACTCAGAACCCTACCTATAAGCCCATTATCCATAATAAATATATTTATTTCCATATATTACTGTTCGTAAATTTTTTGATTATTACAAAGATAATTAAATTCACAAAACTTACAATGGGATGAGTAAATTTTGGTATTAAAACTATAAAAATCATAGGAATTTATATTTCTTATTATTTTACTCAAGTACTTTTCATTTTCAATATGAGCCTTTTTGCTATACCCTATAGTTATAATATTATTTTCATATTGAGGCTGCCAAAAGTTCATTGTTATATTTTCCGGTTTACATTCAAATCCAAACACATTTTTAACATTTTCAGCTAATACATACATATATACTAAAGTTTGAACTCTTTTTTTCATCTCCCCTATAGATAATTTTCTATTTTCCGTCTTCCAATCCCATATTTGAACTTTTTTATCCGGTGTTACTATTATCAAATCATACTTTGCCTGAAGTCTCAGGACTTCTTTTGTCATTTTTACTTCATATTCTACTAAGTAACTATTTCTTTTATCTATCTTAAATATGTCCTTTAAAGAATTTACCTTTTTTATTAAGTCATCATCATTTAATTTTCCCAGTGGAATCCCTGCAAAATACCTTTCACATATTAAGTGAAAATCCAGTCCCTGCTTTATATTCTCATAATAATTCTCTTCTATGGAACCTTCCCTCTTCCAGGATAAGTTTTCCAAATACTTTAATCTAAAATTAAGAGGACATTTTATAAATGTATTTATAGAATTTTGACTGTAATAAAAATATTCTAATTTCCTTATATCCAAAACTTTCACCACTTATACATTCTAAATTTTATCCGATGACTACCTGCTCTAATACTCCCACTTCTCCAAGTGGAAGTAAAGAGCAGCTACGTCCCTGGATAACGATTTCCCCTAAAGGATAACGTCTTCTAAGTGCTGAAGCACTAAGAAGCCTGTTAATAAGCATCAGGTGGAGTCAAAACTCCATCTGATGCTAAGAACTCTGTTTATTCTCACAAATGAACTTTTTTATGATTTCAAAATACTTAGATGGGCAATCTTTTTTGTTTTCATCATAGTGGGCCATGAGTATTAAGTACTTCTTTGCCCTTGTTATAGCCACATACAAAAGTCGTATTTTTTCACATATCACTTCTTCCCTAGCCTTTATAATAGGGTTGTAATAAACATCATTTTTAAGTAACTTTTGTACTTCTGCTTTTCCTATAGCTGTAGGATTTTTAAATTCATCTTTAAAGTAATAGTGTTCTGATCTAAATTTTCCTTTAATACTATAGGGATATATATAATTATTTAAATATAATAAAAATACACAGTCCCATTCCAATCCTTTTGATTTATGATAAGTTGTAACCGTAACCTTTTCTGGAACTGGCTCATATCCTCTAATATCATAGATTACATTACATATGTGTGTAAATGCAGAACTTTTTACATCTAAAAGTTCTTCTGAAATTTCATTCAAAGTCATAGGGTTACTTCCATAATTTTTGTACCTTACATACGATGCTACATATTGAAGAATAGCTTTGTCTTCATTCTTTAATTTAAGTTTACAACCTATATATAGAATCAATTCTTGCAAAGGCATATTTAAATTGTCCAATATATCTTTTAACATTCTTAATTTATATATAAAATCTTCGAATATATTCTTGTCTATCTCCTCTAATTTACAAACGGATGTAATCTTAAATACACTTTCTTTTAGTATATCCTCAATTTTAAAACTTGTAATATTATTTATTATAACATTCTTTTTTTCATTGTCTCCTTCTATGACTTCACACATCAAGTCTCTAAATTTCACGATGCTGTCCGGTTCTCCTAGAAAGCTTAATATTTTTCCCAGGATATTTATGATTTTAAGCCTCTCTGAAGAGGTGCTTGATAGTTCATCACATTCTATTTTATTTTTTCTAAGTTCTTCTGCCAGTTCCTTTACATGGCTATTAAATGGAAGTAATATGGCAAGTGTCATATCTGGATGCTTTGTTTTAAAACTTTTTACCGCTTCTATAGTCCTTTTTTTCACATCTTCCCAGGAGCTCATGCTGTATGCATAGATGCCATGTCCATCAATTTCAGGGTTTTTAAAATCTTCCATATTTTCTACTGGCTGTATTTTTTGATATCTAAGGGCCTCTCTACATCTTTCCTCTGGATTATTTTTTACAGTATATTCAACTAAAAAATTAGCTAAATCCATTATCTCCAATGTACTTCTACCTGCCCTACTCATTACATAGTTTTTATCTGCTTCTCTTAGAAACTGTTCAAAATACTTAGGATTCGAAGATGTAAAACTTCCCATTATACTTTGATTTAAATCTCCTACCCGCACCAAATTACATTCTCTCTTCTTAGTATCTTCACCTATCCTTTCAGAAATAATGGACAGTATATCACACTGTACCAAATTTGAATCCTGACATTCATCCTCAAATACAAAACTATATTTTTGTTGAAACTTTTTTCTTAAATTCTCATCTGAAATTAGTGCCTTATAAGCAAGTACAAGTATATCATTGTAATCCACATAACCATTTAAATTTAGCATTTTCTCATAGCTAAAATAAATATAGTTTAAAATGTAAATTATACTATTATTCCCCAAAAATTCTTTATTTTCTTTTACTTTCTCAGGGGTTATTCCGTTTAATTTCAATTCACTTATAAGCACATCTGCTATTTGCAAAAAATCCTTCCACCATCTCTCACCTTTTTCATCATACTTTTTAGTACCATATTCACTTAAAAGGCTTCTATATATCCTTTCTCCTCCCAGCTTCCTCCACCTTTTTACAGCATTATCTAAATAAAAGATCTTTTGTACATCATCTATGACCTTAAAATTTTCATCTAACCCTACTACATCCGGTCTCTCCTGTAATACTTTCATTGCAAGGCCATGTATTGTCATAACTTCATAATCGTTATTTGAATCTATTCCTCTCTTTTCAAGTATATGAGAAATTCTATTTTTAAAGTTATTTACAGCACTATTCATGTATGTAACTACAAGTACTTTTCCAGGCTTGTTTAATTTTTCTTCTATTATTTTGCAAACAAGCTCCGCTGTAATAAAGGTTTTTCCTGACCCAGGCACTGCAGAAACTGCCATAGTACCACCTTTATATTTCATTATAGGCAGCTGATCATCTCTAAATTTCATATATCCATATATCCTCCATTTTGCTCGTATCCCATTTCAGAATATTCACTTCCGTATAAATATATACTACCACTGCACTTTCTTAAAAGCGCTTTGGCTACACTATATAAATTTCTTTTTCTATTTTCTGTTTCTATTTTCTCTGTATATATGATATTTTCATTCCAACTCTTCTTTAACACGCAGTCATTTGAAAATTTTTTTATATTTCTAGGACTCCACAAATTACTCGTTACATCAGTCCAAATTTGTACAGAACTTTTTATATTACTGGTTAAAAAATTAAAGACGCTGCTTAAAATTATATCCTTTTTTTCAAAATACATATTTTCTATGTCTCTAAAGGAACAAAAATTTTCAGCTTCGTTTATTATAAAATCTACAAATTTTTGTGATGGGTTATCTATCGTTTTAAATTTATCAAGAGTATTTATAAACCTATCTGCCAATTCACTTAATTTTTCACATATGCCTATGTTTTCTCTGGAATCTGGAAGTTCTATCATAATATTTAAAAATATTAGTCTTATAAGCTCTGGCATATCTATACTGTCACTTCTAATATTTTTGCTGCAGTTTCTTATCCAATTTACAATATAGTTATATTTAGAGACCCTTTCATCTCCCATAATATTCTTTTGGGTATCCGTTAAATCCCCTAGCTTTCGAAAATTCACAACTTCCTTAGATAAAATCCATGAAGTTTTTGCATCTGTGTCTAAAAGCGTTGAAAAAAATTTTCTATAATCATCCATTGTAAAGTCATATTCTATATCATCAATACACATACATATAATCATCATAATGCAGTGAACATACACATTATCCATCAGCTTGCTTTTCTTCCCTAAATTGTTTATTTCAAAAGGTGCATCTTTAAATCTACTTTGCAATTCATAACTCAATACAAAATCATTTATAGGACATATAATAGCTATATCTTCCGGAGGTATCCCAACATCTATAAGTTCCTTTAATTTATCTCCGATTTTTTCAATCATTTCACTTCTTAGGAAGGACCCTGTATCCGTATAAATATTATCTGAGCATTTGAATTTATTGGGACTTTCTAAAATGTGACAAAACTCAGAACTACATAAAAAATGTTCCTCTAAATTTATAAATTCACCGCTAAAAAATTTACTTTTCTTTATAAAATCTATATCTGAACCATAGGAGTTACAAAACCCTGCCTCCATGTTAGAAAAAAAGTAACATCTATGTGCATTTTGAGAAATTATTTCTACTAAATTAAGTTCAGCAGCACACATTTCATCCATATCATCTACCAATACATATTTTATATCCTCAAGCTTTTTTAAATAACCTTCATCTTTAAGTAAATATTTGTTATAAAGCTGTATTGCCATAGCTATATCAATAGTTCCTGAATTCAAAAAACTTTTTGCGTAATGCATTATTACTTCATCCATCTTATCAAAATTCTGGGCATTTACATTTTTCTTCAATGTTAAAGAATAATATAACCTGTGTCCTATTTTATCCATATCAATTAATGAACATGCAGCTTGATTCATGTTTGAAATAAAAGTCCCAGCAACTTTTTTAGACTCTACAGTTATATCTAAAAAATATCCTTTTCTTTTTCTATAGTAATCAATTAGCATTTCCATCATGTACTTTGAAGTATCATAATTTACAAATTCAGGCCTTATTTCACCTTTTCTTACCAGCTTACAACTTTTTTCAATTATTGGCCAATATTTTATAACTTCTTCTTTTACAAAGTTAGCATAGGTTTTTATTTTACACTGGCCGCAAAAATTAAAAGAAAGATTCCTCTTCCATGCCATTACCTGATTTAAATTCATAACAAATGCTAAAATTTCTTCGCTTTTAATTTTTTCACATTCAATCATATGTCTGTATTTTTCTTGTGCTAAAGTAGTTTTACCACTGCCGCTTATTCCATCTATAACAAGACTATTTCCTTGAAACTCATTTTTAAAAAGCATTTCTCTTACTCTATCATATTTTATTTTCATCACCCCACTTTTTAAAATTAAATTTTTTAATGAGTAATTATACCATTTAAAAAAATCAGGGTCTACAACCCTGATTTTACAATAATTTTAATCTTCATACAAATATTTTCTTGTCATTGGCAGTTCGTTGTTAAGTCCTTTTGTAAATATAAACTGGTGTATATCTATTACTCCATAATGAAATGAGGCAGCACAGGCATTTAAGTAAAGTCTCCACATTCTTATAAATCTAGTATCCTTCATTTTTTTAACTTCATCTATAGCACCTTCAAAGTTTTCAGCCCAACATTTTAATGTTTTAAAATAATGTAATCTCAAACTTTCTACATCCACAAGGTGAAGATCATTATCTGCCATTAAACTGACTAGCTCCCTTATAGATGGTATATAACCTCCCGGGAATATGTATCTCTTTATCCATTCATTCACTTCTCCTTCTGTTTGTGCAGTAATACAATGAAGAAGTGAGACTCCTCCTGGATTTAACATATCTCTTACATCTTCCATATAAATGTGCAAATTTTTTCTTCCTACATGTTCAATCATTCCTACACTTACTATTCTATCAAACTTTTCTTTTTTATCTGCAATTTCTCTATAGTCTGCCAGTCTAACTTCAACTTGTTCCTGTAAATTATTTTCCACTATTCTTTCATTGGCTTTTTTTAACTGCTCCTTACTTAAAGTTATGCCTACAGCTTTTACTCCATACTTTTTTGCAGCCATGAGGATAAGTTCTCCCCATCCACATCCTATATCCAAAAGTGTTTGTCCCTCTTTTAAATTAAGTTTTTTCAATATATACTCTACTTTATTCAATTGTGCCTGATAAAGGGAATCATTTTCATTCTTAAAATATGCACAAGAATAGGTCATTGTTTTATCAAGCCATAAACTATAGAAATCATTTCCCTGATCATAATGATACTGTACATCCTTTTTACTTTTCTTTAAAGTACTTGGAAGTATTTTGTATGCTTTGGAAAATACTTCAGCTTTATTTAAAAAACTTTCTTTATTTTTATATACTGATTCTATTACTTCTCTAATGTTTCCTTCAAAATCAAGAACTCCATCCATATATGCCTCTCCTAGTGTAAGGAAAGGATCTCGCAATATGTCTTTTTCAGAAATAGGATTATTTATACATACTTTAAATTTTGCGTGTCCTTCTCCATATTTTTCTTCGGAACCATCCCAATATTTAACTGCCACAGTGTCTAAAAAGACACCCTGTAAAAATTTTTTAAAAAATACCTTGTCAAATGCCATATCTTTATATCTCCTTTTTTAGAAAAATAGACCTATATTTAAAATAGATACATAAAATACCTATATACTAAACATCAATTACATATTTAATTTTCATTACTGTGGCTTTCATTTGAAATATATATCTTTAAGCTCTCTATTCTCTTTTCATCTACTTTTTCCACTTTAAAAATTATATTTTCATATTCAACTGTATTTTCTTCCCCTTCTTTAGGAATGCTCCCTAAGAGTTCTATTACAAAACCACCTATAGTATCTGAATTATCTGATTCCAATTCCAAATTTAAAAATTCATTTACTTCATCTATTGATACTAATCCACTTACTAAATAAGTATCCTGATCAATTTTATTTATATATTGGTCATTATCATCATATTCATCGAAGATATTTCCCATTACCTCTTCTATCAAGTCTTCTATAGTTACAATCCCAGAAAATCCACCATATTCATCAATTAAAATTGCCATATGATTTTTAGTACTTTGGAGTTCTTTAAAAAGTACATCTATATTTTTATTTTCCGGTATAAAATAGGGAGTTCTGAGTAGTGGTTCTATATCTATATTGTCAGCAGAAGTTTTCATAAGCTTCACAAACAGATCCTTAACATACAATATACCTATTATATTGTCTATATCATCTTTATAAACAGGTATTCTAGAGTATTTTTCTTCAATAATACTTTCAATAGTACCTGAATCTATATCATTTATATCTATAACAAATACCTCTGTTCTAGGAGTCATAACTTCTTTTGCCAATTTATCATCAAACTTAAATATTCCATCAATCATTTTCTTTTCAGATTGATTAAAGACTCCTTTTTCCTGTCCAAGTTCTATCATGGATCTAATTTCTTCCTCTGATACTTCATTTTCAATATTTTCTGTGCTTATATTACATATTTTTAAAAGAACATTAGTAGACCACGAAAGCAATTTTACAAAGGGCAACATCAACTTACTTATAAAAAGAGTTGGATTTATAAATGCCATTGATATTGCTTCTGATTTCTGAAGTGCAATTCTCTTTGGAAATAATTCTCCAAATACAAGAGTAACATAAGATAATAGCACTGTAATTATAATTACAGATAATTTGTCACTATAAGGAACATGAAGTTTAGCTAAAAAAACCGAAAACTTTTCAGACAAAGTAGTAGCTGCAAATGCACTAGCCAAAAATCCAGCAAGAGTTATGCCCACCTGTATAGTAGCTAGAAAATTATTTGGTTCTTTTGATAATTTCAATATCTTCTTTGCCTTTTTATTCCCCTCTTCTGCTAAATAATTAATTCTGTTTTTATTTAAAGCAACTATAGCCATTTCTATGGCTGAAAAAAATGCATTAATCACCGTGAGTACTAATAACAACATAAGTTCGAATATTATACTCTGCCAGGTAACATCCATGCGCACAATCGTCCTTTCATTTACTTTTTTAGATAATAAAATAAATAGGAATTAGATGATAAGTCTAATTCCTGTAATAAAATCCTTTTATTATACCTATGTGTAACTTACAAGATATTCTTATCACTCATAACTTGAACTTTCTTGTAAATCAATGGTGCAGGTGAAGGGAGTCGAACCCCCACGCCATAAAGCGCTAGATCCTAAGTCTAGTGCGTCTGCCAATTCCGCCACACCTGCATATATAAAAAATAAATATTAGGATTTTCCCACGTTACAACTTTACCACAAAACTACAACCTTGATTAAATTGGTGGCTTACCGGGGAATCGAACCCCGGACAACATGATTAAAAGTCATGTGCTCTACCAACTGAGCTAGTAAACCATTGGCTGGGATGGCAGGATTTGAACCTACGAATGATGGAGTCAAAGTCCATTGCCTTACCACTTGGCTACACCCCAACGTTAAACAGATTTCCTTCTTCTTATATATGAACAAGTATCCATAAAGTAAAAACACTATAGAAATCATTAATTTACAGGTTATATACTTAAGTGTACTAATTTATTCCTCTACCTATAAAAACTAAGGAATTTTTTGTAACTGTAAGATACATTATAAAACACAACGAATATAATGTCAATAGTTTTTTTGTTTTAAATTGATAGCTGGCACACTAATTAATTAGTGTGCCACCCCTATTAACTGTCCGTTTTACTTTTTACTATTTTGTTGTATTCATTTAAAATTGAATCCAACATTTGACTTGCAACAATCACTTCTGGATCGAGCAAATTTTTCTTTTGCTCAATTAAATTCTCTAGTTCTTTTCTTAATTCAATTATTTTTTGCAATATTTCTTCAATTTCATTCATATTATTCCCTCCCCTCTCAAATTAGTATAGAAAGGAAGGAAATTCTTATAAATATTAATCTATTGGGAATACCACCATAGTATTCACTAAATGTATTTAAAAGTAAAAAAATAAGAACTGGCAAATACCAGCTCTAAATAAAATTATCAATTATTTAAATTTACCAACAATCATAAATGCTGCTGCACTAGCAATAGATATTACTGCAGTATTTAAAAACTTATGTGGTAAAAAGTAACACAATATAATTAAAAAGGATGTAATTATTATAGAAGCATATTTAAGCTTCATTCTACGTTCTTTACTTTTTATTCTTTTATTAATATTATCTACAGGAGAAAAAATACAAATAAGTACAAACGAAATAGACTCCAACATCAACAATATGTATGTATTAAATGAAATATACTTTCCAACAATTATTATAAATAAAAATGCAATAAAACTAATGAAAAAACATCCCCAATAGGTTTTTGCATGATACCCTCCTGAGAATATCCTGATTGGGCAAAAAAATATAAGAATAACTATATAATACTGCTGCAATGAAAACAGCCAAAATATAATAAAATATGGAATAATCTTTGTTATTTCATCAAAGATACAAAGCAATCCATATTCCATCTTTTTTAGTTCCAAATCAGAAAATTGAGGATTTGTTTCAGAAATTTTTTTTACTATAGCTCCTATAAGTTCATCCATTTATCTATCCTTCTATCTTAAATCTTACTGTAAATTTAGTAATTTCCGGACTACTTTCCACACATATACTTCCATTGTTTTTTTCAACTAGCTGTTTAATAATATACAGTCCAAAACCATGATCACTTTTTTTGCTAGTTTTCGTAGAAACTCCCCTATCAAAAATCTTTTTTCTCATATTTTCTGAAATAACATCTCCATTGTCAGCTACTTCAATGCAAAAATCCTCATGCTCTCTAAAGGTACTGACAGCTATTTCTTTATAATCTGTATATGATTTAGATTGGAATGCCTCAAAAGCATTGTCTACTAGATTACTTATAATGCTTATCAATTCATCCTGCCTAATTTTTATCAAGTCAAAAGGTTCATCAATCATCACTTCAAAATCTATATTATTTTTCATAGCATGATTGTTTTTGATAGACAACAATCCATCTATGTAATCATTCCCTGTATCTAGATATTTAAAAGAGGAATGTACAGTATCTGAGATTTTTAACACATAGTCGTTTATTCTTTCAACAGTATTAGGCTTATTTAACATGCATAGTCCTTGTATGACATTTATGTGATTGGCAAAATCATGTTTTTCCTGCCTTATTATACTAATTATTTCTTCCATATTTTTAATTTGGCTTTCTTGAACTTTATACTTAGCATTTATATTTACAAGAGTTTCTTTCTCCTTTAAGTTTTTAAACTTTAAAATTAGAAATATGAAATATACAGTAAAAATTAAAATATTATAGGTTTGTATGTTTTTTATGATAAAAATATTTAAATTTATACTATATACAAATAAAGTAACTGCTCCTATTTCAATTATCAAATTAGCAAAAATACGTCCTTCTTTTTCAAATAATTTAAGTTTTATAAAATAGGAATTAAATTTAAGAATTATTGCTGTAATAGCTATTTGCAAAGTTTTGGAAAGTATCAAAAATATCTCTACGTATTGAGATTTTGAAAGAACTTGATCTATATTTATGCTAAATATAAAAATTTGAATAATTTCAGTAAAAATTTCTATACCTAAAATTATTATAATAAATAAGCAGTATACAACTATAGAATCATAAATTTTTATTTTTGTAATACATGTCAATAGTAAAACATCAAATACTGAAAGGAAAAGTGTATGATAAACATTTGGAATATGAAATGTACTCCAATAAGTTACAAAAATATATATTATACAAAATAAGAGCGTCTTAAATTTATTATCTATTATAAACCTTTTTTTATTATAAAGAGCTTCAAAAACCCCCAAAAAAAGCAAAGCTTCAATACTATCCAATATTATTTCTTTTATCACATCCATATGCCTTCTCCCATATTTACGTCTTTCATGTGAATATTGCAGCTAAAAACAATTTTTGTATAATTTTTTAACTGCAATATTTAGAGGGACTAAGATATTACTTTAAAAACTCTTCAGGACATTTAGGCTGGTATCCTGATCCTAATGACGTTGGTACTATAACTATTGCTGCCAAGAATAAGGACAAGGAACCTACTACCTTCATTGTTTTGCTTAATAATGATTTTTTTAAATTTTTCATTTCATACACTCCTTTAATAAAAAATTTGTAATTATATAGCTCATTTTATATATTCTATAATATATTGTTTTTTCCTTCCTTAATTTATAAAAAAATAACATTTATCTAAAAAATTATTTTTTTAGATAAATGTTACTTAAAATACAGTCAAGAATTTACAATCAACAAATTTCTAATCCTGCCAATAACTCTTCTTTACATTCTTATTAATTTTGTAGTATTATAGACACGCAAATCTTTAAACTGGAGAACAAATAAAATAACTGAACATATTTTAAGATAAATGCGGTAATAGGGAGGATTTTAACATGATAAGATACAGCTTAGTAACACAAAAAAATCCCAGGGAGATTGTTTTACTTAAAGCATCTCCTTGCATATGGGGACACTGCAGTTTTTGTGATTACATAGATGACAACAGCACAGACACTAATTCAAATATAATTTTTAATGAGCACATTCTCAAAAAAGTTACAGGAAAATATAAAGTTCTAGAGATCATAAATTCAGGAAGCTGCTTTGAATTACCTATTGAAACACTGGAATACATTAAATCTGTAGTAATTTCAAAAGGCATAAAAAAGTTATTTTTTGAAAGCCACTGGCTTTACAAAGACAGGCTTCATGAAATGGAGGATTTTTTTAAAGTACCTATAATATTTAAATGTGGTATCGAAACCTTTGACGATAATTTTAGGAATAAGGTATTAAATAAAGGTGCTGTTTTTTCCGGTCCATCTGAAGTTGCCAAATATTTTAAGTCCATATGCCTTTTAGTTGGCATAAAAGGACAGACTACTAAAATGATAAAAAAAGATATAGAGTATCTGCTTAAATATTTTCAATATGGATGCGTAAATATATTTACACAAAACTCCACAAGCATAGAAAGAGATGAAAAATTGATAAATTGGTTTAAAGAAAATTATTCCTTTTTGGATGGAGAAAAAAATATAGAAGTGCTTTGGAATAATACTGATTTTGGTGTTGGAACTATTT
>DAIMMR010000066.1:0-13759 GCA_036720575.1 Clostridium sp.
CCCTTTACAAAATTAATTAGCTGCTCCATATAAGGTGCTGCAGTCAATATTAAATCTCTGTTAGCTGCAAATCTTTTCTGTAATTCAGCATCGTGTATTATTTTTTTACTAAAGACCTGGTGTGAATCAATACTTAACTTTTTACATCTTCTATGTGAAAGTTTTATATTAGGCTTAGATACAACTGCATTGTCCAATTTGCAAATAGCTGCATTCATTATAATCCCCCCATCATAATAACAATTTTCTATTCAACCTTGCATTATTATAGGAAAGTCCATTAACATTCTTCTATTTTTCCATTGTAGAAGAATATCATACTTAAATAAGCATAGCTTCAACTCTATTTTTTTGATTGAAAGACTCCCTTTCAACTTTTATAAGTTCTGCTGCAATACTTATTGCTATCTCTTCAGGAGTTTGTGCAAATATAGTAATCCCTATAGGACTGTGTACCCTTTTTAAGTCTTCCTCTGTATATCCTTCATTCAAAAGACGATTATATACAAATTCTCTTTTGGTCTTACTTCCTATCATACCTATATACTCTGCATCAGTTCTAAGCATTTGCCCGAGAACTTCCTTGTCATAGGCATGTCCCCTAGTAACTATTACTATATAGCTGTTATTATCCACATTTATATATTTAAGTATATTTTGAAAAGAAGGAACTACTTTTACTTCCTCAACATCTTTAAACCTTTCTCTATTTGCAAATTCTTTTCTATCATCTATGACAATCGTTTTAAAATCCAATATTTTTGTTACTTCTGCAATTTTTTGTGATACATGTCCTGCCCCTATTATATATAGGGTTTTACTATTTAAAACAGGTTCTATTAAATAATGTCCACCATCTAGATCAATATACTGTGTAGTAATATGTTTAAATTCTTCTCTTATCTTCCTTATTACACACTGAACTTTGTCGTCTTCTTCACCATAAAGTGATGATTCACTACAAACCCATTTATCTATACCTTTTATACTCTTTCCTTCTTCAGGGATCCTGGTTACAATTACAAAATTATCCCTTCTTCTCTTTAACTTCTGAACATTTTTATACATTTCCACCATTTTACTGTCATTGTAATCCACATATTCCAAAAGCAGTTTAATGTCTCCACCGCATGCTGCTTCTAATTTTTCAGCTCTTTCACTGGTAATTGAACATTTTTTAATTATATATGCACCACTTTCAAAAACTTTTGAAGACAATTTTATAGCCTCAGCTTCAAATATACCCCCACCTATAGTTCCTATAATTGAAAAATCCTTTTTTATAATCATCTTGGTGCTCTCTTCTCTAGAGACAGATATGGATTTTTTTAAAATAGTAGCTAAAACAAAGTCCTCCTTTTTATCTAAAAGCTCATTTATTTTTTCATAAATATCCTCCATAATTACCCTCTCCCCCTATTATCATGTGCCTTTTCTTCATCAACTATCTATACTTCAAGGGATGTTATTTCATTTTAACTTTGCAATTTCTATAAATATAATTTCCTCCTGCATCTGTAATGTTATACATACAAAATGGTATAAGGTTTCCTTCTTCACTTACTACATGAATACAGCAGTCCTTCACTCTTTCCAAATCCACATTCCAGATATCTTGAAAGGCCATGCCCGATATACTAAAAGAATAATTATTTATATTGTATAATATCTTATCCCAGCTATCAATTTTACTAAATTTGACCTTTGTATTAGGATTAGTCACTTTTCTAGAAGACCAGTTTCGTGAAACAAACTCCCTGGCTTTTCTTGCCCCCTCTTCTGCCTTCTCATTTTTACTGCAGCAACTTTTAGAGTTCTTTGTAACATTTATCAATTCTTTTTTATCTTTATATATATAATTGCCATGAAAAGAGCAAAGTGCATTTTCACATCCAGGAGGTTTCATACTTTCTATTTTAATTTTTCCAGATGTTTGTTTTTCTATATTTTCCATGATCTCAGGGAGGGTAATTCTTTGTTCTTCTTTAGGAATAAATGGTACCCTTCCAAAATAACTCACAGGTTGAAAATGTACTCCCCTTACTGCCGGCATATTATTCAATCCAAAATTTATAATTTCCCCTATATTATCCTCATTTATTCCGGGAACTATAGTTGGCACAAGAACTACACCTATATTATGCTTTCTACAGTTTTCTATAGCTTTCACCTTAAGGTTCAAAAGTTCAGCTCCCCTTAATTTTCTATATATCAAATCCGTTGTACCATCAAATTGTAAAAAAATCGAACTAAGTCCTGATATCTTTAATTTTTTAACATACTCTTCATCTTGTGCCATACGTATACCATTGGTATTCACCTGTATGAACTTGAATCCAAGTTTCCTTCCTAATTTTATTATATCAGGCAAATCATCTCTAATCGTAGGTTCTCCCCCTGACAACTGTACATTGCAGCTTCCAGAAGACTCCAGTAATTTTTCATACATAAATTTTATTTTTTCTATGGAAATATCTTTTTCCTTACCTGCATAAGAATCTGCAAAACAAAATTTGCACTTTAAATTACATCTTTGAGTAACTTCTATTAAAGCTGTACATGTATGCTGCCTATGCTCACTGCAAAGGCCGCAGTCAAATGGGCATCCTTTTTGAACATTTGTAGAAGGATTTTTTATATAAGCTCTTTCCTTATTTCTAGCCCATGTTTTCATGGGAATACTACCTTTCCATAAGATAGTCCTAAATTGTCCATGATCTGGACAATATTTTTCCATATAAACTTTATTACCATCCAAAACTTTTTTTGCATCAATTCTTTTTAAACAAATTGGACATAAACTTTGAGTTTCAGAAATTATATCTACACTTTTCACACATCATCATCCCTATCTCCAAAATCGTATCCATATTTGCATATGATCTGTTGAATCTTTTCATAACTTTTGAGAAGTATTTCTCCGCACTTCACAGGATAATTTATATTACCATTTTCATCACTTATTTTTTGAATTCCTATTATATCTCTACACTCAGTACTTTCAAATTCTTCTTTAAACCAATTTATATATTCACTTAACATGGGCTGAAAATTTTCACTGTGACATTCTCTTGGCTCACCTTTTCCTGCATAAAGCCCTATGACAGCTATACCTCCAGTTAAAATTCCACATACTTTTTCATCGGAGCCAAGTCCTCCACAAAGTCCATTTAAGGCCCTTATCAAGTCTGTATTCTCTTTTTCTTCATCTTCTAAAGCCAATTTAAGAATTATTTGAGTACAGCAAAACCCCGATGACGCTAATTTATATATACGGAAAGCAGTATCATTCATAACATTCATCCTCCTTTTTCGCTATCATTATAAAATAGCCAGGCTTACATTTTTTTAATAGCTGCTGGAATTCACAACCATCTATAGAACAGCTAGACACTTTATTCCAAAAAATACTCATGGACCCATAAGTAAATATTGTCTTTACCATAAGTTCTTTTAACATATCACTGCAGTCTTCCAAAAGTTCCACATGAAAACCTATATTTTTAACTGTATTTTTAAGTTCATCTAAATTATGAATACCTCTCATACAACTATTAACTGAAATCTCATGAAGTTCATGGATAAATTCAGTTTTTCTTGCATACACATCTGTAATAATAAACCATCCACCAGGTTTCAATATTCTAAAGACATCCCCTATAACATTATTTAAATTTTCCATAAGGGAAAGGGTACATTCTGCAAAAACTCCATTGAATTCTGCATTATGAAATGGAATTTTTTCACCTTTCCCACAAATAAATTTTAAATTTTTATATATTTTTTTACCCTTGTTTATTAATTTTTGAGAAGGATCAAGACCAACTGCACTTATATTATATTTTTCACACAAATAATTTAATGTAGCTCCCGTACCGCAGCCTAAATCCATTATAGAATCTTTTGAAGAAAGTTTGCAAAATTTTACTGCTTTATCTGTCAATGTAAATCCACCAGGCCTTAGAGTTTCTCCTGTAATATTTTTCATATCATCACTCTCATAAGCATTACAGCATTTCATTATTTATCCTCCAGTCCTTTTTCCACCTCCAGCATTTTACCTAAGGCTAAATCCTCCTCTATAATTACCATTTTACACTTAGGACACTGCATAAGCTCCACTTCAAAATTTCCACCAAGATAACAAACTTTTACCTTTCTAAGTTCTAATTGTTTATTACATTTATCACAAATCCATGGAGTTGTTCCTTCTTTGATAACATTCATAATTATTCCTCCACTATTTCCATTCTGTGACTATACACACTTTTGACTAAAATTTCATCCTTGCTTCTTTCATATTCTACCCAATAAGTTACATTACTAATTCTAAGTCTGCATAAATAATGTGAATTTTCAGGATTAAAAAATCTTTCTTTATTTTTTTCGGCATTATCTATGGCTTTTGCTATATCATCAAGTAAAATCAGTCTATCTTTCATTTGATTTTGTACATTATCAGGTATGTTTAATTTAAACTCATAATGCTCTATTAAATCATTTACTTCCTCATTCCATAGTTCTTTTAAAAGTTTAATTTTAAGAAGTGTTCTATTTTCATGCCTGCGTGAAAGAGTAGGTATTTTTCTTAAAGCAACTTTTTCTAAATCATCGCTATAAATTAAATCTAAAATGTGAAAAGTTTTTTTACCCTCATCTATAAATAAATCCTTACACATTGAACAATAAACTAAATAATCCAGGTTACTTTCATTTATTCTATCTTTTACAAAGTCCTTTGATTGTTCTCTATTTGCAAAATACACAAGTCCGCCATAACCACAGCATTTAGTTTTTTCTTTTGAAAATTTAAGTTCCTTTATTTTATATCCCAAGGAAGTTGCTACATTTCGTATACTTTCTTGAATTTCTTTATTATATCTAGTGGAACATGCATCATGAACAGTCAATATCTTGTTTTCTTTTATTTTATTGCCCTCAGGTACTCCATACTTATCCATAACTTCCCATAGAGATATAAACTTCATATCCCCCATATATTTTTCAAACATGCTGTAACAGCTGGAACAGGCTAATATGAAAGTTGGCTTTCCTGCCTCTTCCCACTTATTTCGTATATCTTTTATATTTTTCTCCAATAAATCCTGTCTTCCAGCCCAATCAGCTGGTGCACCGCAGCAGCCCAGCATTATTCCAACTCCATCTTTGATATTTTCCATAAGATATTTATATATTTTAGGTATATATTCAGGAGAAGATGCAGGCAATTGACATCCTGGATAAAACATATATTTAACTTTTTCATATCCCGGCTGATTTTTTACCATTGAAAAATATTTGCTATTGCTGAATTCCATATCCTTAAGTGCAAAATCATGAGCTGATACAGGCATTTCGTCCCTTTCTACCATACTTTCACGGGTTTCTTGTATTATATCCTTCATATTTAAATTAGAAGGACATACTTCACCGCAAAGTCCACAAAGAGTGCAGGAATTAATCATTTCATTTGCATAATGATCTCCTAATATTATAACTTCATTGTGATTTATTTGCCTTATATACTTTTTAGGTGTAATATCATATTTTCTTAAATGGACACAAACATTTGAGCACTCTGTACACTGACATTTTATACATCTTCCTGCTTCTTTAATGGCTTCTTGTTTATTATATCCTAAAGAATTTTTTTTAATTGCTTCTACGCTTTCTATATCATCTAATTTAAGTTTTAAAGGTGTATCATAAGCACCTTCATTTTCTCTTGCCACTGTAAGAGAAATTTTTTGAAGATATCTATCAATAGATATGACCGCTCTTCTTCCAGAGCTTGTTGAAAATATAACTGAACTGTTTTGGTTTACAATTCTTCCTCCTGCAAACAAAGAACTATCTTCTACTTGAAAAGTTTGTGTGTTTACTTTTAAATCTTTTTTCCAAACACCTGTTCCTATATAAACTGCATCATAGTTATTTACTATTTCTTCTAATTTCTTTTCATCTACAAATTCATTGAACTTAATCTTTATATCTTCCTTATTCATTACTGACAATTCTTCTTCTATTGTTTCCTTTGAAAGTTGATCTCCTTGAAAGTCCCATATCCTGCCGCCTACTTTATGGCTTTTTTCATAAATAGTAACCTGATATCCTTTTTTATCTAAATCAAAAGCAGCTGTAATGCCGCTTATACCTGCACCTACTACTGCCACTTTTTTTCCATTCTTAGGTATTGGGATCGTTCTTTTTTTAGAAGAAAGACCTATTTTTACTACGGATTTTTCAAGTTCATGTATATTTATAGATCCACCTAATTTATTTCTTACACATGCACTTTCACAAGGGTGATCACATATACTGCCTATTATTCTAGTAAAAGGCATCTTTTTAGCCATGACCTTATAAGCTTTCTTGAAGTCATCTTGCTCTATTGCATCAATAAAAGTTTTTACATCCATGTGTATAGGACATGCAGATATACATGCTGAAGGTTTATCTGCAATACATAAATTCTCTTTATCTAACAATTTATTTAAATCCATATAACTCCTTCCCCCCTTTTAAATAAAAATGAACCAGAAACTATGAAAACATTATCTTGTAATTTTTAATATCAATAGATTTCTTTCCATCAGATGGAATTTTAATTCCACCTGATGGCTATTAACAGACTTTTTAGTCTTTTTAACTCTTAGAAATCATTATACAATTACTTGTTTCTGATTCATTTAGAGAGATAATTAAATTACTTTCTTATTATTTTTCTAATTCTTTAAGTGCAGCTAATACCTTTTCTGGACGTGCAGGTAATTTTGTTATCTGTACTCCACAAGCATCATAAATTGCATTAACTATAGAAGCATGAGGTGCTGAAAGTGGCATTTCACCTGCACCTGAAGCACCATAAGGGCCATTTGGTCGTGGTGTTTCTTGATATATTATTTTTATATCATCAGGTACATCTCTAATTTGCGGTATTCCACAGCCTGTAAGTGTAGTATGTTTCTTTAAATCTTCAAAATCTTCACTTAAAGCAAGTCCTATACCTTGGGCTAATCCACCATACATCTGTCCATCAACTACTAGTTTATTTACTATAGTTCCTACATCAGCTATCATAGTAAGTTTTTCTACTTTAGTCTTTCCTGTAGTAGTATCTACTTCTACTTCTGACATAAGGACACCATACATATAAGTTGGGAATGGATCTCCTTGACCAGTTGCTGGATCAGGAGCTGTACAAGGTGCTGTCCATTTTCCAGCATATTTTAAAGGTTTTTTTGCAGCTACCATTTCATCATAAGTCATGTAAGTACCGTCGTCCTTTTTCATAGCTGCAAGTAAGTTTTCACAAGCAACTCTAGTAGCATTTCCTGTTAAAACGTTAGAACGGCTTCCACCTGAAGGACCACTGTCTGGAGTAAATTCCATATCATTCATAACTAACTTAATATCTTCTGGCTCTAATCCTATTGGCCTTAAAGTTTCATGAGCTATAGTTAAAGTTCCCATGTCAGCTCCTTGACCGTGATCTTGCCAGGAGTTTCCTACAGTAACTCCTTCTGCAGTCAATTCTGCCCATGCATTTGAACTATCTGCACCATCAAGGCCGCAGCTATAAATTAATAATGAAGTTCCTACTCCATATTTCTTATCTCCAGAATTAACATTTTTATTTTTAACTCTTTCCTTAGCATCTTTATATAATGGACGTAGCTTTTCAATCATAGTTGGTAAACATATTACATCTGGGTCGCAGCCTGTAGGGGTTTTATCTCCTTCTCTATAGACATTTTCATATCTCAATTCAAGAGGATCCACGCCCATTTTCTTAGCCATTTTATCTACTAAAACTTCTGAAGCAAATAAACTTTGTGGTGAACCATATCCTCTAAATGCTGAACCCCAAGCATGGTTTGTAGCAACTGTTCTTCCTTCTCCTCTTATATTTGGAATATTATATCCTGCACCCATAAATTGTGAACCTCTTGTAGTTACAAGGTCACCAAATTCACAATATGGGCCATGATCACAAGACCAATCAGTTTCTAATGCAGTGAATTTTCTATTCTTATCAGCACCTAATTTAAGATGCATAAAGAAAGGTGATCTTTTGCCAGTGTAAGTTATTTGTTGATACATATTAAACTCAAGATATACTGGTCTTTTAGTTACCAAGGCAGCTACACCGAGAAGTCCTTCCATTGTTGGACTAAATTTATATCCGAAAGTACCACCTGTAGGATTTTGAACTATATAAAGATCCTCTAAAGGTACTCCTATACCATCAGCTACCATAGCTGCATGACAATGAAGTGCTACACTCTTTGAGTGTATAATTAACTTTCCATCTTCATTAATATATGCAAATCCAACATCTGGTTCAAGTGGAAGATGGGGCTGCCTTTGTACATATGAATCATCTTCAACAACGTAAGGAAGCGAATCCATTAAAGGTTTTGTATCTTCACCTTTTACAGTACCACATTCAAAATAAACATTTGGTGTTCCAGGATGAATTTCTATAGCATCCTCAGCCATAGCTGCTGGTGCACTCATATATGCTGGAAGCTCTTCTATTTCAACTTTTACTTTCTTTGCTGCTGCTTCTGCTTGGCATGGTGTATCTGCAAGTACCATAGCTATTGCATCACCAAATTGGAAAATCTTTTTATCATTTAATATAGGTCTTTCAAGTCCATCACCCTTATTTGTAGGGAAAGCCAATCCATTTATTCTATTTGTACCTGGTACATCTTTATAGGTTAGTACTCTATAAACTCCCTCCATTTTTTCTGCTTCTGTAGTATCTATAGATAATATGTTTGCATGAGATACTGTAGCCTGTACTAGCTTAATGTGTAATGTATTTTCTGGCATCTTTAATCCCAAATCTGCTCCAAAATCCCAAGTTCCTGTTACTTTTGCAAGAGCAGAAGGACGTATAGCCTTTGAACCTAAAAGGCTTTTTCCCTTTGGAAGCTTATACCATAATTCTTCTTTTGTTACTTCGCCACGCATAAGTTTTGCTGCTTCCATTACTGCATCAACTAATGGCTTATATCCTGTACACCTGCAAACATTTCTGTGTTTTTGGAACCAGGCTCTAACATCTTCTCTTGTTGGATTACTATTGTGTTCAAGTAATACTTTAGCTGAAATTATGAATCCAGGTGTGCAATAACCACACTGTGCTGCACCATGAATCATCCATGCTAACTGCAGTGGATGAAGATGTTTTTGATCGCCAACGCCTTCTATAGTTATAATTTCTGCTTCATCTGGTACCCTTTTCATTTTAGTTATACAAGATCTTACTACTTTACCATTCAAAATTACGGAACAGGCACCACATTCTCCTTTTCTACATCCAACTTTTGTTCCAGTAAGAAATGCTTGTTTTCTTAAAGCATCTGCCAAAGATCCCTCTGGGTCTGCTATAATAGTTTTTTTAACTCCATTAATAATTAAATACTTTTTTAGCATACTATATACCTCCTCAATTTTTATCTACAACTTGCAATTTAAATCACATTCACATTACAAATTGTAGATATGTTTTAATGTTGATTGAAATATTTAATGTTACTATTTATATAAGCAATATGTATGCCAATGTTGAAAGTGCCCAAATTAGGTAGTGTTTTAATGATGCTTATTATCTTGTGTTCATTTTTAGATCAAACCAATCAAAAAATGGTGTTCGTTTTTTGACTATAGTTCGTTTTTTGAACATATCGAATATCATTATTTATAAATTCTTATAGAGAAAAAAAATTCCCCAAAATAATTTTGGGGAACATATAAACAGAGGTTCTTGACATCAGATGTTACTTTTATAATTTAATATATCTGACGGTTCCTAATAGACTCCAGACTTTTCATAAAGTATAATCTTTAAATATAGGATAAATAATGTATTCCTCCTTGGGAAGTCAGTTACCACAATATTAGAAATAAACCTATATGACGCAAATTCTATAACAATATTAGATATGGATGCATTAACTAATACATAAATTACCCACAAAAATATAGGGCTGTCGAATTAAGAATTTAATTACAATATATTGTAACTAAATTCTTAATACAACAACTCCAAACCATACTAGTAATTAATGTTGTTGCCCTAAAATGGCTTTTAGATCTTCTTCAGCGGTTGAAATATGTTTTAAACCAAATTTGTCAACTAATACTTGCAATATATTTGGTGTAATAAATGCAGGTAGTGTTGGGCCAAGACGAATATCTTTAATTCCCAAAGATAATAACGTAAGAAGTATACCAACTGCTTTTTGTTCATACCAGGAAAGAATTAATGAAAGTGGTAACTCATTTACTCCACAGTTAAATGCTTCTGCGAGTGCAACCGCAACCTTAATAGCTGAATATGAATCACTACATTGACCACAATCAAGTACTCTTGGAAAACCTGCTGCTGTTCCTAAATTAAGTTTATTGAAACGGAATTTACCACAGGCTAAAGTTAAAATAATAGTATCCTTTGGAGTTTTTTCTGCAAATTCTGTGTAGTAATTTCTGCCTGGTCTTGCTCCATCACAACCTCCTATCAAAAAGAAGTGTTTGATTTTGCCGCCTTTAACTGCTTCCACGATTTCATTGGCATGACTTAAAATAGCATTGTGTCCAAAGCCAATGGTAATTCTCTTTTCAGGCTCATCTTCTTGCCATCCACCTAATTCTAATGCTTTTTGAATAATAGGAGTAAAATCTTTTTTACCATTAACTTCTTCAATATGTAGACATTCAGGCATTCCAACTATACTTGTTGTAAATAGCCTATCTTTATAGCTATCTCTTGGTTTTTGTACACAGTTAGTAGTCATTAGTATACATCCAGGAATTCCATCAAACTCCTCTTGTTGTTTCTGCCATGCACCTCCAAAGTTACCAATTAAATTCTTATGCTTTTTCAATTCTGGATATGCATTCCCTGGAAGCATTTCACAGTGAGTATAAATATTAATGCCTTTACCTTCTGTTTGTTCTAAAAGTTCCTTTAAATCCTTGTAATCATGTCCTGAAACTATAATAAACGGACCTTTTTTCTTCGTAACCAATACTTCTGTTGGATCAGGATTACCAAAAGAACTAGTAACAGCAGAATCTAATACTTCCATGCATTTAAAGTTCGTTTTACCAAGTTCCATGTTTAAATTAAATAAATCTTCAACAGTTAAGCTGTCATCAATAGTACCAGCTAACCCTTTATAAAAGAAATTATTCACTTCATCATCAAATTTACCTAGTATATAAGCATGATGGGCATATGCCGCCATCCCTTTAAATGCATATATTAACAATTCTCTTAAAGAACGTATATCCATATCTAAATTTTCATCAGACATTATACCTATATTCTTAGCATCTTCCACCATTTCTTCCATAGTGTTTGGTGCTCTGTAATTTGCCGCTTTAGGTACATTTTCAATTTCACCAACTGCATTTTTAAGTTCTTCTTTTATTTTTTCAGCTTTTTTAATATACTCTACAAATCTAGTTGGATCAAAGTTAACATTAGTAAGGGTAGAAAACATAGTATCTACCACAAACTTACTTATTTCACTTCTAATTTTTAACCCTTTCTCCAAGTTTTTTTGACCGTAAAAGCCAATACCTTTTAATTCATGAATAAGTACATCTTGTAAATTAGCAACTGTAGAATTTTTACCACATACACCTGATTTTACACAGCCTTTACCACCTAATGTTTGCTCACACTGATAACAGAACATTGAATTTTTCATAAATGAATAAACCTCCTCGTATTTTTTACTATTTACATTAGTTTGCCTGACTGAATAAACTTTATTACAAAATATATTAATTTGCATATCTAAAATTCCATACATCATCTGTGTAACAAATTTGTAAGTTGGTCTCGATAGACTTTTTGAAATTTTATTTGAAAAAGTTAATTACCTAAATTTTGTACCAACGTAAAATAATATTTTTGATTTTAATGCCAGTAAATTTAAGCCAATAATTTTAGAAAGTTTGGTAAGCGAAGGAATATTAACCTCTATTTTATCAATAGTTCGCCTTACAAAACCTTTTATGTTGCCAACTTTCTTTACTAGAACTCTAACCCCAACAGTCTCTAATTCAGTATTATGCAATGTTGTTGTTTTAAACCAGGTTATAAGATTGTGAGTTAAGAAAACCAACCAGAGGAATCCATAAATACCATAAAAAGAAGTAGTTCTAAGGTTTTTAATATGATACACATTTTTAGCCATTTTAAAAAATGCTTCAATTGTTTGGCGTTCATTATAGAAGTGGAATAGTTCAACTGCATCCATATCATTTGAATCAATATTGGTTACAAGCATTGTATATTTTAATTTACCACTTTTAGTTAGAATTTGAACTATTATAATCCTCAATCCATCAGTATTAGGGAGCTCATAAACCCATGCATCCTCATCAGCTTAGATATACTCAGAATATGGTATTCCTTTGGCAATATTTTTTGCTTTTACAGTAGAATAACCTTTGGTAACAAACTTTAAGTTAGGTATGGACTTCATTAGTTCGATTATATTTGTAGAACCATATCCACTATCTGACCGTATAATTAAATTACCATTATTTAATGAGTCTGTGTACTTTGACAATGTGTATTTCCAGAATCAAGATACATTGCAATTGTTTCAGAGTGTTTTCCTGTAAATGCTGCTGACATTTGGTATCCACGTTGATTTTTCTTCTTTGAGAAATATCCTTTTGCGGTTAATTCATAGGATTTTCCATTTGCAATTAATCCAGATTGATCAAAATCTACAACGACATTTTTATCAGTAAAAACTGATTTACTATTTTTAATGAAAAGTTCATGATGTATATCTTCAAACTGGGATATAGAGTCAACGTCAAAACGATTTAAAACTTTGTTAATCTGTGATTGATCAGGAAAACTATCCATATTGAATAGATTTGCAGATAATCTTTCTGGGCCAAGGTTCTCATTAATGTCTTTCATAAATTCACAGCCTATGACTATGGACATTATTATGGTGATTAGTTTCTGATAAGCTGAGAATTTTACTTTTTTCATCTTTAGTTTAAAGTTTTCTAAGGGCTTGAAAAATTCAAGCTTTACCCCACACTGCATTACTGAAATAAGCCAAATGGAAGTAGTTTCTTCTTTACAGTCACTTTGAGAAAATGTTATCTTATTCATATAGGATAATACCACCTTTCATGATTGTTTTTGCAAAGAATCTATTTCTAGAAAGGTGTGATATTATCCTTTAGTTACTTTTTGGGTATAATACCATGGAAATTTGTTCATATTAGTTAGATTTTGTTTGTACGAAATCTAGGTAATTATAATTTCAGCAGGTTCTTCAGTAGAATTTTCAAAAGAACACTTTCTCATCAAACATTTCCCCTTCCATATTAACCTACTACATAATAAGTATTCTGTAATAATTTATTCAATTATGCTAACATATGGATTTTTTACTTATAAAATCTATATTTATCTATTCAGTTAATTTAAATAATGGGGAAATATAAGATAAAAAAGAAGATGGTATAAAAATACCAATGTATTCAGAAATATTCATTTTTCAATAATACAAAAGGAGAGTCTCTTTCAACTCTCCAATTAATTATCAATAACCATTTACATAACTACTAGTAAATTGTTTAACTCCAAAATTACCCATTTCTTTCAAGAAACTTTCTACGTCAGTAACATTTGGCAATTCTACCTTTCTTTAAATGAGCAAAAATCATAACAAATATTGGAACAATAAAAAGTAGACATTTC
>DAIMMR010000629.1:0-1900 GCA_036720575.1 Clostridium sp.
CATATCTCCACCTCCTTACTTTAATAGTATAACATAGCTAAAATTCAATGTCAAGCATTTTTTTTAATTTAATTTTAATCTATTTCATTATAAAGTTTTTTAACCTTTTCTCTTATATCGTCAATTTCGGATAGTCCCACAATTTGTTCTAAATCAGTTATTATGTCATACAAATTAGAATCCAAATAATCTACAAACCCTTCAACTTCAACTAACGGTACAAATGTTTTATATTCAGGTAAATTATAATCTTCTTTTATTTCTTCGTCTGTAAAAACTTTATTATTTAATTTGTCTATATATTTCAAAATATCTCTCCTTTATTTTGTTCAAATTTCAACATCTAAATTTCCATTTTACCTGATAAAATTCCTCTTTTATAGATAGTCCTCAAAATAGTAATAATCTTCGCCACATACGTCCATTGCATCTTCAATGTCGCCACATAAAATATCTTTATCTTGATCCAATTCTTGAAGCTTTTCAATCAATTCTCTAATAGTCATCTTTCTTATCTCCTTCATTTTCTTTGCTAATCAAATAAACTTGATATCTTGATGTTTTACACATTTTTAAATAATCCTTTGGTACACCTTCGTCATCGCTCATACAGTCATCAAGTCCACCAAAGTAATAATCGCAACCACTTTTTCTACAAAACTCAATGTCTACCATAAATATTCTCCTTTTTAAAATTCGCTTGTTATTCTTCAAAATTGAAGAATTCCGTGCCATAATTAAAATACAACTTTATTCTTTTTCTTTTATTATAAATGTAATATCTTCAGCATTTATTTCTCCAATTAATTGTGTAAGTTTTTCATCTTGTTCTTTAGTTAATCTACATCCATCTGTTTGTTTAATAAAATCTTGTAATTCTTTCAAATCGCCCCTATATACAATACTTCCATATATACCATATTTATTTTCTTCCATTTCGACTACTCCTTTCAAACGATAAAACATAGTTTTTATTACCCTTTTAATTTAATTTATAATTTGTAATTAAAACTTCTAAATCTTTAATATCCTTATCTTTTTTATGATAATTTGAATTATTATATGTATGATTTAAATAATTTATATTATATCCTGATTCTTCAGCCCAAACTTTTAATTCTGTATTAATTGAAACATTATTTGATAAAGCCCATTTAATATTTCTGTTATCTAAGTCTTTTAATAAGTTTAACAAAGCATCTTCTTCTTCTCTACCCCACCCACCATTTTCATTATATGTAGCAGTTGTGTTTAAATATGGAGGATCACAATATAGAAAGTCGTTTTCTTTTAATTTGCTAAAATCTATAACTTTAAAATCTTGATTACGAAAAACAATATTCTTATCATGTAATTCATTTACAAACTCTATAAATTTATCTCTCAATGTTTGACTAAAATAACTTCTATCTTTTCCAAATGGCATATTGTATTCGCCTTTTTGATTAAATCTAATTTGATAATTAAAAGCATGAGATATAATTGTATATAATGCTATTGGACTTCTATTTTCTTTGTTATAATATTCCCTTAACTGATTAAATCCTTCTTGATTAGTCTTTGATAAATTATATTTCTCTATGTATGTATCAATTTCTTGTAATGATTCTTCTAATGTATGTTCTTTTAAATATTTCATTAAATCAACTAATTGTGTTATCATGTCATTGTATATAATTCTATTTGCTTTTACATTTATACCTACGTTAAATCCCCCACCAAATAAATCTATAAAATTATTTATGTCCTCTGGGAATAAAGGTATAATTTGCTGAAGTAATTTGTATTTGCCACCAACATAGTTTAATGGACTTTTTATGTATTCGTTTTTCAAAACACCACTCCTTTTTTCATTGAAATTTCAACACTTATTTTCTTGTTTTGTACGATAAAATGTAAA
>DAIMMR010000630.1:0-1894 GCA_036720575.1 Clostridium sp.
ATTTATAATGGTAACATAAGATACGGATTATATGATTTCATTTTATTATAATAAAGGCATAAAAACAAGGGAGGAATTTAAATGAAGAGGAAAATTGTTAATATAGATAGAGAAAAATGTAATGGATGCGGCTTATGTGTAAATGCATGTCATGAGGGTGCCATAGAATTGGTGAACGGGAAAGCACAGCTTATAGGCGATGAATACTGTGATGGGCTCGGAGATTGTCTTCCAGAGTGTCCTGTAGATGCAATAAACATAATTGAAAGGGAAAGTAAAGATTATGATGAAAAATTAGTTGTGGAGAAGAAAAAAGAAAAACTGAATCTTAAAGTTGACCTGCCCTGTGGATGCCCTGGAACGGCAGCAAGAATTATAAACAGGGTTCCAAAATCAAAAATACATGTAAGTACGAGTGGAGAAAATATAGGAAATATATCGAAACTTAGACAATGGCCAGTTCAATTGAAACTTATAAATCCTAAAGCAGCTTATTTAAAAAATGCAGAACTTTTGGTGGCAGCTGATTGTACAGCTTATGCTTATGGGAATTTTCATGAAGATTTCATTAAAGATCATATTGTGCTGATAGGATGTCCAAAATTGGATGATATAAATTACTATGAAGAAAAATTTACGGAAATCATAAAAAATAATGATTTAAAAAGTATAACTGTAGTGAGAATGGAAGTGCCCTGCTGCAGTGGTATTGTAAATGCGGTTAAGAATTCAATGTTGAGATCTGGAATAATAGTTCCCTATAAAGAGGTTATAATATCCACTGAGGGAAATATTGCAGAGAGATAATGATATTAAAGTACATTGTTAATATTAATACAATAATATTATAGATTGTATAAAAAAATGGAATATAGAATCTTATTGGAATATATAGAAAAGTATTCAGAGGTAATATATAATTAAAGTAAATAAAAAATAATTATAAGTTGGATGAATTTTTCGGGAGATTAAGTAGAAATTTAAGCAATACGCAAAATGATTTTGCATATTGGCTGCTTTTCTTGAGATATAAAGAAAGGTTTCATAGAAATTTTCTTTGAAGACTACTTAACTGTAGAAATTGTTCTATAGTATCCTTAAGTGGATAGCCGAAGGAGTAAGTATTATTTCTCTTAAATAATGTGAATCTCTCAGGCCAAAGGACCGAAAAAGGACGAAACTCTGGAAAGCTTTTGGCACCGAAGGAGTAAATCTCTCAGGTAAAAAGGACAGGGTAAAAGAGAACTCTTTTACCCTGTCCTTAATTTTATATGCATTTAACTGAAAATTTTGAAAGGAAAAAATAATATGATAGAACCTATAATAGTAGTTACTAATAATCCTATGTGTAGAGAGAAGCTGGCAGATAAATATAAAATAGATTTTATAAATGGCACTACTGTAGATGTATTGGAAAGAGTTAGAGATTATATACATGGGAAACATATATTATTGACCCATCCGCTTGTAAGTGGCATAAAGCCTAATGAAATTCCATATAGAACTATCATAATAACTAAAAGAGCTGGAAATACTGTGGATATTAAGTCCTTGAACTATATAGAAAGGGGGATTCTCACTACTGAAAAATTTTTAAAAAATCATGGTATTTCACATTGGAGTAAAAAGATATTAGATGATTTTTCTTTGATAGATTATGATTTAGTAAAGTATAATCTCTAATAAATTTATAGGGGTAAGAGTATAATTATAGCTGTTGTAAGACTAAAATAAGTGGGTGCTTTAATAGAAAAAATTGTTTGTATTTTAACAATGTCAGGAGGTATAAAATGGAACATATATATGATTGCATAATAATTGGAGGAGGGCCAGCAGGTCTATCGGCAGGTCTCTATGCAGCGAGATCTAAAATGGACACTTTGCTGATAGAGAG
>DAIMMR010000631.1:0-1888 GCA_036720575.1 Clostridium sp.
TGAGTATTATATTAAATAAATGTTAAACATTGTTCGATTTTGGGGTATACCATATGGTTCTAAGTTTCTGAACTCATATACTCTTCATAATGAAGAACACTCTGTGACGTTGATAAATAAATCGTTAGAACTCACGAATAGAATTGATTATTTTGTTTTGAAAGAAGTCGATTATTATATATTATTCTTAGCCTGTTATCTGCATGATATAAGTATGGTGATTCATCCAGATCTTAGCCGTATGAGTTCTGATGAAGGCAAAAACATTGCTATTATATCGAAACTCATGGTAAAAATGCAGGAAGAAGTAAAAAACTTTAATAACGTAAATCCGACGGACAAGAAAAATTCTCGTTTGAAGAATGCTGGTAAATTTTTAGTGGATATTTTTAATGCTGTATATGAATATTTTGAAAGTGAGGTTAGAGACCATCATACAACAGATAGTGCAAAATTTATTAGAGAAAGGTCAAACTCTCTTTTAAGTTATCTTGAACCAACTTTACTTTCATTTGTAGCTAAGGTGTCAGAAAGCCATGGATATGACGTCTACGATGTCTATGGATTAAAATCCAGAGCAAAAGATGATACTATTAGTATCAAGTATCTAATGATACTTATACGTTTAGCAGATTTACTTGATGTAGCCAATGATAGGGTTAATTATAACCTTCTTCGTCAGAACTTGAAAAATTTATCCGATACGTCTAAGTTTCATTGGATTTCACATCTTGTAACAGACAAGATTGAGTTGAAAACAGAGTATGACACAGATGAAAATAAAAAGAAGAAACTAGATGAAAAACCGATTTCTGAGGTCATTAATCTTAATCTTTACCTTAATATCCAACAACTCACAACTGTTACAAAGAATATTAAATGTAAAAATTGCCAATGTAATATGAATCATGGTTATATCAATATAGAGATTAAAAGTGGTAACATACCAATTAAGGAATGTTCTCAAAATTCATGTACAATCCTTTGTCGTTGGATGATGAAAAAACACGAGTGGTTGATTCAAGAACTCGTTGCTTTAAATGATTACCTGTTCTCTGTAAACAACTCACTAATCAAAACTAAAATCAACTTCAATATCCACTATCGTAACGAGATGACACTTGATCCAGATATGTTTGATTACATTCAAGAGTTTTTAAAGATATAATTTTTAGACATGAAAATTGCAGCATCATTATCAACATCCATTCATGTTAATACAGCATCCGCATACAGCTCAAAAGCTATGAAGGTAATTCCAATACTGTGTTTTGACCGTGGCAACTATACTTCTATTGAACTTTATAAAATTCATTATTCATTCTTTGATGCGAAAATCAAGCTCCCGTCCAATATAAATGTCTTAAGTAAACAATGCATATCAAAAAAATAGATTACAATAAAGATTTTGGCTATGGCGGAATCCTTATTCGTAAGATTAAACCCAAGAAGGAGGGGACAACTCATGACATTCAATCCGATGAAGGATCAATAGATGGTCCCCTTAAGGTAGAATGGGAGTTATTCGACAAGTTTAATGCCTTGAACGCTGAAGAAAATAAGGAGTTAGTGCCCATTCTCATTAAACGAGATAATCCACTAGATAAAAAGGTAGTTTGTGTAAAACGGAAAAATATCACTCTGACAAGATTTGAAAACCAATTATCTAAAATATTACATGAGAGGTTCCTTTCCATTGAAAATGAAGAAGAATTGATAAAACAAGCAAGAGCAAATATTGATGAAGAAAATAATAAGGAAACTTGGCTGGGGTATCAAATTAAGTAAATCAAAATTCTGTGCAATACGGAATTGAACACCATCCTTTAAAATAATTAATTTGCAATGTAATCTTTAATAAAAATAGTAAATAATGAAGAAAAATTTA
>DAIMMR010000632.1:0-1888 GCA_036720575.1 Clostridium sp.
ATTCTTATATATTCTTTTCCTGTTGATATAGTTTTTGCTGTTTGATATAGGGCATAGCCTTCTGTACTAATTTGTCTAAGATGTATCTGTGAAAAATCAAAGCCATTTAAACAGACTGCATGCTCCGAGATGTTCCATAATACTTCATCAGCAGTAAGAAGAAATATCACGGCAAGATGACTTGGTGACCCATCCTCTATATCAATATCTTGTTTCTGAATTAGATGATAAAATCTTTCCTTGTGGTTATGATTTAAAAATAGTTGACCAGTAAATCTATTGCTAAGTAATTTCAATCTTTCTCTTAGAGCATAATTTTTTATACTTCCAAAGCAATCTTTTATCAGATTCGAATATTCAATTTCATCTGCCTCTAGTCTTTCTTTGAAACAAAAGCAGTCATTAGGATTACCTCTGGTTTTAAACTTTTCCACACAACCATTACAAATCTTAATACCTCCTTCACATTTAAAATGATTATTAATGACTATTCCACCTCTTCTTTGAGGAAAATTTGGCGCCAGCATCATCAGCTGCTCTATCCCTCCCAGTGATGTACCATACATAAAATATCTTGACATTGTTCTCAGTCCTTTCTTTTAGTTTTTGAAATAAAAAAGAGGCGAAGACTATCGATCATAAGTTGACCGAAGACTTCGCCTCTTTGGGTTTCTATATTTGGTTTTGGGTTTATATAAAATAAATGCACCAAGACTTTTTATATCTTAGTGCGTTATATATTATGTTAATATTCTCATGTTTTTATTATGCTAAATTGGGATTTGTTAATCTTATTTCTTTATATCTCGATATTCGTGTATGACGCCATGAATATCAAAATTATCGATATCATCAAATAATTTAGGGGTTCCATACACACCAAACTCTGGAAAAAGCCGGATTACCCCCTCATTTTCATAAAAAACGTTATCTGAGCTTTTATAAAACACTACTTTAATGAGCAAATTTTTGATTTGAAATGTAATTAGATATCTTGCCACATTTGGATTAAATAGAATTTCCTCATCCTTTATAACTAAACCACCAGGAGTTTGTCTCCATTCTATTATAGAATCACTTTTACAAAAAGCTAAATCTATAAATACCCCTTCTGGAATACTACCAGAATAGAGAGAAACATAGTGCTCATTAGGAACAAGTTGTCTATAATTAGTAGCAGAATTTAAAAGAATAACATTTTTAAAGGCCCATTTTGCAACAGTATCATAATGCTCTTTGAGAAAGTTAAATTCATTTTCAAACTCATTCATATTCATAAGGTTAATAATATGTTTTTGGCAATCTCCTTCCAATTGACTCATCCAACCATTATTGCACTTTTCGCATACTAATCCATTTACTAATTTGGAAAAAGAGTGTTTTCGATTAGACACAGGAATACCAATAAAACTCGCATGGGTCATGGTAACATTATTATCGTATATATCAAGTTCTTTCAATAACCACTGAGCAAAAATATGTTCATTGCTTAATTTTTCCCCACCGCAAAAAACACACTTTCTCTTTTCTGACATAATTATTCTCCAATCTATCAAATCGTAGTTTTGCTTCCAAAATCAGAATCTTATTACAAATTCCTATTTGTCTAATTGCCTATAAATAATTCATGTTTCATTACTCTGCTTTTCTACACTATATAATATAATTTATCCATCGATTTATCAACTTAGATTTCCTATTTTCCTCTGTCATCACTCCAATTATCCAATGTCATCTATAAAACACCCTATTTTTAAGGGTCAAAAAACGGTGTTTTTCCACCGATTTTTGACCCGATTTTCATCCTCAAACCACTATATATTGTGGTTAAGTTACCTTATTTCTTCTTGTCACCACAATACGTCATCAGAATTATACTCTCAACGTG
>DAIMMR010000633.1:0-1885 GCA_036720575.1 Clostridium sp.
AAACTACAATGGGAATGTCTTTTAAACAGTTTGGGGTGGAGTTTGGAATATTTATGATTGGATGCATATTTACATTAATAGGTTATCTGCATAAAGGTACATGGGATGCTTATACTAAGCCATGTATTAAGACATATCTGCTTTACAGCATTGCAGGCACTATTATTGTAGGGATTTTGTTTGGAGTAACTAGGTATTTAACAATGGATTATTTTAGAAATAATATACAGCATCTGATCATAGCCACATTTATATTTTCCTTAAGTCTTTTTATCCTTATATTCATTGTTCTATATCTTACTGGGCAATATGCAATCAAAAGACAAAAGCAATTGGAGAAGAAATATAAATAGTTTACCTGGAACTTTTTAAAGTTCCAGGCTTTTTATATTTTTAATATATATTCATAAGTCTTTTTATGTTTAAATGTAAAATGCACTTGACATTAAATGTATAGTTTACTATACTATAAATGTAAAGTTAACTATACATCAGGAAGAAAGTGATAAATTGCAAAACAAGATACAGAGATTGAGAAAGTCAAGGAAAGTAACTCAAAATGAACTTGCTGATGCTGTAAATGTAACGAGGCAAACTATTATATCTATTGAGAATGGAAGATATAAAGCTTCTCTTATATTGGCACATAAGCTTGCACAGTTTTTTGAAACTTCAATTGAGGAGATATTTATTTTTGATCGGGAGGATGAAAATATATGAAATTTTTATTTTTCAGCAGTAAGGTTAACAATAATGAAGATTATAAAAAAGTAATAAAATTAAGAATGAAAGTACAGATAATATTATTTGCCATAGGAATTAGTACATTAATATTTGCTTTGCTGGCTAAAAATATATGGACAGTTAAGATAAGTGATCATATGCTTGGAGTTTATACAGGTGTTGGAGGGGGAATCATGGGTGTGTCTATTGTCCAATGGATAAAAAATAAATTGATATTGGCTGATGATAAAAAGTTGAAGAAGAGCAGATTGAATAATACAGATGAAAGAATACAGGAGATTAGCAAAAAGTCATTTCGTGCAGCAGCTATTGTATTGTTAATTTCACTGTATGTAACAGGACTCATCGGAGGATTATTTTATCCAGTATTAGTGGAAGTGCTTTTTGGTATGGTGTGTATCTTTTTAATAATATATTTAGTTGCTTATAAAGTGTATGACAGAAGCATGTAATACATGAATTGAAGATAGTAAATAGTTTTGTGCTAAATGATATAATTTACTCATAAATCAATGTGAATATGGACAAGAGCTTGATAATGGGAGGGTTAAAAAGATGAATTTTGAGTTCAAGTTAGATAAATTGTGTAATAAGATGAGAAGGGGTTGATCACAAATCAAGTATAAAAAAAGATATATGTATTTTCTTATATTAATGATAGTTCTAATGACAAGTGGCTGTTCTCCTATAAAATCTCAAGTATTAAAACAAGCAACACCGCCAATTCCACAAGCCACTTTGAACAACATAATTAAAAAATACGTTGAACCAATATCAGTAAAACCTTCTTTTGGAGGAAAAGCATTTTGTGATTATAAAATAATAGATTCAACAAAAAAATATAATATAATCGATATATATATTTCTCTATTAGGCCAGGAATATTATACTAAGAATAATAAATTGTATGAGGGAACAGGAGGAGTTTTCTATGCCATTTTGACTATTAAGGAACAGAATAATAACTACAATTTTGTAAATTGTAATATATCAAGGGCAGAAGAGGAAGAAGATTCCTTGAAAATATTTCCCGAATCTGTTAGAAAAAAGCTTGGTAAATCAAGTGAAAGAAATTACTTTAATAATTTTTCTTCGAATAAAATTAGGAAAAAAGCAGAAGCATATTTTAAGATGGTCAAAA
>DAIMMR010000634.1:0-1874 GCA_036720575.1 Clostridium sp.
AGCATATATGCTATATCACTTCTAAAAGCATTGCTTCTTTCATCATGAGCAACTAGTGCATATGCCTTTTTTAATTCTGCACTATGTTTCAAAAACCTCATTTTCACTTCTTCTGAACAGTTTATTATATCCATACCTTTTTTTAGTAAATTCAGTTTCTTATCTGGCTCCTGGTTTTCCCATTTGGATATTAATAACTTGTGGAAAAATGCTTTGCAAATATCATGCTTTTCTTTCATTAATCTAAGTGCTTTATCTATTGGAAAAGCAGCGGCCTCATTTCCACCTGTACTTTGTGTATAATGCTCCAAAGCCTTCTTTAAATCCTCAGCTATTCCTATAAAATCTACTACTAATCCTGCCGGTTTATCTTTAAATACCCTATTTACTCTAGCAATAGTCTGCATTAAGTTGTGACCTTTCATTGGCTTGTCTATATACATAGTATGAACCGGAGGAGCATCAAATCCAGTTAACCACATATCTCTAACAATAACTAACTTTAAAGGATCATCAGGGTCTTTCATCCTTCCTTCTATTTCTTTCATCTGTGTTTTACTTAAAAGATGCGGTGCAAAATTTTTAGGATCTTTTGATATATTGCCAGACATTATTATTTTTATCCGATGACTACCTGCTCTAATACTCCTACTTCTCCAAGTAGGAGTAAAGAGCAGCTACGTCCCTGGATAACGATTTCTAAGCATCAGGTGGAGTCAAAACTCCATCTGATGCCAAGAACTCTGTTTATAGTACCCTTGTCCAAGTCATCAGAGTGCCACGAAGGTCTTAATTTTACTATTTTATTATATAAATCAACACAAATCCTTCTACTCATGCAAACTATCATGCCTTTTCCATTTAAGGTTTCCAGTCTCTTTTCAAAGTGATTTACTATCTCTTTTGCTATTATATCCAATCTTTCAGAAGTACCTACTAAAGCCTCCAAAGCTGCCCATTTAGATTTTAATTTATTTTTTGTGTTTTCCTCTTCATTTTCGGTTGCTTCTTCAAAATCCATGTCGATATCGTTGTTTTCAAGTTTTAATTTAACTACCTTGGATTCATAAAAAATTGGTACAGTAGCATTATCCAAAACTGCCTGTTTCATATCATAAACAGAAATATAATCGCCAAACACTTGAAGTGTAGATTTATCTTCAAAATCTATTGGAGTTCCTGTAAAGCCAATAAAACTAGCATTTGGAAGTCCCTGTCTTATATTTTTAGCAAAACCATCTAAAAAATCATAATTGCTTCTATGTGCCTCATCACACATAACAATTATATTGCTTCTATCTGACAATAGTGGATATTCGCTTCCCCTTGTTATAGCCTTTTTCATTTTCTTATTTACATCTAATCCTTCTATATTTTCTTTATCCGTTTGGAACTTTTGAATAGTTGTAAATATAATTCCACCAGCTGCAAGAATATGTATTTTTTCCTTCAAATCTTCTACACTATCTGCCTGTACGGGATAAGGTATCAAATCACTTGCATTGCAGAAAGTTTCGTATAATTGATCGTCAAGATCATTCCTATCAGTTATGACTACTATAGTTGGATTATTTAATGCTTTTTCCCTAATAACCTTTCCTGTATAAAAGACCATAGACAAGCTTTTACCTGACCCTTGAGTATGCCAGTAAGTTCCTATCTTTTTATCTCCATGTTTCCAGTATCAATAGATTTCCAGGCAGAATATCTTTCAAAATTTGCAGTTAAGGTACCTGCCTTTGCCTCTGTAGAATCAGAAACAACACATATTTCATTATAAAAAAATATATCCGGTATGTCTTTTTTATAAAGATTAATCGGCGTAGTTCAAATTATTCTTTTTAAACTTGTCCTACTTAAAAATAGGCATAAAA
>DAIMMR010000635.1:0-1869 GCA_036720575.1 Clostridium sp.
AGCTTTGCCATTGTCTTGGCTTCACATTTCTTAAAAGATTTAAACAAGCTTACAGACATATATTCTTTGTCATTTTCTGGTGTAAAATAATTTTCTTTAGTTACTACCATTTACTTCACTTCCTTTATAATTTTCTAGTGTAGAGTTGGACCTAGTAAATCAAATTCTTTTGCTAGTTCGCTTTCTTCGTACTCTTTTATAGCTTCATCTTCAAGTGTTAAACAAATTTTTTCTCTACACTTTTCACATAAGCTAAGTGAAATATTCGTTCTTTTTTTAGCTTTAATACTAAGAATCTTTACATTTTTAGTTGAACCGCATATCCAACATTCACTGCATTCTTTACTCTTTTTTATTTCTGCAATCTCCATTTACTCACCGTCCTCAGGAACATTGTTTTCATTATCATCTTGAACCTCTACATCAGCTTCAACTATCTTGTCCTCGTTAATATCTTTTTTATCAAAGTTTGAAACCTCATGTTCAGATTTATCTTCAAACTCAAAGTCGGAAGTTTGGTCATAAGTCTTCTTGGTTTCAACGCTATCAAAATCAAGTTCAATCAATTTACATAGACGCCTAAGAACGGTTTTCTTATACATTTCCCCAGGTGTTTTTGTCCATGCGGGGCTGTTTTTTGCCTTAGAGAAGTTGTTTCGTATACCTTCTATTTCCTGTTTTGTCATAGTTTCGTACAACATACTGCCATCTTGGAAGAGACATACCGCAAACGCCCCTATAATCTCACCATTATTAAACGGCAACGGCTTGAAGTTAATTGTCTGTTGTCCATCTTCAATGCTTTCCTGAAAATCGTCACCCTCATGAACAACCTTTGCGTATATATCCTTTATGGGATTGAAACTGTACTTTTTTGCAAGTTTTATTTCACCTTTGTAATCTGTTTGAAACTGTAGACTACCGCCATAAGGTATTGCGTAACATTCCCCGTTGAAGAAATCCAGCCCCAGAAATGCACCTTTGAGCATTGTTCTTGCTACACTTATAGGCTGGCACTTTTCTATGTCCTTAGTGTCCTGTAGAACGGTCATACAGTTTTGCAAAAATCTTGCTTTATTGAAATCTCGTGGTAATGCTTCCTGTTTCGTTTCTAAAAGTTTACTTAACATTTTGTGGCTTTCACCCAGAACCACCATTTTTTTATCTGCCATACTATCCCTCCTAAATTATTTCCCCTACTTTTAAATCACAAGTAGTTTGCGCTAAATACTTCCTCATAAGTTCGGCTTTGATGATGCTTCTATCATTTGAAAGCACGGTTGCTATATTTAAGGTGACAATTTCACTATCACCCATACACTCTGCTGTTATAGATGTTACATCTGACTTTTTATCAATTTTCAATATTTTAAATTTAAAATAATTATCCACTTATCTATCCTCCTGCCATCCAGTTTCCAATCTGTCCTTTTCACTGTTATAGGTGATCCTTTTAATATAATAATCTGGATCGCCGGGGTCATGAATTTTATACCCCAGCTTGTTTAAAACCTCTAGCAAGCTATTAAGAGTAGCAAGCAGTCCCTTAAACGGTGTATTTATCTCCTTTATAACCTTATTCATTTTGTTTGGCTCCTTTATGGAATTTAAATTCAGTGCTATTTTCCAAAACTTTTTCATTGGCAGTATAATCAATTCTCATGTCCTTTTCGTTATGAAGCCATATATTTACCAATGTACATACTGGGTCTAGTTCAAGCCCGTCCTTTTGGAGTTCATTTATAAGCTTATTGGCTAAGTTTTCTATTCTTCTTTTTCTAAAAATATCAAATATATTTTTCAATTTGTTTCCTCCTATTTGACTTATTTCCCACTCTATAGTAAAGTGGAATTGAAGTAATTTGCATT
>DAIMMR010000067.1:0-13477 GCA_036720575.1 Clostridium sp.
CCTTTTGAAAAAAAAGCACTAGATGACATAAATATTGAAATAGAAGATGGAGAATTTGTTGCTTTGATAGGACACACGGGTTCGGGAAAATCAACACTTATTCAACATATAAATGGACTCTTAAAACCAAGTTCAGGCAAGATAATAGTAGATGGAGTAGATATTACTGATAAAAAAATAAATTTGAATTTTATAAGAAAAAAAGTAGGACTTGTATTTCAGTATCCTGAATATCAGTTATTTGAGGAAACTATAGAAAAAGACATTGCTTTTGGCCCCAAAAATTTGGGATTGAGTGATGATGATATAAATAAAAGAGTGAAGAGAGCCATGAATATGGTAGGATTAAAATATGAAGATTACAAGGATAAATCTCCTTTTGAATTAAGCGGAGGACAAAAGAGGAGAGTTGCTATAGCAGGAGTAGTTGCTATGGAACCTAAAATACTCATATTAGATGAACCAACAGCAGGTCTTGATCCCAAGGGGAGAGATGACATCTTTTCAGAAATAAAAAATTTACATAATGAATACAATATGACTATAATATTTGTATCTCACAGCATGGAAGATGTAGCTAAGTTGGCTGGTAGAATAATTGTAATGCATGAGGGAAAATGTATACTTGATGGCCCTCCTGAAAAAGTTTTTAATGAGGTTGACACTTTGGAAAGTGTAGGACTTGCAGTACCTCAAGTAACATATATGGTAAAAAAGCTTAGGGAAAAAGGTATAAATATATCAAAAGATGTATTTACAGTAAAGCAGGCAAAAGAAGAAATACTCAAAATATTAAGTAAAAGTTAGGAGAGCTAGTAAATGATTAAAGATATTACAATAGGTCAATATGTACCTGGGAATTCTTTTGTTCATAAGTTGGATCCAAGAGTTAAGATATTGATATCTTTAATATATATTGTAGATTTATTTATAGTAAACAGCTTTAAAGGCTATATATTTATAGTATTATTCACTATAATTTCAATACTTATATCTAAGATACAGTTTTCATATATTTATAAAGGACTTAAACCAATATTCATATTAGTTATTATAACTGCAGTGCTGAATATATTTATGACAACGGGAGTTAATCCACCTTTGTTTAAGTGGAAGTTTTTAGTCGTCTATAAAGAAGGATTAGTTATGGCTGCATTTATGGCAATAAGACTTATATTTTTAATTATAGGAACTTCACTACTAACTTTAACTACATCTCCTATTGAACTCACAGATGCAATAGAAAAGCTTTTAAGTCCAATGAAAAAAATAGGGGTACCTGCTCATGAATTGGCTATGATGATGACTATAGCACTTAGATTTATACCGACATTAATGGATGAAACAGATAAAATAATGAAAGCTCAAATGGCAAGAGGAGCGGATTTTCAATCTGGAAACATAATCCAGAGAGCTAAGAATCTTATCCCAATCCTTGTGCCACTTTTTATAAGTTCTTTTAGGCGTGCAGATGAACTGGCAATGGCAATGGAAGCTAGATGTTACACAGGTGGAGAAGGCAGGACTAGAATGAAACAGCTTAAGTTGACTAATAGGGACTTTGTGGCATCAGTATGTACTTTTGCATTGGTGTGTGTGTCCATATTAAGTAGAATGTGGTGGCATTAATGAAGAATGTAATGCTTACAATAGAATATGATGGTACAAATTATTCTGGATGGCAGAGACAAGATAATGCTAGGACAATTCAGCAAAGATTAGAGGAAGCTATTAAAAAAATTACAGGGAGTTTTTCTGAAGTTATAGGTGCAAGTAGAACTGATGCAGGAGTTCATGCAAAAGGATTTGTGTGCAACTTTTTTACTAATAGTAAAATACCAAGTTCTAATTTTAAAATGGCGTTAAATGGAGTATTACCTAAGGATATAGTTGTATTAAACGCCAGAGAAGTGGATGATAGTTTTCATTCTAGGTATCACAGCTTAGGTAAAAAATATGTTTATACAATAGTAACGGGAAATAATAGGCCTGTTATTGGAAGACAATATGCTTATTACTTTAGAAGAAAATTAGATATTGATAAAATGAAAAATGCATGTAAGTATTTTATAGGAACTCATGATTTTTCTGCTTTTAAGAAAAAAGGAAGTTCTGCTAAATCTTCTGTTAGAACAGTGAGAGAATTAACTATTATGCAAGAAGATAATTTGATTAAGTTTACCATAGTTGGAGATGGATTCTTGTACAATATGGTAAGGATAATAGTAGGTACTTTATTAGAAGTAGGGTTAGGAAGGTTTACGCCAGAATATGTGAAAGACATTTTAGAGTCTAAGGATAGGTCAAAAGCCGGGAAGCCTGTACCAGCCTTAGGACTTTGTTTGGAAAAAATATTTTACTAGATTGACACACCAGGCACATTGTATTATAATATAAATTGTTTGTATTTTGGATATAAAGGACTCACTAGCCCCGGGTCTTTATATAGAGAATCGTTTATGAAAATTTAAAAGTCTCTTTTTAGAGATTAAAAGAAGCTAGAATAAGAGAGGAGTTGAAAACCGTTAATTGTATAACGGGAAAGCCATGAAATCATATATAGCAAAACCTGAACAAATTGAAAGAAAATGGTACATTGTTGATGCTGCAGGAAAACCCCTTGGAAGAGTAGCAAGTCAAATTGCTTCAATATTAAGAGGTAAAAATAAACCTATATATACACCACATGTTGATACAGGAGATTTTGTAATAGTAATAAATGCAGAAAAAGTAGTTTTAACTGGTAAAAAATTAGATCAAAAGATGTTGAGACATCACTCCTTATATCCAGGTGGATTAAAGGAAATTTCTTATAGAGATGCTTTAGCAAAGAAACCAGAATTTGTATTCCAGGAAGCTGTAAGAAGAATGCTTCCAGATGGCCCACTAGGAAGGCAAATGTTCAAAAAGTTGAAAGTATACAGAGGTGCTGAGCACAATCATGAAGCTCAAAAGCCAGAAGTATTAGAATTAAAATATTAGGTTAGAGCTGGAGGGAGGATAAAAAATGGCTAAGGTTCAGTATTTTGGAACAGGAAGAAGAAAAAAGTCAATAGCAAGAGTTAGACTTGTACCTGGAGAAGGTAAAGTAACTATAAATAAGAGAGATATGGATGATTACTTTGGATTGGATACTTTAAAGGTTATAGTTAACCAACCATTGGAATTGACTTCAACTAAAGGAAAGTTTAATGTACTTGTAAATGTTCATGGAGGAGGATTTACTGGTCAGGCTGGAGCTATAAGACATGGAATATCAAGAGCTCTCTTAAAAGCAGATGAAAATTTAAGGCCGGAACTTAAAAAAGCTGGTTTCTTAACAAGAGATCCAAGAATGACTGAAAGAAAGAAATATGGTCTTAAAAAAGCAAGAAGAGCTCCACAATTTTCAAAGAGATAATATTAGAATTCAAAATAGTTTATACATACAAAATTTATGTATGTATAAACTATTTTTTTATCTGATGACTACCTACTGTAACACTCCCACTAAGTAAGATTCATTGATATTGAAAATAATTTAATAACTTTTTATGTTTTGGGTAAATATATATTAAGGCTCTAAATAATTATAAGGAGTTGGTGTATATTGAACATAAAAAAAGCAAGAGTTATATTGTTGATATTGATAATATGCAGTATAAATATGGTATGTCCATCTCTAGTATTAGGTAATGAAAATATTACTAAAGAAAGTATTACTATACTTATAGATCCTGGACATGGAGGAATAGATAGTGGAGCAATATCAAAAGATGGAACAATGGAAAAGGAAATAAATTTAAAAATAAGTAATAAACTTAAGGACAAGTTACTAAAAGAAAAATTTAAAGTTATTATGACTAGAGAAAAAGACGAGGGGCTGTATACAGATGATGGGAGAATAAGAAAAAAGAAAGTTGAAGATTTAAATAATAGGTGTGAATTGAAAAAAAGTACAAATTGTAATATGTTTATAAGTATACACTTAAATATGTTTCCTCAGCCTAAATACTATGGAGCCCAGGTGTGGTACTCTAAAAATGAAAATAGTAAAAAGTTAGCTTATATTCTTCAAAAAAATTTAGTGAATGATCTTGACAAGAACAATAATAGAAAGGAAAAAGCAGCAAAAAACTGTTATAAAGTACTTAGATGTGAAGATACTAGACCTTCTGTATTAATAGAATGTGGATTTCTATCTAATGTTCAGGAAAAAAATAAATTAATTACGGATGAATATCAAAGTAGAATAGCAGATTCTATAGCTAGATCAGTAAAAGAATATTATTCTTCTAATTAAAAAGCAACAAAAATAAAGTAGATTTTGCTACAGAGGCAAAGTCTACTTTATTTTTAGGACGTTTATAGAGGCATGTAGAGAAAAGGAGATGTCTAGGGAAAGTAAGGTTACTATAGCTTAATTGTATATTTCGTGTATAAAGTATATTTAAGCATAAAATGTAGTTATGTTATTAAAAAAATATTGTTAGTATATCAGAAAAAGTAAAAAAACATTTACTATTATATAATTGGCCGGGAAATTATTCCTTAAATAGAGTAATTTTTATGTTTTTAGTAAATATTTTCAAGATTGTAGACTTGGATTAAGCAAATTTAATGATAAAATGGTAATAAGCTAAAAAATATACAAAATATCAGGAGGATTTTATAATGAGCAATGAGAATTCTAGTTTACATGAAAATCTCAGTCGTGGATTGGAAGAAAGGCATGTTCAGTTAATAGCACTTGGCGGTGCTATTGGAGTTGGGTTGTTTTTAGGATCTGCAAACACTATTAATACAGCAGGGCCTTCAATTTTGCTGGGTTATGCTATTAGTGGTGTCGTTTTATTTTTTATCATGCGTGCACTTGGAGAAATGGCAGTTGAACAACCTGTTGCAGGTTCTTTTAGTGCTTATGCTAATGAGTATATAGGACCACTTGCTGGCTATTTAACAGGATGGACTTATTGGTTAAATTGGATTTCATGTTGTATGGCAGAGATTACGGGTATTGGTATTTACATAAATTTTTGGTTCCCATCAGTTCCAAGATGGATATCTGCTTTTACAGCACTTGCTTTAATGATAACTGTAAACTTAATTAATGTAAAAGCTTATGGGGAGTTTGAATTTTGGTTTGCAATTATAAAAGTTGTTGCTATTGTTGCCATGATAATTTTAGGTTTAGTTGTCATATTTACTGGAATAGGAAATGGAGGAAAGATAGTAGGATTTACAAACTTATGGAGAAATGGAGGATTTTTCCCTAAAGGAATAAAAGGTTTATTAAAAGCACTTCCACTAGCTACCTTTGCTTTTTTTGGAACTGAACTTATAGGAGTTACAGCAGGAGAAGTAAAAAATCCTGATAAAACTATACCATCAGCTATTAATAAGGTTTTTTGGAGAGTTTGCATATTTTATATTGGATCATTAACTGTAATTATGTCACTTTATCCCTGGAATAAAATAGGAGTGCTAGGAAGTCCTTTTGTATTGACTTTTAATAAAATAGGAATTAAAGCTGCAGCTGGAATTATAAATTTTGTTGTACTTACTGCAGCACTGTCTTCATGTAATAGTGGTATTTATACGACAGGACGTATGGTATATAATTTATCTCTTCAAGGGGGAGCACCTAAAATATTTAGCAAGCTTAGTAGTACAAAAGTACCTAAAAATGCAATATTAGGCTCTACAGCATGTATGCTTATAGGTGTTATACTTAATTATTTTATTCCAGGTAAAGCATTTGTTTATATTACAGGTGTTGCGACTTTTGCAGGACTTTTTGCCTGGTTTATGATTGTACTTGGACAAATGAAATTTAGAAAAACTCTCACACAGGAACAAATAGAAAAATTAAAATTTCCAACCAAAGGTTATCCTTACGTAAGTTATATTAGTTTAGCATATTTAGTATTTGTATATATATTGATGGCATTTACTCCAGATACTTTAATAGCAGTTGTATTAGGACCTATTTGGATAGCAACTTTAATTATCTGCTATTATATATTTGGTGTTAATAAAAATGTAACTAAAAAAAGGAATAGTGTTGTTCAGGAAAATCATAATTAAATAAACAGAGTTCTTGGCATCAGATGGAGTTTTGACTCCACCTGATGCTTATTAACAGGATTCTTAGTGCTTCAGCACTTAGAAGGCGTTATCCTTTAGGGAAAATCGTTATCCAGGGACGTAGCTGCTCTTTAATCCCACTTGGAGAAGTGGGATTATTAGAGCAGGTAGTCATCGGATAAAAAATTTAATATATCTATACTGAAAAATTATATTCCCCAATATTTACAGTAAAATGACCCTTATAAGGGGGTAATTTTAGGAATTGCATAGGGATATGCAATTCTTAAAGCAGAATTGTTCAAATCTTTTATCTTAGGAGACATTTCTCAAAATTGGACTTTAAGTTCACGTTAAGTAAAATTGGACTAATTAATGGTAGCCATCCTTGAATTTAGGCTAATTGAAGAAGAAGTTTATTTAATCCCTAATCCTTTAAAAGCACATTTTGAAAACAATTTCATAAGAATTTTCTGAAAATTGAAAGTTAAGAAAAAGCTATTGATTTTAATCTTGCATTATGGTATCCTTTAGGTAAAGTAATGGATTAATCCATTAATCCAATAATCTGAGGTGATTGCCATAAATATTAAAATAAATAAAGATAGTGGTATACCATTATATTTACAAGTAAAAAACCAAATAATGGATTTAGTTAAAGGTAACCTCATTAAGGTAGGCGAAAAAATGCCTACAGAAAGAGAATTATCTGAAAAACTTAATGTAAGTAGAAATACTATAAGCACAGCTTATAATGAATTAGAACAGGATGGCGTTTTAAAATCTTACCAGGGACGAGGAACTTTTGTAGCAGAAGAAGCAAATCCTTGGAAAGTTCAAAATACAAAGGAAAAAATAACAAAGTTTATAGATCTTGCGTTTGAAGAAGCTATTGAATCAGGTATAGATCCAGATGTATTTTTAGAAATTGTTACTCAAAGAATAAGAGAAAAGAAAGAACTTATAAGTAAAATTAGTGCAGTATATGTGGAATGTAACATAGAGCAATCTAGAATGTTTAGTAAACAGCTTATGGAAAGCACGGACATGAATATAGTACCGTTTACTCTTGATGACATAAGGAATATAAGCAGCGAAACTAGGAAGATTATAGAAAAAAGCCAGGTTATAATAGCAACTTTTAACCATGTAAATGAAGTAATTAAACTAACAGAAGGATTACACAAAGAAGTAATAGGTGTAGCCATAAATGTAGATTTGGCAACAATAGTTAAGATTGCTAGATATCCTAGTAATACTAAATTCGCTTTTGTATGTATTTCTAAGGAGTTTATGTTCAAAGCAAGAGGAGCACTTGAAAGAGCAGGGCTAGGAGATATTAATATTCAGTTTACCAATACTTTTAATGATCAGGAACTTGAAAGAATTATAAATAATGTAGATATATTGATAGTTTCACCAGGAAGATATAAAGATGTTGAAGCACATAATGTGGACAAGAAGCATATAATGAGATTTTTATATAATCTCGATGATAGTTCAATTAAGGATTTAAAATCAAAAATAGTTGAACTCAACCAAAATAATTGAACTAAAGTATGTAAATTGGCATTTAATAAGATTGAAAATAAATAATATTTATTTTTTAATATACGATTAATATATGTTAATAAAGATTTTAATTAATTGGTATTTATGCAATTTGGAGGTGTTTTATAATGAAAACCATAGTTTTAGGAGTAATTGGCTCTGATTGTCATGCAGTTGGAAATAAAATATTAGATCATGCCATTACAGAAGCTGGATTTAACGTAATAAATATAGGAGTTCTTTCACCACAAGAGGATTTTATAAATGCTGCAATTGAAACTAAAGCAGATGCTATTTTAGTATCATCACTTTATGGGCATGGAGAAATGGACTGCAGGGGACTTAGAGAAAAATGTGATGAGTCGGGTCTTAAAGGTATACTAATTTATGCAGGTGGAAATTTAGTAATTGGAAAACAAAAGTGGGAAGATGTATATAATAAATTTAAGAGTATGGGATTTGATAGAATATATCCACCAGGAACTTTACCTGAAGTTACAATTAATGACTTGAAAAAAGATTTAAATGTACAAAATTAATAGAAAAGTAATTTGAGTGTTGAATCCTCTTTATGAGAACAGAGGTGGTTAATTATGAAAGGATATTTGCTTATAGATTTTGGGAGTACCTATACAAAATTGACAGCTGTGGATATAGAAAATGAAGTGATTTTAGGTACAGCTAAAGCGATAACTACAGTAGAAGATGACATAATGATAGGTTTTAACAAAGCCTATGCAGAATTACAAAGTAAATTAAAGAATAAAAAAGTTAATTTCATAAAGAAACTGGCTTGCTCATCTGCTGCAGGTGGACTAAAAATGGTTGCTATAGGCCTTGTACCAGATCTTACTGCTGAAGCTGCTAAAAGAGCAGCACTTGGTGCTGGAGCAAGAGTTATGCATGTTTATAGTTATGATTTGAGTTCAAAAGAAATGGAAGAGATAAAAAATTCAAATCCAGACATGATACTTTTAGCCGGTGGAACAGATGGAGGAAATAAAGAGTGTATAATCGGCAATGCTAAATTGCTAGCTAAAAGTGGAATGGACATTCCAATAGTTGTAGCAGGAAATAAAGTAGCAGAAGATGAAATATCAAAAATATTAGAAGATGCAGGAATGTTTTATAAAGTAGCTGAAAATGTAATGCCTAAGCTAAATACTTTGAATGTTGAACCAGCTAGGGAAGAAATAAGAAAAATATTCATGGAAAAAATAGTTGAAGCTAAAGGAATGAAAAATGCTGAAAACTATATAAATGGTATCCTTATGCCTACACCAGCTGCTGTATTAAAAGCTGCCAAAACTTTGAGCCTTGGAAGTGATAAAGAAGAGGGTATAGGTGATTTAGTAGTAGTGGATATAGGTGGAGCTACTACGGATGTACATTCTTTGGCTGACGGAGAGCCTACAAAACCAGCAGTAACTTTAAGAGGATTACAGGAGCCTTTTGCAAAGAGAACTGTAGAAGGAGATCTGGGAATGAGATATTCCGCAGTGTCCTTGTGGGAAGCTGCCAGTACTAAAAGGGTACTAAAATATTTAGATGATAAAAGCATAGATATAGAGGCTGGATGTAAATATAGAAGTGAAAATATAAAAATGATTCCTGATAATGAAAGAGATATAAAATTTGATGAAGCAATGGCAAAGGTAGCTATGGAAATGGCTATGGAAAGACACGTTGGAGTTTTAACTAGTGTATATACCCCTTGCGGAGTTGTATATTCTCAAATAGGAAAAGACCTTTTGAATGCCAAATATCTCATAGGAACAGGTGGAGTATTGGTTCACAGTGAAGATCCTGGAGAAATATTAAAAGCAGGAATTTTTACTACAGAAGATCCTATGCATTTAAAGCCAAAGAATCCAGAATATTTAATTGACAGAAGTTATATATTATCTGCTATGGGACTGCTTTCAGAAGAGTATCCGGATATGGCAGTTAGAATAATGAAAAAATATTTAGTTAACACTAAAAAAATATGTTGTATAACAAAATAGAAAATATAAGGGGGTAATGATATGGAACTTAAAAATAAGAAGTGGTCAGAAGAACAATTCTTTAAAGTTAGAGAAGAAGTTTTAAGTCAATGGCCAACAGGTAAGGAAGTTGATCTTAAGGAAGCAGTAGATTATTTAAAGAAATTGCCTGAGCATAAGAGCTTCCCTAAAAAGTTAATAAAGGCAAAAGAACAGGGAATTACTTTAGCTCAACCAAGAGCTGGAGTTGCACTTATAGATGATCATATTAAGTTATTAAAACATTTACAAGATGAAGGCGGAGCTGATCTCCTTCCAACAACTATAGATAGTTATACGAGACAAAATAGATATGATGAATGTGAAGTAGGCATAAAAGAAAGTAAATCTCAGGGAAGGTCACTTTTAAATGGATTTCCTGCAGTTAACCATGGAGTTAAGGGATGTAGACAAGTAGTAGAAGCATTGGATTTACCAGTACAGGCTAGACATGGTACTCCAGATTCAAGACTTTTAGCAGAAATAATTCATGCAGGTGGATTCACTTCAAATGAAGGAGGATGTATATCCTATAATGTGCCTTATGCAAAGAATGTTTCAATAGCTAAGTCACTTGTAGATTGGCAGTATTGTGATAGATTAGTTGGGTTCTATGAAGAAAATGGAGTATCCATAAATAGAGAACCGTTTGGACCACTTACAGGAACATTAGTACCACCAAGTACTTCAAATGCAGTAGCTATAATAGAGGGGTTACTTGCAGCAGAACAGGGTGTTAAGAATATAACTGTAGGATATGGCGAGTGTGGTAATGTAATTCAGGATGTAGCGGCTATGAAAGCATTAGAGCAGCAGATAAATGAATATTTGAAAAAGTATGGATACAATGATGTTTATATAACTACAGTATTTCATCAGTGGATGGGAGGATTCCCTGCAGATGAAGCAAAAGCTTTTGGAGTTATATCTACAGGAGCAGCTACAGCAGCCCTTGCAGGAGCAACAAAAGTTATAGTTAAGACACCTCATGAAGCTATAGGAATTCCTACTAAAGAAGCTAATGCAGCAGGAATAAAAGCTACAAAAATGGCTTTAAATATGCTTGGTGGACAGAGACTTCCTATGTCAAAAGATCTGGAAGCTGAAATATCAGTAATTAAAGCAGAAGTAAAATGCATGCTGGATGAAGTATTTGAACTTGGAAAAGGAGATTTAGCTGTAGGAACTGTAAAAGCATTTGCAAATGGAGTTATTGATGTTCCATTTGCACCAAGTAAATATAATGCAGGCAAGATGATGCCAGCAAGAGATAATACAGGAGCAGTAAGATATTTACACTTTGGCAATGTTCCTTTTAGCCAGGAATTAAAAGACTTTAATCAGAGAAAGCTGCAAGAAAGAGGAAAATTTGAAAATAGAGAAGTAAGCTTTCAAATGACTATAGATGATATATTTGCAGTTGGACAGGGAGTACTTATAGGAAGACCAAAAGAAAAATAATTAAAAAAACAGTTTAATTTTCAAGGAGGACTTAAAATGAAAATAGTTGACGTAATTTGTTCAGAAGGAAAAACAGGATTTTATTTTGATGATCAGAGAGCTATAAAAAAAGGAGCTAAACATAATGGATTTACTTATGTAGGCGAACCTGTAACAGACGGATTTGCTAAAGTTAGACAGGCAGGAGAGGCTATATCCGTAATGCTAGTACTAGAAGATGGACAGGTAGCTTTTGGTGATTGTGCTGCTGTTCAATATTCAGGTGCAGGTGGAAGAGATCCATTATTTTTAGCTAAAGATTTTATACCAGTTATAGAAAAGGAAATAGCTCCAAAGCTAATAGGAAGAGAATTAAACGAGTTTAAGTCATTAGCAGAAGAATTTGATAGTATGAAGGTAAATGGTAAGAGACTTCATACAGCTATAAGATATGGTATAACACAAGCTATATTAGATGCTGTAGCAAAATCAAAGAAAATAACAATGGCAGAAGTTATAAGAAATGAATATAATCCAGAGGGTGAAATAAAGAGGGTCCCAATATTTACACAATCTGGTGATGATAGATATGATAATGTAGATAAGATGATAATAAAAGGTGCAGATGTTATGCCACATGCCCTTATAAACAATGTAGAAGAAAAACTTGGAATGCATGGAGAAAAACTTTTAAAATATGTTAAATGGCTTAGAAATAGAGTAATGGAACTTAGAACTTCTAAGGATTATAGCCCAATATTTCACATTGATGTATATGGAACTATAGGTGTTGCATTCAATTATGATACAAAAGCTATGGCTGACTATATAGCTTCACTTGCAGAAGCAGCAAACCCATTCCATTTGAGAATTGAAGGACCAATGGACGTAGAAGATAGGCAAAAACAGATGGAAGCTCTGAGAGATTTGAGGGCAGAAATAGATAGCAGAAAAATAGATGCAGAATTAGTAGCAGATGAATGGTGTAATACAGTAGATGATGTTAAATTCTTTACAGACAATAAAGCAGGCCATATGGTTCAAATAAAAACTCCAGATTTAGGTGGAGTTAACAATATAGCTGATGCTATCATGTATTGTAAAGATCATGATATGGGAGCTTATTGTGGAGGAACTTGTAATGAGACAAACAGGTCCGCAGAAGTTACAACTAACATAGGAATGGCCTGCGGTGCAAAACAAGTTCTTGCAAAACCAGGTATGGGTGTAGATGAAGGATATATGATAGTCAATAATGAAATGAATAGAGTAGTTGCATTAGTAAATAGAAGAAAATAGAAAATATATGAAAAGGCGGTTTTTTAAACTGCCTTTTCATATTATATTTTATTGGCTCTAAAATATATTTTATTAATTTTTAGATATATTTTAGTAATTAAAAGTTAGTATACGTAGAACGAGTTGATTTTTTGCTTTAAAACCTTATATAATGAGCTTGTTATACATTTAAAATACAATTAAGGAGAATGGTGTTAAATTATGAGAGAAGTAGATGTATCCACTATAACAAAAGCTGTTAGAAATCTCTGTATAGATGCCAATTATTATCTTTCGGAGGATGTTAAGAAAAAGATAAAAGAATGTGAAGAGGACGAAAAATGGCCTACTGCAAAAGACATTTTAGGCAAAATACTTGAAAATATAGATATATCTAAAAATGAAGATGTGCCTATGTGTCAGGATACAGGAATGGCTTGTGTATTTGTAACAATTGGACAGGATGTTCATATAGTAGGAGGAAGTTTAGAAGATTCAATAAATGAAGGAGTAAGACAGGGATATGTGGAAGGTTATTTGAGAAAATCTGTAGTCTCCGATCCTATAAATAGAGTTAATACTAAGGATAATACTCCTGCAGTAATATATTATGAAATAGTTCCAGGAGATAAACTTAACATAAAAGTGGCTCCTAAAGGATTTGGATCAGAAAATATGAGCCAGATAAAAATGCTTAAACCAGCAGATGGACTTAAGGTTGTTAAAGATTTTGTAATAAAAGTAGTAAAGGACGCAGGACCAAATCCATGTCCTCCTATGGTTATAGGAGTAGGTATAGGAGGAACTTTTGACAAGGCTGCAAATCTTGCAAAGAAAGCTCTTGTAAGACCATTATCTGAAAGAAATAAAAATAAGTTTTATTCAGATTTAGAAAATGAACTTTTAGACAAAGTAAATTCTCTTGGTATAGGGCCTCAAGGACTAGGTGGAAAGACTACAGCTCTTGCAGTAAATATAGAAACTTATCCTACACATATAGCAGGATTACCTGTAGCCGTAAATATAAATTGTCATGTTACAAGACATAAGGAAATAGAATTGTAATATTAAATTTCAAGTTGAAATTCAGAGAGGAGTTGAAAAGCCGTTTTATTTAA
>DAIMMR010000068.1:0-13446 GCA_036720575.1 Clostridium sp.
ACATAAGTACTTAAAAACATCATAACTAAAGTCCACAGAAGACATACAATCAAAACAAAAAACACATTTATACTACTAGCAAGTTTTAAAGAAATATCTCCGGATAAGGTACCTAAACTATCAACCATATATGGGATAGGTAAAAACTTTACAAAAGCGCCATATTTGGCTGCTACAAGATATTTACCTGAAAAACAAAAGAGGTACCAGAATTGTGTTCCTGCAATTAGTATGAAGCTTGCAAGCGATGAAATAAGTGAATTCCTGCAAATAGTTGATATAAACATAATTATTGATATAATAGCTATTGAAATAACTATTAAAATTAATATAAGTTGAAGAATTACACTCCAAAGAGGAATTATTGACATACTTCCACTTACGTACTTCATTTGAGAAGTCACTGGACTTAAGGGTAGTGATTTATCTAAAACATATTTTGCACCTACATCAAAAGGCAATCTATAATCTGAAAAGCCTAAGTGAATTCCAGCTTCTACTATAAATATTATGGTACTTATAATTATAGTGCCTGCGCTTAAAATCACTGAAACAATAAACTTGGATGTTATAATCTTTTTTCTTGAAATAGGCTTAGTAATTAAAGCTTTAATTGTATTAGGTGAATATTCTCCTGAAACTATATCAGATGACAATACAATAGGAATAATCAAAAAAAGCAATACAAAATATTGTAAAATATCTATAGCTGCATACATTCCCTTTGGTGTTAACTCACTTTTTTCTATATTGTGTTCTTTTTCATATTTTAATTGAAGTATTTTGTATTCATTTTTAGGATTATTTTCTTTTCTCAATTTTTCAATTTGTTTACCTAATTTTGATTTATCATAGTTATTTATTTGATTTAGCATGTCTTCTTTGTTATCTATTTCTTTTTGAGTCTCCAATATATCTCTAGAAATATCTGCCTTTTTTAATTCAGTATCAGATTTAGTGCTGTCCATCTTTAGAGTGTTAAGAAGAACTTTATCTTTTTGAATCTGTACTTCTAAAGTATCTATTTTTGAAACTCTCATTAATCCAAAAGCTATTGTAATAATAAGAATGACAATAAGCGCAATTTTCTTTTTCATCATAACTCTTTTAAGTTCCTGCCATATATATTTACTCATCACTATCTTCCCCCATCATCTTTATAAATTTATCTTCTAAATTTTGCTTTACTTCAAAGAAACCTTCTATTTTTATTCCAGCCTCATGTAAATTTTTTAATATATCAAAAATATCATGTAACTCAGTATTTATTAAAATTGAAATACCATCCTTTTCTACCTTTAATATTTTTACATCAGGTATATTTTGAATAATTTCTGATGATTTTTCTGGAAAATTAGTTTTTATAAACATATTTTTTTTACTGCTAACTTTTGCGTTATCACCTATTTCCTGAATATTAATAATTTTTCCGTCATCTATAAATACAATTTTTGTACATATATTTTCTATTTCACTTAAGATATGTGAAGATATAAAAACACTTACTCCTTTTTCTTTAACCAGTGTATTTATAGTATTTTTAAGTTCAAAAACTCCCATGGGATCCAGCCCATTCGTAGGCTCATCTAGTATTAGTAATGATATATTTCCCATTAGTGCTTCTGCAAGCCCCAGCCTTTGTTTCATACCTAGAGAATATTTTTTTACCTTTTCATCAATTTTATTACCTAAATTAGATGATTTTACAGCATCTTCTATTTGAGCTTTTGTTACATCTTTAAGTATGCTTGATATATAATTCAAATTTTGTCTTCCTGTCATATATCCATACATCACTGGTGTTTCCACTACTGATCCAACATTTTTTAAAGCTTCTTCTCTTTCAGTTTTGAGATTTTTTCCACAGATTATAATTTCACCTTCATCGGCAAATAGCATGCTTGTTATGATTTTAATCAATGTGGTCTTCCCTGCCCCGTTTCTTCCTACAAAACCACATATCTCGCCTTTATTTATAGAAAAATTAACATCAGTTAATACCTGCTTTTTACCTCTCTTTTTAGAAATGTTTTTTAATTCTAAAGCTTTCTCTGCCACTTTCATCATCCTTTTTTAATATATTTTATTCACTGCCAATATTTACAATTATAAAAGGCAAAAATATATTAAAAGTGTATTAAAAATAAAGAAAAAATAAATTTTATATTTAACCCCTCTAAAACATATTTAACATCCGTATATTTTAGTGAATAGTTAAATGAGATTAATAAAAAAATGTAATTTAAATTTATATATTCAGGGAGGATTACAAAATGAAAAAAATAATGGTTTTAGTAACAAGTATAGTGGTAACAATGAGTTTAGGCAGCAGTGTATTTGCTTCTGACGCAGCAACTTTAAAAGATCAAGCAGGTATAACACCAGATAGTATTTTATATTCAGCAGATAAAGCTGTAGACAATTTAAAAGTTACACTATCTTCTTCAGAAGAAGATAAAGCTAATACCTTATCTGAAATAGCCGAAGAAAGATTAGGTGAAAGTGAGGTAATGGCAAGTGAAGATAAACAAGATCTTGCAAATACAGCCCTTACTGACTATGAAAATAACATAAATGAAGCCCAAACTAAAATTGAAGATGCAATAGACAAAGCTCAGACTTCAGGAGATGAAGATAAACTTAAAGACGTTGAAAACATAGAAAACAAAATTATTGATAAGCAGAAAAACTCTTTAGCTGTATTAACCAAACTTCAAGATAAACTTCCAGATAAAGCAAAGGCTGCAGTAGCAAAAGTTATAGAAATGCAGACAGCAAAAAGAAATGCCTTAATAGCTGTAAAAAAAGAACGCCAAATTTATAATGATGCTAAAAAACAATATAACGAAGCCAAAACAGCTCTTGAGACAGCAAAACAATCAGGAGATGAAGCCGCAATTAAAGCTGCAGAAGATTTGCTTCAGCAGAAAAAACTAGCATTAGATACGGAAAAACAAAATCTTGCAAAAGCTGTTGAAGCTAAAAAAGAAGCTTCTAAAATAAATGTGGGTAAAGCAACAAAAGAAAATAAAGGCCAGGCAAAGAAGGATTCAAAAAATGATAAAACTGAACAAAAAAGTAAAGAACAAACTTCACCAGCACCAACTACCACTACTACAACAAACACTACTATAAGCACTACAGATGCTAGCTCAACTTCCACTGATCCAGCTTCAGCTCCAGCAAAATCAACTTCACCTAAATCAGCCTCTGTAAATAGTGAAAATACAAAAAAACAAACTTCATCAGTACCAACTATAAAAAATGAACCTAAAACAGAAGTAACTAACAGTAATAAAGCGGATACCAAGGATAAAGGAAATAACGGTAATGGTACTAATGGACAAAAAAAGGACAAGGGACAACAGTAGTTCATTATCTACTTATATGTCTAAGAACCCTGAATTGATATCAATTCAGGGTCAATTGTTTTTACCTAATTGGAAAATTAAATATTATTATACTGCACTGTACTTTTCATATAATTCTGTAAACAACTTTAGATGTAACTCCTCATCCATAATTATTCTTTTAATAAGTTCTTGTATATATCTATCTTTAATTATTGATATATGGTACTTATAATTTCTAATAGCTTTTTTTTCTGATTTAATATCCTCTAAAAGCATATCTTTTATAAACGTGATAAAGTTAACATAAGCAGGTGTCCATAACTGTCCAGGTGGACATGCAGAATTAATATAAATTGGCTTTATACCAAGAAGTTTAATTGTTTCTCCTATAAGCTCTAGATGTTTCATTTCAGCTATAGATATGCCCCCAATAACCCTGGCATAATCTTCAAATCTTCCTTCACTTACCATATGTTGATACACATAAAGGGAAATTGCAGTAAATTCACTTACTTCTCCTGCATAATCTTTAAGAAGAACATTTGCATATCCTGTACTTGTTCTTTCCACTCTTGGCTCAGGATAAGGTAAATTAACAATATATTTTGTATGTTTTGATATATCGCCTGGCATACTTGCCTCCTAAAAAATATCATTATAGTTAATTTTATGATAAATTTAAAATTATATTACGTTTCATTATTTTTTTATGTATTATTGGAAACAATAATTAAGAATAGAAAATTCTAATTAGATTAGGAGAAATAGAAAATGAAAATCTTAATTACTACCGATACATATTTTCCTATGATAAATGGTGTTGTAACTTCAATATACAATTTATATAAAGAATTAAAGAATAATAACTACGATGTTAAAATCTTAACCCTATCTCCTACAGGGAATGAGAAAATCATAGGAGATATATATTATTTAAAGTCCATTGGCGTTGGAATTTACCCTAATGCCAGAATTAAAGTTCCCTTTCGTAATAAAATCATAAATAGACTTATAGATTGGAAACCCGATATGATCCATTCCCAAACAGAATTTTCTACCTTATTTGCAGCCAAGTACATCGCCGGCAAAATAAATGCCCCCCAAATCCACACCTATCATACAATGTACGAAGAATATTTGGACTATTTATTGGGCGGAAAACTTATAAAAAAAAGTGCCGTTGGGAAAATAACCCGTCTAATTTTAAATAGCCTTGACGGCGTAGTTGTTCCAACAGAAAAAACAAAGAAGATGCTGCTTCATTATGGAGTAAATAAACCTATTAATGTGATACCAACGGGAATTGATTTAAATAGATTTTGTAGACCTCTGCTTACAAATGAAAAAAAAGAAATTCTTTCAACACTAGGAATTAAAAATACAGATAAGATTATAGCTTATATCGGAAGAATCGGGAAAGAAAAAAATATAAATGAGATTTTAACCCTCTTCAATACCGTTGTAAAAAGAATTAAAAACATTAAACTCTTAATTGTAGGAGATGGCCCTTATTTGCAAAATTTAAAAGAGCAGGTACACACTGAAGTCCTTGAAGATACTGTTGTTTTTACAGGAATGATAGATCCAAAAGAAATTTATAAATATTATAAAATAGCAGATATATTTGTCACTGCTTCTACCAGTGAAACTCAAGGACTAACTTATATAGAAGCCTTAAGCAGTGGGTGTCCTGTAGTTTGCAAATATGATCCGTGTATAGACGGAATCATTCTCCAGGGCAAAAATGGATTTTCTTATAAGGAGCCCTGGGAATTTAGCTATTATATAGATAAAATCTTAAAAGATGAAAATTTAAAAAATAAATTGAGTGAAGAGGCAGTTCGTACTTCAAAAAAATATTCCAGCTGCATTTTCACCCATAGGGTAATTGAAACTTATAGTAAAATCTTAAATACAAAATGTCAAAACATTACTGTTCAATAATATCATTTTTTTAAACGTACATTTGGAAATGCTAAAATAAATATACTTGACACTACAATAGACAGGTAATAAGTAATTATCCTCCATACAAAAAGGGCTATAACGGTTTTACCCTTAAAAAATAAATTAAAAATTACGTAAAATCCCCCTTCTGCTCCTCCTTCTGCTCCTGGAAGAGGAATTGCAGTCATAAATACTGTTAGAAACACTTGTGCCGCCATAATTGTCCATAAGTCTGTAGAATTAAGCCCAAAACTTCTGTAGATAAAATAAGGAATACTGAAATAAGTAGTCCATTGAAGAAGTGAATACACTATAGCATGAGCACACATGCCTATATGTTTTCCTATCAAAATTGCATTCTTATGAAAACTTTCTATTTCATTTTCAATTTTCTCTTGCTTTGATTTTATATCTTTCATAATATGAAGCTTTCCTAGCAATTTTACAATAAAGTTTATTATACCTTTCGCTAATTTTTTATTTATTACAATGGATACTGCTAGCAGCATCACCCCTATATTAATTACAATTCCCAAAATTGCAAAGTAAAAGAAATATTTAATCTTTAAATTGAAATAGTTAAACTTAAATAGTAGTGATACTACTAAGAAAAACATACTTACTACTTCATGTATCATAAACTTTATTATTAATATAGACCCGGAAAGTCCTGCAGGCATTCCTGCTTCTGTCATTGCATATAATTGAGAAGGGTGGCTTCCTGCTCCTAAAGGTGTAATTGCACCAAAAAATTGACCAACCATTTGAAATTTTATTGACTTGAAAAACAGCCGTTCCCCAGGATAAAGATTTTTCATTATAGTATATAAAATCATTGTTTCAAATGTCCAAAATAAAATAACAGCTATTACAGCTAAAGATATCCAGTGGATATTCAGTAATTTTAACTCTTGAATCATAGAATGGATGCCTTTTGTAAAAATGAAAAATGAGAAAAAAATACAGGTGGAAATAAGTACAACAATTATATTAAACTTTTTATTTTTCATTTAAGTTTTCCTTAAGTTTTCTTCTTTTATTCTTCTCATAATATATCTTGTCATAAAATTGCTTCCACGTGTTTAAGATATATTCCTTGGAATAAAACTTGTGACATTTCCATGACCTTTCACACCAGTTCCTATAACTTTCACCTTTATTCTGCAGTCTTTCTATACATTTTACAAATTCATCTATATTTTTTCCTTTTAAATAGTCATCAAATAGAATGTTATGGTATATATCTAGATCTCTCAATAGTACGGGAATTTTAAGTGCCATAGCTTCCAAAATAGACATTGGGAATAACTCATTATAGGAAGGAAGGAACATTACATCTGCAATATTATAAATATCATTCATATTTTTTCTATCAATGATACCTAAAAACCTTACATTTTCAGGTGGATTTTCTACAACCTTTTTTAATTCCTTATACCCATCTGTTATCACACCAAAGGAAAAACCACCTGCCCATATAAATTGAATTTGTGGAAGTTTTTTAGCAACTTCAATAAAGTCTAGTATACCCTTTCTATGCTGCACTTGACCTACTCCCAGTACCACAAATTTTTTAAGTGGAATATGTAACTCTTGCTTTATTTTTTTTACTTTTTCCTTTTCATATTTAAAAAAGTTGTCTTCAGATACAAAATTAGGTATGTAAACTATTTTTCCCTCTTCTATATTGTATTTTTTTAAGACATCAATAAAATATGGATTCACAACTACCAGATAATCTACACTTTTGTAGAACAAAATTATGTACTTATAAAATATTTTTTTTATAATATAAGGCAATTTTAAACTATTATCTATAGTCTCTGGAACAAAGTGAACATAAGCAACACTTGTACCCAATAATTTGGCAAAAGGTATACTTAAAAAAAACTTAAAATCAATGGTATGATAATGCATAATGTCACATAATTTAAAATTATTTATTCTTACTTCATAACTATCCTGAAGTCCATTTCTAACTAAATTAACTTGTTCAACGTAAGCAGAAAGTACTCCCTGCCCTTTTACTTGTTCTGCAGAAGAGAGCATATTAATAACTGGCATATTAAACTTCCCCTTTCAAATAGCTTTGTCTATGCTCTTGTAGTTTCTGCAAATTATTATAAATATATTCTTTAAGGCATTTGAAAGAAAATAACAAGTCAAAGATGCGACGAATATTTCTTTGAAAATACCTAGATATACTCTTCTCTTTTTTCTGCTATAATTGTACTTAACCCTAAAAATAATATAGACCACGCAATCATTATCAAGCTTGCAGATAATGTATTTATATAGTATGCCCCTGTATCTTGTACAATTCGTCTTGTTATTATACTCCCAGAGCTGCCAAGAGCTATAAAAAATGCTGTCATAATATCTGACATATCAGATAATGCAGGAATTTTTGAAAGTATCATGTAAGCTACTCCAAATAATATGGCTATTGATGCCGCTGCTGCATTATTTTTAATTAAAGTAGATATTAGAATGCAAAAACTTGTAGCTGCAATTATAAAAATTATTTGTAGAATCATAAATTCAATCAAAAATTTATAAAGAGGCATGATACTTGACGTACCTGAAATGACAGATATAAATTTATGCAAATCCATATTTTGTATACTGCTGTACTTAAATGCAGGACCTATTCTAACTGGATATTTGTAGCTGTCAAAACCATATACAATTTCTCCAAATAAAAAGAATATCAAATTGAAAATCACTACAAGTGCAGAGCTTGAAATGGCACAAGCTAAAAATTTGCCAAGTAGAAGTTTTGTCTTTGTAACAGGTCTTAAAAGCAGAAGCTTCAACGTAGGAGGTGCATATTCACTGGAAACACTGTCTACTGTCATAAACACTGCTACTAAAAATATCACTATCATGCCATATTCTAAGATAAGACTGTAATCAGTAAACAATACGTATCCCGTAGCTTTAATATCACTAATTGGCTTTATGTCATTCTCTAATAAATACTTCTTATAAGTAATGTCACTTTTTATTTGTTCCTTTCTAGGATCCTCCATTTTACTTTCATCAGTACTTTCCATAAGTTTTACATCTTTTTTTAAAGTATCTTTCCATGCAAGAGGATGCGTTTTTTCAAATTCATAGTCTTTTATCATCCTGTCGAGGCCATCTATATGTGTTTGAATCTCAGCAAGCTTTGCCTTATCTGTTACTGATTTTTTTTGATCTTTATAATATTGCTCTATACTCTTGTCTTTTTGCAGTCCCCTCTCCCCATTTTCGCTATTCACAGCTAACACTGAAAATAAAGCTACAACCAGTAATATAATAGAACATATTAAAAATTTTTTTCTATGAAATATCTTAATAATTTCATTTTTAATTATTGGAAAAATCATCTTCTTCTCCTCCTACAACTTCAAGATATCTTTTTTCAAGACTTCCCTTCATATTATTTACATCTTCTATTCCCTTAATTTCACCTTCATTTAAAAATGCAACTCTATCACACATGGATTCCATTTCACCAAGTATATGAGACGATATAAATATGGTAACTTTCTTTTCTCTAGAATATTTTTTAAACAAATTTCTAAAATGAATCATTCCACTTGGATCAAGCCCATTAGTAGGTTCATCTAATATCCATATCTTTTTGTTTCCCATGAGAACCTGTGCAATGCCAAGCCTTTGTTTCATTCCAAGGGAATACTTTTTAAATTTATCGTTTATCCTGTCACTTAATCCAGCTAATTTTACAGCTTCATCTATTTGACTTTGACTAATATCTCCATCAAGCCTTGCCAGCTGCTTTAAATTCTGAGCTCCAGTTAAATATGGATACATATCAGGTGCTTCAACCATAGCTGCCATATTACTTATAGAGCTTATCCTATTATTTTTAATGTCCTTTCCATTTATGTAAATTTTACCGTCAGTAGGTTTTAAAAATCCAACAACCATCTTTATAGTTGTAGTTTTTCCTGCACCATTGGGTCCTAAAAATCCAAAGATTTCACCTTCCTTTACACTCAAATTTAAATTTTTCACAATTTCTCTCTTTCCTATACTCTTTGATAGATTTTCCAATCTCAATACTTCCAAGAAGTTCACATCCTTTTTTATATGATAACTTCATTATAGTGTGCTCATATTACAAACCTAGTATATTTTATATTACAAAATTGATACTGTTTATTAAGATTTTATTACAGTTGGCCAAAGCAATAAAAAAATGTATATAATAAATATAGATACAATAGGAAGGTGAATTTTTACATGGACAAAAATGTAGTTTTAATTGTAGATGACGACGAAAATATACGGGAGCTTTTAACTATAATGTTAAAAAACCAAAATATAGCTTCTCTGTGTGCAAAAGATGGAATAGAAGCACTGGAAATTTTAAAAAAACAATAAAATAGACTTGATACTTTTAGATGTTATGATGCCAAGAATGGATGGTATGATGGCCTGCATGAAAATAAGGGAAAGTTTAAATTTACCTATTATAATATTATCCGCTAAGATAGATGATGCCGATAAAATAATGGGTCTTACCATTGAGGCTGATGATTACATTTCAAAGCCCTTTAATCCAATGCTCCTAATTGCAAAGATAAACTCCCATCTAAGAAGATATAAGGAATTTAATTTAAACTTTCATGAAAATTCAAATTTGATTAGAATACAGGACATGCTTATAGATATGGATAAACACATTGTAAAAGTAGATGATAATGAGATAAATTTGACTCCTCATGAGTTTGAAATTTTAGCTTTCCTTGCAAAGAACAGGGATAATGTGCTGAGCATAAAGCAAATATACGAAAACGTATGGAAGGAACCTTATATGGAATTTGACAGGACAGTTACAGTACACATAAGGAGACTGCGGCAAAAGCTCAAAAAAGACTACATAAAAACTGTATGGGGGGTTGGTTATAAAATTGAAAGTTAAAATAGTTGGCATTCAAACTAAATTTGTAGTTTCATTTATATTTTCACTAATTGCAAGTTTTTTTATATATATGGCATCATATTCAACCTACATAAACTTTGCATCTCAAAAGCATCCTTATAAATTTCAAAGTTACAACTACAGTATTAGTCGTCTATTAGCTGTTTCCTATGATATAAGTTTAAATACAAGTAGTATAAATTTCAATAATAAATCCAAATATAAGTCTGTATTATCAAAATATGAAACTAAATATTCAAAATACAACCTTGGTTTTATTGTAACTAATTCCAAAAACAATATGTTATATAATTCGTCAAAGCTTTCCAAAAATCTAAATTTAGAAAAATTATACTCAGATTCTTTAAAATACTTTATTTCTACAAGAAATTCCACTAGATATCATGATTATATATACAAAACACCTATAAAAACAGGTAATGGTATTTTAATACTTTGGATAACTGCATCCCCTGTAAATTTACCTCATGATTCAATGGGAAGTATATACGAGTTTAAGAATTTTATGATAATGCTTTCTATATGCATGCTGATATTTTTCATAATAACCCGCCGCAGGATGAAATATATAAATGAAATATGCTGCGGTATAAAAACTATTGCAAATGAAAATTTAAATTTTAAAATACGCCAAAAGGGACATGATGAACTATCTGAGATATGTAAAAATATAAACCTTATGGCAGACAAGATAAAAGGAAAAATTGAAAACGAGAGAAAACTTGAAGCTTCCAAAAATGCACTCATAACAAATGTAGCCCATGATATAAGAAGTCCTCTTACAAGTATAATTGGTTTTTTGCAAATTGTAGAAAATGGTGAGTATGAATCCAGAGAAGAAATGCAAAGATTTATAAATATATCGTTAAAGAAAGCTGAAACCATGAAGAAACTTACAGATAACTTATTTATGTTCACAAAACTAAATGGCAGTGATTTAAAATTACATTTATCCACAGTATGCTTAAACGAACTCATTTACCAGTTAATTGACGAGTTTTCAATTACTTTTGAAAATTCAAAGTTAAATATTGTAGATAACATATGTGCTGAAAATATAATGGTTACAATTGACATCAATTTATTTGTAAGAGCTCTAAATAACCTGATGTACAATGCTTTAAAATATAGTACAAAACCTTCAGATGTGAATGTATCTTTAACCCAATGTGGCAAAAATGCTGTAATCCGTATAAGCAATAAATGTGAAAATTTAAATATAGAAAATGTAAGTATGCTATTTGAAAAGTTTTATAGAGCAGATAAATCCCGTACAAATCCTGATGAAAGTTCAGGCCTGGGTCTTTCTATAACAAAAAGTATAATTGAAAGGCATAGTGGCAAGATATGGGCAAATTATGAGAACAACACAATTACATTTATAATATCGATGCCGGATTAAACATACTTTTGTTTTTGTTCATCTATTGCCGTTTTATAATAGTTGATTTTATCATCTAATTTTTTAAGATATTCCTGGTATTTGTCAATCTCTTTTATTAAAACAATTCTATGTTTTAATAAAAGTCCCATCCTTTCATTCATGGTGGAATCACCTTTAGCACGCAGCCTGGCATATTTTTGAATTTCCTTAATAGGCATATTAGTGGCTTTTAATCGGTTTATAAATTGTATCCAGCTTATATCTTTTTCGCTATAACATCTTCTCCCATTTTTATTCCTGTCTGGAGCAATTAATTTTTCTTTTTCATAATAGCGTAATGTATATATGCTTATATTAGTAATACGTGAGAATTCACCAATGGAATAACTCATTTTTTAATATCCCTTTCCCCATAATATTTTTTATCATAGTTTGTGTAATTATTAAATTTTAATTTACTGCTTGACATAGAGTAAACTCTAGATTGTATAATCCCATTGTATCATAAAAAAAGGAGATGGCTCAAATGAAAGGTAATAACAAATATATAGTTATTACAGGTGCAAGTTCAGGTATAGGATATGAAACAGCAAAGGCATTTTCAAAGAGAAATAAAAACTTAATCATTGTTGCGCGTAGTAAAGAGAAACTAGGAAAATTAAAAAGTGAAATTTTACATGATAATCCATCATTGGATATCATAATTAAAAATGTAGATTTATCAATTATGCCTAACATCCATAAGCTATATCAAGAATTAGGCCAATACGATATTGAAACATTAATAAATGATGCAGGATTTGGTAATTATTCTAGTGTTGCTGATCAAAACTTAGCAAAGATAGAAACTATGCTTCAATTAAATATAGAGGCTTTAGTTGTTTTATCCACACTGTTTGTACATGATTATCAAAATATCGAAAGTTCTCAACTTATAAATATTTCATCAGCTGGTGGATATATTATTGTACCAAATGCTATAACGTATTGTGCAAGTAAATTTTTTGTAAGTACATTTACTGAAGGATTGGCAAGAGAATTAAAACAAGCTAATGCAAAACTTAGAGCAAAAGTGTTAGCACCTGCAGCTACTAGGACAAACTTTGGAAATGTGGCTAATAATATAAAGAATTATGATTATGACAGGTGTTTTGGTACTTATCATACCAGCAAACAAATGGCCGATTTCTTGCTCAAATTATATGATAGTGATAAGGTCGTCGGGGCAGTAAACCGTGAATCTTTTAAATTTGAATTAAGTGACCCATTATTTGATTATGCAGGAAATTCAAAACATAATCAAAATATAAAGGAACTGCCTCACTAATTTTTTTAGTACGGCAGCTACTTCATATCCGTATTTATTTAACTGCTTTTAGCTTAGCAATATCCGACCAATTGCTGGCAGTGATGATTTCTACATTGTTCAGATCTTTTCTTATGCTTTTAACTTCTCCTTTAATTTCAGCAGCCTCATGCTTTAAATTTTCCTGTTCTGCTGAAATTACATTTGTCTTATGTTCTAAAGCACTTAATAGCTGGGTATGCTCTTTTTGTGTGGATTTTATAGATACTATATCTTGCTTCATTGAACTCATGTCTTGCTTCATTGAACTTATGTCTTGTTTCATTGATTTCATATCCTGCTGCATAGCTTTTAAAATTTCCAGAATTTCTTTATCCATATATATTTCACCACCTATAATATATTATAGCAAAATATTTATTCAATTTCTATTATCAAATACTGGAAGTTTGTGTCAAGTTCTAGTGGGCAATTTATTTTTTTGATTTTTCCATTACAA
>DAIMMR010000069.1:0-13418 GCA_036720575.1 Clostridium sp.
TAGTAGGCCTTATAATTCACGTATGAGTAAAGAGTCTCTTACTAAAGCAGGATTTAATAAATTACCTACTTGGCAAGATGCTGTGACTCGATACATACATGATGAGTTGAAGAGATAGGAGCTAATTAATAATAATGAGTACATTTTTAATTACAGGCGGTGCCGGATTCATCGGTGGAAACTATCTCCACATCATGGTTGGGAAGTATCCTAACGACAGATTTGTCTGTCTGGATGCTTTAACCTATGCTGGAAATATGGAGACCCTAGAACCAATTATGAAGTTAGCTAACTTCAAGTTCGTCCATGGCGATATCAGAAATAGAGAATTAGTATATAAGTTATTTGAGGAAGAGAAGTTTGACTATGTCATCAACTTTGCAGCTGAATCACATGTAGATAGATCAATCGTCAATCCTACTATCTTCTTAGAAACGAATATCATTGGTACATCTGTATTGATGGATGCCTGCAGGAAATACGGAATCAGAAGATACCATCAGGTATCTACTGATGAAGTATATGGTGACCTTCCATTAGATAGACCTGACTTAATGTTTAAAGAGGATACTCCTCTTCATACGTCAAGCCCATACAGTGCCTCTAAGGCTTCTGCTGACCTTTTAGTTCTTGCTTACCATAGAACCTTCGGATTGCCGATAACTATCTCTAGATGCTCTAATAACTATGGTCCCTTCCAGTTCCCGGAGAAGCTTATCCCTCTAATGATTCAGAAGGCTCTCAGGAACGAGAGGCTTCCTGTATACGGAGACGGAAAGAATGTCAGAGACTGGCTTCATGTGGCTGATCACTGTGCTGCCATTGATTTGATAGTGAGAAACGGAAGAGATGGCGAAGTGTATAATGTAGGCGGCCATAATGAGAGAAGTAATCTACAGGTAGTAGAGACTATCTTACATGCTCTTAATAAGTCTGATACTTTGATAGATCATATTAAGGATAGGCCAGGACATGATAGAAGATATGCTATGGATCCTACCAAGATTGAGACTGAGTTAGGATGGAGACCCACTTATAACTTCGATACCGGCATTAAGCAGACTATTGATTGGAACCTCAACAACCAGGAGTGGCTTAAGCATGTTGAATCAGGTGAGTATATGAAGTGGATGGAAACATACAGAAAGTAAGAAAATGACTGAACCGGAAATCACAGTTATTGTTTGTTGCTATAATTCTTCGATAGAAAAACTGAAAAAAACCATTGTTTCAATTGAGAAACAAAAGAATGTTTCTTTTAATGTAATAATAAGTGATGATGGATCTAAGGTTAATTATAAAGAAGAATTAATGAACTGGTCGTTATCGAAAGGATTTAATAATATCACTTATAATTTCCTTACGAAAAATGTCGGGACTGTTTCAAATATTATTTCTGCCTTGAAATTTACAGTGACTAAATTTGTTAAAACGATTTCTCCTGGAGATTTTTTATTTGATGAATTCTCCTTATATAAATACGTTATGCAGTTTAGAAAAAGTAATGCAGATATTGTTTACTGCAAAGGGAGATATTTTACCCCAGAAGGTGACATTATTAATTCTAAAAGCCCTTTTAGCTTCGTTACATCATCAAAGCTTTTCATGAAAAGAAATATTTGCCTATATGGTGATTTTATCTTAGGTGCTTCTATTGCAGCAAAAACACATGTTGAATTGTGTTATCTAAGCAAAATTCAAGGTAAAGTAAAATTATTAGAGGACTTTCCTTTAACCTGTTTAGCTTTACTAGATAAGAAAAAAATTTCTTTTTGTAAATCATATTTAGTATGGTACGAATATGGCTTGGGAATTTCAACAAATGGTGACAAAACTAATCCAATCCTTAGTAATGATTTTGATTCTTTTTATATTTATCTAAATGGCAACTCTAATTCTCATTTTGCAAAAAGAATAGTTAAATTTCATGCAATTGATAAATCTTCGAACAGATGGATACGTTTCTTTAAAAGATGTTTGATTTCTCCAATGTATCTTCTATTCAAACTATCAGCACTTTTTTCTCACACTCACAAACCAACAAAAAAAGAATATAATCAATTATCTTCTATAACAGAGGGGTGGGAATAATGAACTATAAAATTATACAATTTCAAAAACATGGTGATTCACGTGGTCAACTTGTTGCTTTAGAAGAGCTTAAAGAAATCCCTTTTCAAATTAAACGAGTTTATTATATGTATGATACCGGCAAAGGCGTTAGACGCGGTTTTCATGCCCATAAAAAGCTCAAACAGATTTTGATTTGTGTTCATGGCCAATGTAAGATACATCTGGATGATGGTCATAGCACAGCAGAAGTTCTATTAAATAAGCCCTATGAGGGATTATATGTTGATAATAATATGTGGAGAGAAATGTATGACTTCTCACCAGATGCTGTTCTATTAGTCCTTGCCTCTGAACTTTATGATGAATCTGATTACATAAGAGACTATAATGAGTTCTTAAAATACATATCGAAGGGTAAATAAAATGAATATACCATTTGTTGATTTTGGACCTATGCAGGCTGAGATTCATGATGAAATCATGAATAAGTTCTCTGAAATGTATGATAAAAAAGTCTATATTCAGGGCGAAGAATATAAAGCCTTTGAAAAGAACTTTGCTGCTTTTTGTGGTGTTAAGTATGCTGTTGGTGTAGGAACCGGATTAGATGCTTTAATGCTTATTCTTAAAGCCTATGGTATTGGAGCTGGTGATGAGGTTATTGTCCCTTCAAATACATTCATTGCTACTGCTTTAGCTGTTACTTATACAGGAGCTAAGCCTGTTTTTGTAGAACCTATTTTAGATGAATTTAATATTAATCCTGATCTTATTGAAGCCCATATCAATTCTCATACTAAAGCTATCATTGGTGTTCATCTTTATGGACAGTGCTGTGATATGGATAAGATTAATGCTATTGCTAAGAAACATAACTTAAAAGTAATTGAAGATGCTGCTCAAGCTCATGGTGCTAAATATAAAGGAAGAAGATCTGGCTCATTAGGTGATGCTGCTGGATTTAGTTTATATCCTGGTAAAAACCTTGGTGCTTTGGGCGATGGCGGCATTGTTACTACTAATGATGAGGCTTTAGCTAAAAAGGTGGCTGCTTTAGCTGATTATGGATCTGATTATAAGTATCATCATATTTATAAAGGTAATAATTCAAGATTGGATGAAATCCAATGTGGATTCTTAAATATTAAACTTAAATACTTAGATAAGTGGAATGACAATAGAAGAGAAACTGCCAAGAAGTATTTAGCAGGAATACACAATAATAAGATTGCTCTACCTGTTATCCATGAGGGCAATGAACATGTTTGGCATATCTTTGCAATTAGATGTAATGATAAGCAAAGACTAAAAGAATATCTTAAAGAAAATGGTATTGGTTACAATGAGCATTATCCTATTCCTATGCATCTACAGAAAGCCTATGAAGATTTAGGATATAAGAAAGGTGATCTTCCTATCGCAGAAGAGATTTCTAATACTGAATTAAGTATTCCTATGTTCTATGGAATGACAGAAAGCCAAATTAGAACAGTTTTGAATTTAATAAACCAATTTTAACATGCTTAATGTTCTTGTTTTAGGCTATGGATGGAGTGGTTCTAGTGCTGTGGTTGATCTTTTAAAAGAATACAACTGCACATATACCATTCCGGTTGAGTTTAGATTAATTAAAGACCCATATGGTCTAATGGATTTAAGATATAATTTAATAGATAGATGGGATCCGTTAAATTACGATATAGCAATAAAAGATTTTCTTTGGTTTACAAATTGCTTGTATCGTAAAAGCTCAAAAATGCCAACTAAAGTAGGATTAGATTACAAAGAATCAATAGGGAAAGCTTTTCGGGTTTCAACAAATAATTTTATAAATTCAATTGCTCCAACTATTTATAAAGGCGATTGGCACTTCTTAGAGTTTAAAGATTCCTCCTTTAATCTCTTTGGAAAAAAAGCAATTTCAAAGATTTTCAAAAAAAGCTTGCGTGAGTATAATATGTACTATTCTTCAATCTCGGGGGGGGAGTTTGATTACTTTGCAAAAGAATATATAAAAAATATTTTCTCAAGACTCTCCGAAAATAAAGAAATGGTAATCTATGATCAAGCCATTCCTACACAAATGCCTTTAGAAGCAATTCATTATTTTGATAATTATAAGATTATAATTGTGGACCGCGACCCGCGAGACATCTATTGTGATTTGATTGCTTCAAAAGGTCTCATTGGAGAAGAATTAAGCAAAACAAACGATACTGACTTTTACTCCAATTGGTTCAACAGGTTTCGCGAAAAACGTAACCTTCAATTGAATGGCAATAATATTCTATTGATTCCTTTCGAAAATTTGGTGTTTGAAAGTAAAACTTATATTCAAAAAATAGAAACCTTTTTGAATATTAGCCCAAGTTGTCATATAAATAAGTCCAAATATTTTATTCCGACAAATTCAAGGCAAAACGTTGGTCTTTGGAAGAAATACCCTAATCAAAAAGCAATTAGTCAAATTAAGAACAATTTGGCTCAATATATAAACAAATATGCAAACTAATAAGGCTTTAATTAAATCAAAAGGCGTAAAATCCAACTTTCTTTTTTCGATTCTAATTAAGCTTCTTACTTATTTACTGCCTTTAATAGTTACTCCATATATATCTAGGGTTCTTGGTGCTACAGGAATTGGCGAATATTCCTATGCAAATTCCATAGTTAGTTATTTTAGTTTAGCCGTTAATTTTGGCTTTTTGGGTTTTGGCACCCTCAAAATTTCAAGCAATAGAAATAACAAAGAATCGTATTCTGGAGTTTTTTGGTCGATAGTTTTCATTAGAGGTTTATTCTTTGTTCTTTCTTTTTTTGCTTATTTAATTTTTTTATATGTCCTTTTAAATCAAGGCAATTCTAACCTTAATATTTATTTGGCCCTTTCTTTAACCATTTTTGCAAATGTTTTTGATATTACTTTCTTATTTCAAGGCTTGGAAAATTTCAAAATTGTTTCAATTATAAATCTAATTGTTCGACTAGTTACTACAGTATTAACCTTTCTACTTATTAAGTCATCCAATGATCTACTTAATTATGTAATCCTACAATCGGTTCAACTATTAATAATAGCATTTTTTCCATGGGTTTTTGTTCCTGGAAACATTTCAAAACCTTCTAAAAAGGATTTGAAAATTAAAGAAACCCTAATCGAGGGCCTTCAATTTTTCTTACCTTCTTTAGCTGTTACATTAAGTTCAACAATAGATAAAACCATGATTGGAAAAATGGCATCAGCAACTGAGGTTGGCTATTATGAGCAGGCATATAAAATTATTTTGATGATTATTGCGTTACTTCATGCTTTATCGCCAGTCTTACTTTCAAGGATTTCCATTTTAGTTAAGGAAAAAAACGAGACTGAAATTAATAGGAAAATTTTACAAATGTTTGAAGTTTATTTTTTAATTGGTCTCCCATGTATATTTGGTTTATATTCAATAGCGTCTTTCTTTGTTCCGGCATTTTTTGGAGATGAATATTACCCATCAATAAAGATTATGTATTACCTTATCCCCCTTATACTAATTTCTTCAACCTCAAATGCCTTGGGAAATGTTTACTATGGCCCTAGGAATAAAATGTGGATGACATCTGTTTTTTATGGTATAGGAGCACTTATAAATTGTATATCCAACATTTTTATCATCCCTATTTTAGAGGCAAAAGGAGCAGCAATAACCTCTTTATATTCTGAGTTCATTGTTACTTTCTTGTTTGTCTTTTTTTGTCGAAAAGCTTTAGATATTAAGTCAATTTTGAAAGCAAGTATAAAACCTTTACTCGCATCTCTAATAATGTTTGCAACTCTTATGATTTTGAATTACTTTTGCTTCACCAACCTTGATTTAAGTAATACTTATGTTTCTATCATTGACATTGTAATTGGTGTTATTGAATATTCGCTTTTGATTTTAATTTTTAAAGAAAAATTAGTTCTTTATGAAATTAATTTGTTTAAAGAAAAGCTAAAGTGTAAAAGCAAAAAGAAAAACAAAAATTAATGTTGCTGGAATTACTATGTGGCATAATTCATAATAATAAATTTTTATTTTGTGACATAGAGTTCTTCGAAATAGAAAAACATGGAATTTCTATAGAATAATAGCCTTTTTACCTTCTCACAAATTATTGCTTTTCTGAGCCAAAGAAGTGGTGAATTATAAAGAATTACAAATATGCTTTCTCCTTAATTTGTTGGCAAACAGTGTGGGATTAGAAGAGCTAAAAATATTGACTCTTCTTCATAGAAAACAAGTGGTGGTTAAAACTATAACTTTCTATCTTTAATCTATAATCTAAATATATGATTAATATTGTTTCATATAAAACGCAATTTGCTATTGGTATTTCTTATAAAGAAATCGACTTTAATTTCATAGTCTGGAATCATATGTAGGATAAAATAATTTCCCGTATAAATTGTCAAAACTTTCTTTTGAAACATTGGCTAAATTTAATCAATTACCACAATTCTTTTTTTGCACCGCTTTTTAATAAACGATTACAAAAGTTTAGAAATATAGTTTAATTTTTAAAGCAGCATTAATACTTTTTATAATATAATGTATATGGTTTGGTTCTATGATAATTTCTTCCTGGAGGGGGATTTAAAATTATGAATAAAGTTTATATTGCTATGTCAGCTGATATTATTCATCAAGGACATATTAATATTATTAAGGAGGGTGCAAAACTCGGATCAGTTATTATTGGTCTTTTGACTGATAAAGCAATTGCTTCATATAAACGTTTGCCACTTCTTTCTTATGATGAGAGAAAAAAGATTTTTGAGGATATAAAAGGAGTGGATGAAGTCGTTCCACAAGAAACTTTGGATTATACAGAAAACCTTTTGAAGTATAAACCACAATATGTTGTACATGGCGATGATTGGAGAGAAGGAGCCCAAAAAATAGTCCGTGAAAAGGTAATAGAAACCTTAAAAGGTTGGGGTGGAAAATTAGTTGAGATTCCATACACAAAAGATGTCTCTGCTACTCAGCTTGAATTAGAGGCCAGAAGCTTAGAAAACACGCCCGATAATAGAAGAGCTAAACTTAGAAAGCTTGTTACTCTTAAGCCCTATGTCACTATTATGGAGGCTTCAAATGGATTATCGGGTCTAATTGTTGAAAACACTAAAGCTAATGATAGAAAAACAGGTTTACCTAGAGAATTTGATGGTATGTGGGTTTCTTCTCTTTGCGATTCTACTTTTAAAGGAAAACCTGATACCGAATTGGTTGATCTAACTTCAAGATTAAGAACAATTGAAGAAATTGAAGAAGTAACCACCAAACCCATTATTTTAGATGGTGATACAGGTGGTAAGACAGAGCACTTTAGTTATAATATTAAAACCCTTGAAAGACTAGGGGTTTCTGCTGTTATTATTGAAGATAAAACTGGTCCTAAAAGAAATTCTCTGTTCGGAACTACTGTTAATCAAATTCTCGCAGACCCTCACGAATTTGCTCAAAAAATAAAAGCTGGAAAGCAAGCCCAAATTACACGAGACTTTATGATTTTTGCTAGAGTTGAAGCATTAATTGCCGGACTTGGGGTAGATGAAGCAATGAGAAGAGCAAAAATCTATATTGAAGAAGGCGGTGCTGATGGTATTTGCATACATTCAAAAGATAAAGATGGTTTGCAAATAAAGGAATTCCTTAAAGCTTTTAGAAAATATTCAAAAGATATACCTGTTATTGTTATTCCAACAACTTATAACCAGTTTACTGATGAAGATTTGTCTTCTTGGGGTGCTAACATTATCATTTATGCTAACCATTTGCTAAGATCTGCCTATCCAGCAATGAAAAAAACCGCTGAGAAGATATTAGAAGACCATCGCAGCAAAGAAGCATCTGAAGAATACTGTATTCCAATTAAAGAAGTTCTTTCTATTATTCCTGGAGAAAAATAAACATGATAGATACCAAAAGCTTTTATGATTACCTCTTACTAAACAAATTAGATTTCTTTGCTGGAGTACCAGACTCTTTGCTTAAGAACTTTTGTGCTTGTATAACTGAAAACAGTCCTTCTAAGCAAAACATAATTACAGCAAACGAAGGAAATGCTGTCGCTATGTGTGCTGGTTATCATGTTTCAACTGGTAAATATGGGGTAGTTTATATGCAAAACAGCGGTGAAGGAAATGCTGTCAACCCTTTGATGTCTTTAACAGATCCTGATGTTTATTCAATCCCCTTATTGCTTATTATTGGTTGGAGAGGAGAACCGGGTGTGCATGATGAGCCACAACATGTAAAACAAGGTAAGGTTACTCTGGCTCTACTAGAAGCTATGGGAATTAAATACCAAATATTATCTGATAGCTACCAAAATCAGATTGACGATGCAATTACTTATATGAAAAAGAACAATGCTCCTTATGCCCTAGTTGTACATAAGGGTACCTTCTCTCCATATGCTTTTGCTATTGAGCCTTCTAATTACAAGATAACACGAGAGGATGCTTTAAAAGAGATTCTAACAGATATTAATGATCAGGATTTTATTGTTTCTACAACTGGAAAAACATCAAGAGAGATATTTGAAATTAGAGAATCGAGACATCAAGATCATTCAAATGATTTCCTAACAGTAGGCTCAATGGGGCATACGGCATCTATTGCTTACGGAATTGCTTTAGGAACCAAAAAGAATGTATGGTGTATAGATGGTGATGGTTCTTTCATTATGCATATGGGTGGACTTGGCGTAATTTGCTCAAAAATGGTATCTAATTTCAAATATATTATTAACGTTAATAACGCCCATGAATCTGTAGGAGGCCAACCTACATGTTCTAGTTCTCTAGATATTCCCAAAATATTAATTGGTTTAGGTTTTAAAAAAGTTATTGTTGCTGAGAATCAGCAACAAATAAAAGCTGGAATAAAGGAATTGTACAACCACGAATCTTATGCGCTAGTTCTGCATACAAAACAAGGTTCACGAGATAATCTTGGAAGACCAACTACCACCCCAGTTGAAAACAAAACTGCAATGATGAAAAAACTAGGATCTTTAAAATAAAAAAATATGAAAGCACTGATTTTCAATTCAGGTATAGGCCATAGAATGGGAGATATAACCAAATCTCACCCAAAATGTATGACTCCTTTGCTCAACCACGAAACAATTTTTGGAAGACAAATAAGAATTTTAAGTGAGTGTGGTATTACTGAATTTGTCGTTACAACCGGCCCTTTTCCAGAGCAATTATATTCTGTTGCAAAACCTTTTGAAGAAAAAGGGTGTCATTTTGAGTGGGTTCAAAATCCCATCTTTGACAAGTCCAACTATATCCAATCTTGTTATTATGCTAGAGATTATTTATATAACCAAGATTTGATTACTCTTCATGGTGATTTGGTTTTCAACAAAAAATTGGTTGAAATGGTACTCAAAAACAAATTTTCTTCATTATGCTTGATTAATAAAAAATTGCCAAAACCGGAGAAAGATTTTAAGGGAAGAGTTGTAAACGATAAATTAAAAGAAGTTGGTATTAATATATTTGATGATAATTGTTTCACGTTTCAGCCTTTTTACAAGCTGTCAAAAAACGATACTAATATTTGGCTAAATTCTATTGTGGATTTTATTGAAAGCAAAAAGATAAATAACGTTTATGCCGAAAATGCCTTCAATGTTATTTCTGATAAAACAAATATCGTTGCTGTTTCATATGACGGCTATTTTATTAATGAAATTGATGATCCTAATGATTATTCAAATGTTACTAATGAAATTGAAAAAATCGATTATAGAGATCAGCTGATTTTTTCTTCAAAAAGAAAAAGCAACACTTTATCGTTATTATCTAACCTCCTTTCTTCTTGGAAAATCAGTCATCCGCTCTTTGTTGTTGATTCTTTTCTCATTAATCCTGATAACAATACCATTGTTCCAAGTTTGATTGAGAAGTTCAACGGGGTTGCTTTTACAAACTTTACACCAAATCCAAAAATTGAGGAAGTAAAAGCTGGTATTCAGGTTTATAAGCAAAACAAATGTGATGGCATAATTTCAATCGGCGGCGGAAGCGCAATAGATGTTTCCAAAGCCATAAAACTGTTTTTGCCCTTAAAAAACAATTTAGATATCAATTTAGAAGAAGCTCATGTTTATAGTGATATTAAATTAATTGCAATTCCAACTACAGCAGGAACGGGCAGTGAATCTACAAGATATGCTGTCATATATAAAAATGGAGAAAAGCAGTCATTAACAGATGATCTTCTTATCCCAGATGCAGCAATTTTAGACACAATTTGGCTTAAAACTCTTCCTATAAATCAGAAAAAGGCAACTGTGTTTGATGCTTTATGCCATTCGATTGAATCAATATGGTCAATAAACGCTAACAAGGAAAGCCAAAAATACGCTTATAAAGCTTTAACTATTATCCTATCAAACATCAACGACTATTTAAGTAATAAAGAAAGTTCTTTTAAAAAAATTCAGTTAGCAGCTAATCTTGCCGGAAAAGCAATAAACTTGACTCAAACAACAGCTGCACATGCTATGAGTTATAAAATCACTTCCGATTTTCATATTTCCCATGGTCAAGCCGTTGCCATCTGTCTTCCTTTAGTATGGGATGAACTTTTAAATTGCAATAAAAAAGATTTACGTGAACCGGAAAAGAATTTAAAAGAAGCCTTAAATCTTATTAATAGAGCATTTGGTTCTCCTTCAAATAAGGAATCACTTAAGAAGTATTTACTTTTACTAAAAAAATATTCTCTTTCTCCTCGTCTTGTTGCAAGCGAAAAGGAGATCAATTATTTAGCATCATCAGTCAATTCTACTAGACTTAAAAACTACCCATTAATATTAAGAAAAGACCAAATAATTAAAATGTATAAGAAATTATTGTATGTTAACTAATAATATTTAATCATCGATATTTTTATATGGTTCAACTATTTGATTTGAGAAAAGCTCGGGCAAAACTTGACTAGAAAAGCCATCTTTGGAGAATTTTGGAGATTCAATATTCAGGGCATAAAGAACATTAGCAGCAACATCTCTATTTCTATAATTAGAAACTATGGTATTTTTTGTTACTGTTTCGCCTACCGCACCAAAGAAAACTTCTTTTTCTTGCGTAGAATCTCCCCCATGGGTTTTATTAATTCCACCATGATCAGATACAACCATAAACAAAGTAGAATCTATTATTCTTTCTTTAACACAAGCATCATAGATTTTGGAAATATAAGAATCAACAGTAGAGATTTGACTTAAATAGTCAGCTGATCCATACCCGCTTCCATGCCCAGAAGCATCAACTGATTCAAATTGAATAAACATAAAAGTTGGTTCGTTTTCTAAGATATAATATTGTGCTTTTTCACAAATTTGATTATCCTGACCAGTGTAGTTTATAACTTGTTGACCATGGTCAACAATTCCATTATATATAGCATTATAACCACAAAAGCAGGCCAATCGTGCAGATGGTATTTGCTTTCTTATATATGTGAATATACTTGGATATTGAATATCCGAAGAGATTTCTGCTGTTTCAATAATACCATTCGTAAGTTTATGAATCGTTGGTGATACTCCCATAAGCATTGAACCCCAGTTTTGTGCACTTATAGTTGGAGATTCAGATATTCCTGTGAAAGTATAGCTTCCACTTTCCATGGTTTTTTCAAGGAACGGGCATGATGTTTTGCTACAATAGTTTCCCATTCCATCAACACCAACAACAATCACATGCTTATAAAAAAAACTACTAGAAGAACTGTTAGTTGATGATGACTCAATTCCTTTACTGTTTTGAGAAGAAAGATTAGTACAAGAAGAAAATGAAAAAATCAAAGCCAAAAAAGAAATCTTAGACATAATTTTGGAAATGTTCCTCATTTTTATACTTTTCCTTTTTATCAATTATACTATTTCATCCATTAAAAAGGCCAAGATTTACTGATGCTTTAGAATTGAAATGTATAGATTGTTTTCTAAACATTAACTAAAAGCTTCATATATTTTTTTGATTTAAATCAAAAATTTATTTTTTAAAAGCAAGAAACGTCTAATTAACTGAATTTCCTGACCGCTTTCCATATAGCATTAAAAAGTCTGTTCCTATTATTGAAGGCTTTTTTCTAAAAAATAGCATTCACAATTAATCATATATGTGAAAAACTTAAATCATAAAGGATTATTGGCCTTATGAATACAAAATTTATAATTTTATACAACCCTTATACAAAGGAAAATTGCTTTTGTAACTGCTTTTTCGCTAAGGAAAATATAGATTATATGACTTCTGAAAAAATCGGCTGTCAAAATTGAAAATTAAAAATTAGAAAATTGTTTTTTTAAAATAGCAATTATTAAATTGCTTTATCTTAGGTAGTAAAATATTGTTTTTCTTACAGCATAAAATTGATAGATAAACCATAATTTCCATATTAAATAATTTCTTTGCTTTATTTAAAGCTAGAAAAACTATTATATTCTTTTGCCAATTGCAAATGGATTAGTATCTTAATTGCAACCTTCTATACTAAATATTTAGATTTTGCCTGTCTTTAATGATTTTTTAATATCAAATCTTTAATTGCAAATTTGAAAACTATTAGGAATCAGTACGACGAAAACTCCCAATAGGCTTTGCGTTCGTCCTATCTTTGAGTCTAAACTTATACTTTATTCTTCGTATCCAATTCCTATTTCAATATTGGTTGCATAAGGGTTTGTTATTTCTAATGTATGTAAATCAATTTCAATTTCATCTTCTACTCCACCAAAAGAAGAAACGGATGGATGCGTTCCGGTTATTTTAAACCCTATTTTCATAAAATTAGAATGTGACGCAATATTGCATTGATTTACTCCAGCAACAATCTTCTTTACTCCAAAGGATTTAAACCCAAGCTCAGTAATCATTACTAAAGCAGTCCTTCCAATTCCTTTACCATGAGCTCTAGCATCACCAATTTGGATTTTCCCAACTTCAGCCTGAGTGTTTTTAAAATTATAAAGAGATACACTTCCAACAATAGTATGAAGATCTCCTATATCAATAATTGAAAAGGAATATTCATCATTGTTTAATAAATAGGATTTAAACCACTTCTCTTGCATTTCAGGTGTAATTTCACCTATATTCCTTAAGTATTTTACCGCCTCAGTATTATTTCTCCATCTTCTTAAAACCTCAATATCTTTTTTTAATAAAGGTCTTAATAAAATATCTTTATATCTTGCACTATAATTATGAACCATATAATGTATCTCCTTTAATGTATATTAATAATAAATATTGTATCATTCTTCTATTTTTGTTTTCATAACTAAAAAAA
>DAIMMR010000070.1:0-13392 GCA_036720575.1 Clostridium sp.
TCCCAAATCTTTGATTTGGTGATAGTCGCTTTCGCTGTGTGCGTGGGAGTATTAGCGCAGGTAGTCATAGGATAAAACATAAAAAAGTTTCCAGAAAAGTAAACTCCCTAGAAACTTTTTGTCAAAACACTACTTCATATTTTCTACTTTTCTTTCAATATCGTCAAAATCTACATCCTCTAATTTAATAACTTTTGTACTATACCTTTTTTTATACCATACCCATAGTACTAAGAATAAAGGCAATCCTATATATGAAGAAATAACTCCACCCCAATCTATTTTAGCTTCTCCAAAGTAAGTAATACCTTGACCTAAAATAACCACAATACAAAGTACAAGTGCTATAATTGGTCCTAGTGGAAATAGTTTAGCTTTATATTTTAATTTACTAAAATCACGTTTTTGAAAAACATAAGCCTTTCTAAAACGGTAGTGACAAAGTGCTATTCCAACCCAGGCTACAAATCCTGCGAGTCCTGAAGCTGCTACCAGCCATACATACACTGTAGTTTCTGCATAAAATCCAGTTAAAAAGCAAAGAGATGCCACTATAGTAGTAAGTATAAGTGAATTTACTGGTACTCCTCTTGAATTAACTTTTGCAAAACATGCTGGTGCATTTTTTGCTTTAGCCATAGAATATAACATTCTTGTTGAAGCATACATTCCAGAATTTCCTGCAGATAAAACTGATGTTAAGACAACTGCGTTCATAAGAGAAGCTGCTCCTGCTATACCTGCCTTTTGAAATACCAGAGTAAAAGGACTTGTATCAACTCCTGCATTCATATAAGGTATAAGAGCTCCTACTACAAATATTGTACCTATATAAAATAATAATATTCTCCAAAATACAGCATTAATTGCCTTTGGTATAGTTTTTTCTGGATTTTCACTTTCTCCTGCTGCTATACCTATAAGCTCTGTACCTTGAAAAGAAAATCCTGCAATTAAGAAAACTAGAAATATAGATTTAAAACCACCTACAAAAGGTGCATCTCCTACTGTGAAGTTTTTAAATCCTACAGGTTTTCCATTAAATATTCCTAAAATAGTTGCCACACCTACAATTAAAAATACGATAACTGTAAAAACCTTAATACCTGCAAACCAAAATTCTGATTCTCCGTAAGCTTTTGCAGACAATAAATTAAGTCCAACTATAAGTACTAAAAAACATACACTCCATATAATAGATGGTACACCTGGAAACCAAAATTTCATTATCAAGGCTCCTGCCACCATTTCTGTTGCAACAGTTATAGCCCAATTGTACCAATAGTTCCATCCAAGTGCAAACCCCAGTGCCGGATCTACAAACTTAGTGGCATATGTACTAAAGGAACCTGAATCAGGCATGTACGTTGCCATTTCTCCTAAACTTGTCATTAAAAAATAAACCATAACTCCTATAGACCCATAAGCCACAAGTGCTCCTCCAGGACCCGCCTGTTTAATTGTAGCTCCTAGAGCTAAAAATAATCCTGTTCCAATAGCTCCGCCCAAAGCAATCATATTTAAATGCCTGGCTTTGAGACCTCTTTTAAGCTCATAGGTTCCTTCTTGTTTTTGTTCTGCAGCATTTTGCATTTTTTTTCCCCCTTATCGGTTTTTAATTTCCGATAAGTGATATAACTAAGACGGACATAAGGTGATCATAAAAATAACCTTGAGAGTACACTCAAGGTTATATAAAGACATATTAATCCTATAATGAATGATAGCTCTCCACAAATTAACCTTGTGACAGTTTTACATATATTTTATGTAAACCCAATTATTTAACATTAAAGCATCTGCTAAATAACTTCGGCAAAATTTCCTTTCAAGTTGTATCACAGTACTTACCTCCTCAACTCTACTCTTAAATTCTGCACCTCTACCTCAGTTATTCACTTATATTAACATATTATGAACTAAAATTTTAAGTTAGTCAATAGATTTTGAACTCTAAAGTGTATTTTGTAAAAATATTATTAAATATGCAAAAAATATATCAAATTAATTATCCGGTATATTAATTCCTGCCATTTTCATAAGATACAAAGCATTTCTTGTTTTCGATGCACCTCTATGCAATTTATAATCAAACTGTATTTTATTATCTTTATAATATTCTCTAAAATGGTAGTTTTTCACTCTTTCATTGCTTTCACTCTCTATATCACATAATTCTAAATCATGAGTTGATACCATGCCACAGGTATTAGAATCCATCAATTCATTTATAAGTATCTTAGCTCCAGTGTGCCTATCTATAGAATTAGTACCTTTAAATATTTCATCTAATAAGAAAAAAATATTTTTCCCTCTATTAGCAGCTTCTACAATAGATTTTATTCTCAAAATTTCTCCATAAAAAGAAGATATATTTTTTTCTAAATTGTCACTTATTCGCATACAGGTGAAAATACTCATTATAGAGCAGCAAAATGATTTTGCACGAACCGGTGCCCCTGCATATGCAAGTACTAAATTTATACCTGCTGTTCTTAAAAAAGTACTTTTCCCTGACATATTTGATCCTGTGATAAGTGCTACTTTAGAATTTTTGCCCAAATCCAGACTATTACAAACTGCCTTATCCCCTAAAAGAGGATGTGCCATAGAATCTGCTTTTAAAACTAAGGATTTATCCAAAATTTGAGGCATTGTCCAACTTGAATGGTCAAATGCTATAACTGCAAGACTACTCAACATTTCAAATTTTCCAACAGTTTCAATCCAGCCATAAAGCTCCCTTCCATTTTCTTCTCTCCACTTTTCAAAGGCAAACATACACTGATAATCCCAAAGGAAAAATATATTAAGTACTATATATGCAATGTTCTGGCGCTGAGATATGCTCTCTGATATCTTTTTTAGCTTATATATTTCTTCTGCTGCATTTTTTAATTTTCCATTTTGCTTTTTTAATAGCATACTTTTTAAGTCATTTAAGTAATCACACTGAAATTCTTCTTTGCATATTAAGGATATAGTTTTTTCATAAGATCTTATATTACTTTTTAAATTAAAAACCGTGTTTAAAGTACTAAATCTGTTTTTAGCCCCTGGTAAAAGTAAAATTATTTGAACTACAAATGCTGCATACCCTATAGAATTATTTAAAAAATGAAATACAAAACTCATAAACAAAAGCATTATAGTTACAATAGGAATTATTTTAAATACAACTATAATGTATTTATTTCTGTACGTTGAATTTTTAGTTGAAACTATTCCTTTAAGCTTTGAAACACTCTCCCTATCATCTTCTATGGAGGAACTCTGTGCCTCTAGATGCTGTCTCCACTTTAATTTGCGGGACAATTCTAAAACTGCACTTTGTCTTTTTTCTATATCTTTAGAATTTCCTAAAGGTGATGACAGCACATTTTTTAAGTTCTCTTTTCCAAGATAAGTATTACAACAATTAATACATTGAAATAATGAGTTTTCACCAAATATGTCAAGGTCCCAGGAATAATTATGCTCTACATCCTTAAAATTTTCTCCTTTTTCGTTAAATTCTTTCCAATCACCAACTATTCTTTTTAGCGAATTACAATTTATTTTTACCAGTTTTTTTGTAAAATCTGTATTTTGTTTTAACTTTTCATGGATTCTTACAGCAAGTACAAATAATATAGCTGAAACCAGGAAAATACTTAAACTCATATAGTGATAGTTTTTAATATAGAAACCTACTATAAAGATTATTCCTAGCAAAAATATTAAAAAACGTAACCTGCTCATACGTACTGCAGTAGAACTTTGCCTTTTCACAAGATGATCGTAATGTTTTTTTCTTCTGCAGTAGATTTCTTCAATTTTCTTCAAGTATATTTCTCCTCTTTTCTCACTGCGTCTATGTTTTTATTTGCTATTTTTCAGTCTACTTACTTTTAACTCATCAAAATAATCTTTTATCTTCATATCCATACCTAATATATGACTTGATATCCAATTGTACACAAAATCCAAAATATCCAAAATTGATTTTTGTGTATCTTCATCTATTTCATCTAAATCCAAACTCTCTATTTTTTCTATAAATTTATCATGCACTCGTTTTTGTTCCAAATAACCTGAATAGTCATACATTTGCATAATCTTTTCTTCATCCTCAAAATGATAAACAGTATACTCTTTTAGATCATCAATTAAATTTAAAATATCACCAAAATAGTCCACGTGATTTTCATTGACAGCTAACTCATATATGGACTGTCCTATTTCAAATAACTTTTGATGCTCATCATCTATTCTCTTAATTCCACAAGCATATTCATCTTTCCATTCAAACATAGTATACTTCCTTTCTAAATATTTTATTGTAAACACTGCTTCTGTACATATTATAACAAAATTTAAATTAGTAAACTACTACTAATTTAAAAAGCCGCCGGAATAACACCGGCGGCGTAAAGAAAACAAAAAATTATTCACTTATTGGATCTGTAGGAAATATTTTTACATAACCCTTCCTGGAATTACGGCATCTAATATTCCAATAACTATTGCTGCCAAAATAGCTCCTACTATGGTAACTCTCATATATGGAACTAAAAATTGAGTTAAATATAATATTACAGCTGCAATTACAAAACCTTTTACTCCCTTTCCAAAAGGAGAAGCATCTATATTCATAAATCTTTCCACTAAATAATCTATTAAACTTATTACAACTGCTGCAGCTACATATGACCATAATCCTGATATGTTGAAACCAGGTGTTAAAAATGAAGTTATTGCCAGTACAACTACCGTTAAAACAAATCTTAATATATAACCTCCTAATGTAGATCTTTCAGGTTGTTTATTTGTATCACCCATGGAAGTCACTCCTTTTTCAATAAAATATTTATTCACTTATATTTTTACCTAAAACATAAAAAATATTTAAAAATAAAAAATTTTTTAAATAGAAGTTATAATTATTTTATTCTAGATAAAACTAAATTTAAAATGAATATTGACAAAATTTAAGAAAAAAGGTATAAGTAATATTGTCTGTATAGTAAATACTTATAAATTACTAAAAAGGAGTGTAACAATGAAAACATTTCAAACTCTTATTGATGAAACTTTACAAGCCAAAGATTTAGATGAGTTAGAATCCGCTGCAGATCTATTTCAATTTGGTATAGAAAAAGGATATTATAATCAAAGACAGTCAAATGAATTTAACACTACATATTGGAAAATAAAAAATAAATATTTGGCTTACGAAATTGCAAATGAGATAAAATACAGTAAACTGGACATTTTGACTATAGTTATTAATGCACCAGTGAATATAAAGGACAATAAATCAGAACTTTTAAGCTATGTAAATGGTCGTATAAAAGCACTTAGAGGCAAGATATCTGGTATCAAATAGTATAAAAGCCAGATGAAACTATCATCTGGCTTTTACCTATACTCAATATCTTATTTTAAGCCCTGTTCATAGGCCTGAATCATCTTTTTAACCATGTTTCCACCTACGGAACCTGCTTCTCTAGAAGTAAGGTCTCCATTATAACCATCCTTTAAATTTACTCCTACTTCTCTAGCTGACTCCATTTTAAATTTATTTAAAGCCTCTTTAGCTTGTGGAACTAAGACTCTGTTTCCTCTACTGTTTGCCATAATTGTTCCCCTCCTCATTTTTAAATTATTTGTTTTGTATTACACTATCAGTTTGCTCCATATAAAAATTATTACTCTATAAAATTAAATGAAAATATACTATATTATAGGGTATTTAGAAACTTTTATAAGCAAAAAATTTTCTCTACTATACTGTGAAAAGCCTTAAATTTAAAGCTTATTGAAACTTTGCATGATTAAAGTAGTATAATAAATATAAGTTAATTTTAAAAGTAGGTGATTTTGTTGTATAAAAAAGGAGACTTTCACTTACATACTACTGCCTCGGATGGTAACTTATTTCCGTCAAAACTAGTATGCATGGCAAAACGAGAAGGTGTTGATATTATTGCAATAACAGACCATGACACATTATCTGGTATAGATAAAGCTTTAAAGGAAGGAGAAAAAATAGGTATCAAAGTTATTCCTGGAATAGAATTATCTACCTTGTATGAAAATAAAAGCGTTCACATACTGGGATATTTTAAAGATATCTCTCATATATCTCCAAAATTTAAAGACTTTTTAAAAGAAATGAACTTATACAGAATAAACAGGGCAAAAAAAATAGTAAATAATTTATATAAATTTTTCAATATAAAACTTGATTTTGAAAGCATATTAAAGATAGCTAATGGAGTTGTGGCAAGACCCCATATAGCAAAAGCCATAATAAATGCAGGTTATAATTACAGTTTTGATTACATATTTTCAAATTTTATAGGAGATTCCAGTCCTGCCTATGTTCCAAACAAAAAACTTTCTACAACAGAAGGAATAAAAATGCTTACATCTTTAAATGCTATGGTTGTACTTGCGCATCCTATACTTGTAAAAGATATAAATATAGAAGATTTAATAAAACTTCCCTTTCACGGTATAGAAGCTATTTATCCTGCTAATAAGGTTTGTGATACAGAGAGATTTATAAAGTATGCTAAAAAGTATAAAAAAATCATAACTGCAGGATCTGATTTTCATTCTACAAACAAAAAAAGTTTAAAGCACGGTCATACTATAGGTGAAGTTTATTTAGAGGAAAATCAAATAAATGATTTCTTAAGCAAACTTAAAAGTTTATAGTTTTAAAAATGATCTACAGTGGGGCTGTTGCAATAGCAATTTTTAGATTGCTTTTTGAACACCCTTTTTATAGATAAATCTTGTTAAAAGTTGAGAATTCACAATGGACAGTTGAAGGAAGACTTCAATGTTACTATATTTTAGATTTTCTGAAGCGTTAGCGTAATAAAATTATCCATAACTTTCAACTTCTCACTATCAATTGTCAACTGTTTTAAAACATGTATACATGTTAGAATGACTAACATACTAATTAATTAGTGCAACAGCTCCCCCACAGATTATTTCTTATATCTCTTTTAGAAATGCAACGTATCCTTTCACAGCTTCATATATATCTGCTTTACTTGCTACTTCCCAAGGTGCATGCATATTGTGAAGTGCTATTCCACAATCTATAACTTGCATATTGTACTCCGCCAATATATAAGCTATAGTTCCACCACCGCCCTGGTCTACCTTGCCAAGTTCTGCTGTTTGCCAGGATACATCGTTTTTATCCATTATATTTCTTATTTCAGCTATATATTCTGGATTCGCATCATTACAACCTGATTTCCCTCTTGCACCAGTATATTTGTTAAATACTACTCCCTTTCCAAAATATGCTGCATTATTTTTATCCATTACAGAAGGATAATTTGGATCAAAGGCAGCGCTTACGTCAGAAGACAGCATTTTCGAATTCGTTAAAGCCCTTCTAAGTTTTAAATCGCTGTATTCTTCGCATAGTGACATTACTTCAGCTACTGTATTTTCAAAAAACCTTGATTGCATTCCTGTAGCTCCTACGCTTCCTATTTCTTCTTTATCTACTAAAAGAGTAACACAGGTCTTGTCTGGATTTCCTATTTTCATCATGGCATCAAAAGAAGTATAGGCACATATTTTATCATCATGACCATAAGCCATAACCATACTACTGTCAAGTCCAAAATCTCTGGCAGGCCCTGCTGGAACTACTTCTAATTCTGCAGATACAAAATCCTCTTCTTCTATTCCATATTTGTCGTTTAAAATTCTCAATATGTTCTTTTTTACTCTATTTTTAGCTTCTTTGTCCTCTATTGGAATACTTCCAATTAGAACATTTAAATCTTCTCCTTCTACAACTTTATTTCCTTTCTTATCCATCTGGTCTCCTGCAAGATGCACAAGTAAGTCAGATACTCCAACTACAGGATCCCCATCCTCTTCTCCTATTACTATTTCTACCTTAGTTCCATCTTTTTTTATAACTACACCATGAATGGCAAGTGGAAGGGTAACCCACTGATATTTCTTTATACCTCCATAATAATGGGTGTCAAACAATGCAAGGTCAGCATCCTCATAAAGAGGGTTTTGCTTTAAATCAAGCCTTGGTGAGTCTATATGAGCTCCAAGTATCCTCATCCCTTTTTCCATATTCTCCGTACCTATTACAAAAAGAGCTAAATTTTTATTCTTATTATTAGCATAAACCTTATCTCCTGCTTTTAAAGTGGATTTTGCATTCATTATATCCTCTATATTTTTATATCCGTTTTTTTCAGCTCTCAATATAAATTCTTTTACACATTCTCTCTCTGTCTTGCATTTAGACATAAATTTTTCATACTCATCTGAAATTTTAAAGAGTATTTTAAAATCTTTTTTTGAATATTTGTCCCATGCATATTTATATTCCTTAGTTAAACTTTTTGACATTTTATCTCTCCTCTTCTATATTAATGTTACTGTATTAGCAAATAAATGTTACACTTCACTTTATTAACAATTATATTCTATCACAAAATACACCAATATATTAATATTTAGATTTTCTGAGATGTTAGTGTAAAAAAATCATCCATTAAAAGGGCTGACACATACTAATTAACTCAACTTTGGCATATATAAAACTTTGACTTAATTTAAAAATAGTGCGAAGCAATATTTTTAAAGAACAAAGAACAAAGTTCAAATATCAAATAAGGATAATTTTCTTCCTAACGTCAGAAAATATTAAAATTATAGATTTCCTGAGGTACGAGGAAAATCATCTTTATCTGTTCTTTGTTATTTGTTCTTTGTTATTTTCAAAAGCTTTGTTTCGTAATTTTTTTAAACTGTGAAAGTTAGTAACTAATTAGTGATCATCCCCTTGCAGCTTTATATTAAAACCACTTTTTTCTCTTAAATATACATATAAGAATAACTGCCACAAGAAACATAATTATTACTACATAATGGCATCCATTTTCTATCTCCATAAATGGTATTCCTTTTAGATTCATACCATAGATACTGCTTATGAGATCTAATGGTAAAAATATACTAGCTATTACGGTAAAAACTTTCATAACTTCATTTGTTTTATTTGCAGTTTCAGATTCAAAAGCTTCCCTCACTAAAGCCAAATCTTGAACTAAACTTTCAACAGAAAACATAAGTTTTTCTATTTTCCTATTTAAATTGCTAAAGTATTCTAAGATATCTTTTTCTATTACAAGATTGTCATTCATAACCAAACTATCTCCTATGTATATAAGCGGATTTAAATATTTTCTTATTTTATAAACCTGTCTCCTCAGGCTTATCAAACTATCTATCTGATCATGTTTTGGATTTTTTAAAACATCTATTTCAATTTTATCTGCTTTAACCTCTAGTGCGGATATTATATCATAGTTTTTTATAACTATTCTATCTAAAATATAGTAAAGTAATATAGATGCCCTCGGATTGTCCTTTAGTACAAAACAATTTTTAGATTCATATATATCTTGTATTAAATCATCTAATATATTAATTTTATCTTTATATACAGTTATTATATAATTTCTACTTAAAAATACATTTAATTCTCTAGGAATTACTATTTCTTCTACATAATTGAGTACATTAAGTATTATAAAGAGGTACCCATTGAAAAAGTTTATTTTTGATACTTGTGAAAAACTTTTACATTCCTCTATACTATCTCTATCTATGTCTACAAAATCCTTTAACTTTTCAATTTCATCTGCATGAAGTAATATCCAATAATGGCTGCTTATAAAATCAATTTCTTTCGTAACTTCTTGAAAACCATTATCTATATCAAGTATTTTCATAAAAACACCACCAATGTAAACATAAAAATAAGTTCATTCTTATTAGTGTGTTAATTTTAATTAGAAATAATTCATTACTTGACAGATATAATTTTATGACAAAAGCTATAGTATAAAAATACTATAGCAGCAGAGTTAAACAAAATAAAAAAAGTATTGTGCATAAATCCTCTCAGCAATATAAACAGAGTTCTTAGTGCTTCAGCACTTAGAAGGCGTTATCCTTTAGGAGAAATCGTTATCCAGGGACGTAGCTGCTCGCAACGTACACTTGGAGAAAAGCAGATATCCCAAATCTTTGATTTGGTGATAGTCGCTTTCGCTGTGTGCGTGGGAGTATTAGAGCAGGTAGTCATCGGATAAAGAACGCAATACTTTTAATATCCATCTGTAAATATTTTAAATAGATAATATAATAAAATTGTAAATATTCTAATCAGAAATGATACCATCTATAAACATATCATGTTCTTCCATGGGGACTTCATCTAGTACCTGAAACCTATATGCAAAGGCAATTTTTTTGGAGTCCTCTCTAAGCTTTTTAAAAAACCTATCGTAATATCCTCCTCCATATCCAACTCTTCCACCTCTTTTATCAAAGGCTACTCCTGGAATATAACACAAATCTATAGAGGATTCTTCTACTTTAAATTTTGTATCTTCTGGTTCCAATATACCATACGCCCCACTTTTTAATTCATTAAAATCGTGTATTCTAACTGCAACCATCCCATCCTCTTTGGATATAACTTTAGGAACACAAATATTTTTTCCCTGCTCAAGTGCCTTTTTTATAATTCTATGAGTGTCCACTTCACTTCCGTAACTTACAAATATAAATATACTGTTAGCCTTATTATATTCTTCACTTTCTATAACCTTTTGAAATACGCTGTTGTCCAATTTTTCTTTTTGTAAATTAGATAATTTACTTCTCTCTTCTTTCATTTTCTTTCTTATAATACTCTTATCCATTTTTCTTTCTCGCCACCTCATTTATTCTTTCACTTATTACATCTACAGGAGTTACATTTGATATAAGACTGTATCTGTAATTTGCTGCAGCGGCCTCTATTATGACTGCCAGGTTTCTTCCTGGCCTAATTGGAATTTTCAATTTTCTTACAGGTACATTTAATATATTTAAATACTCCTTATCTATTCCAAGTCTATCATAATTTTCATCCTCTTTCCACTGTTCCAGATATATTATCATGTTAATATCCTTTGACTTAAGTACAGAACTCAATCCATAAAGGGCAGGTATATCAATTATCCCCATCCCTCTAACTTCTATCATCCCTGAAGTAATATACGGCGATGTTCCATGAAGTACCCCATCTATTTGCTTTATATCTACCGCATCATCTGCCACTAAACGATGTCCCCTTTTTATAAGTTCAAGTGCAGTTTCACTTTTTCCTATACCACTTTCTCCGGTTATAAGTATTCCAATACCATAAACATCTACAAGCACGCCATGTATCCTTGTTTCAGGTGCTAATTTATCATCTAAATAATTCATAAGCTTATTTATAAACCTTGTAGATATACTATCAGTTCTTAGTATCCACCTTTTATTGAAGATAGCACTCTCTAAGAACTCCTTATGAGGTACTAAATTTCTAGTTATTATAGTACATGGATTGTCAAATTCAAAATACTTTCCAAGCCTTTTTTTTCTAAGTTCAGGCTGCATAGCATCTAAAAAACTCCATTCCGCCTTACCTACTATCTGGACTCTCTCATTAGCGTAATAATTATAAAACCCACTAAATTGAAGTCCAGGTCTATTTATATCACTTTCCTTTATTTCATTTACATTTTCTCCTCTATTTATAACTTCCAAATTTAAATCATTTATAATATCTACTACTGTTACTGGCATTTTCTCACCTCTTAATTGAGTTCATCTTCATCAGATTTTGGTTGTATAGCTCCAAGTTGAGCTTTTAAATTTTTCTTTATATTGTTTACATACTTCTCTCTAAGCCTTCTCTGTTCCTCTTTTTCATCTTCTGTAAGTTGTGAAGTTTTACTCTTTTTATAAAGAAAATTTATTCTTTCAGTTAATTTGTCCATTCTATAACTGCACTCCTAACTTTATAATTGATGCATTTATTTAATTTTATTTTCCACAAATTACTCCATATTGTCAACTATTTTATAATAGTTAAGATAGTAAGTTTATAAATATGCTAAAAACTTTTAGACATTATTTTGATTTGTAAAATTTATCCATGATGATTTATATCAGTATATGAAGACATTTTTTTCTTTTTTCCACATTTTCTCCACAGAATAATCCACACCTTATCTACAGAAGTTATGTTTATTTTTGTAATATACTGCAAATTGGTGACTAATAAAAGATATGGTTATTTTCTTATTATCTGGTAAAATATAAGAGTACAAAGTTTCTTGTGGAGGAATGATAATGAATGATAATTTGAGAATTTTAGATGTTGAAATAAACAATCTAAAGGAAACTTTATATCTATTAATGAAAACTAGTAGTCTTACAGATGAAATTGTTGTAAAGTGCAGTGAAAAGTTGGACAGGTTAATTCTACAATACCAAAAGGAAAATAAATTTAGTTAACTTATTTTAACTGAATTTTATTTTTTCTTTCTATTTGTTTTTTCTTTTCAGATTTATTCTTCTTAATAGACTTAAAATTATTACATTTCATTTGAATTTTAAGGTATAGATATTTGAACCATATATGTAAAATTAAAATAGAATAATGCTTAAAATAAATTCTAAAAATAACATTGAACTTAAATTTGCATTTTACCAAAAGTTAAATTAGGGAGGTAACTTAAATGGACGTTAGTGTAATAGGTGTACCTATCTTTTTTGGTTCTGACAAGAAAGGCACAGAATACGGTCCTAAAAAATTGAGACAAAAAAATATAATAGATATTTTAAATAAAAGTGGCCATACAACTTATGATGCTGGGGATATCCATGTTTTAAATATACCTGAAGATGAAAAATATACATTTAATTCTCATATGAAGTATTTAAAACCCATACTAGATGCAAATAAGAATTTAGCTCATCAAGTTTACAGTTCACTATGTGCCCATAGTTTTCCTTTGACTATAGGTGGTGATCATTCTATAGGTCTTGGAAGTCTTTCAGGTACAAGTAAATACAATGAAAATATTGCAGTTATATGGCTAGATGCCCATGGGGATATAAATACAGATAAGACTTCTCCTTCAGGCAATGTACATGGAATGCCCCTTTCAGCTGCTATGGGATTTGGGTATGATAAACTTTCTAATCTCTATTATAAAGGTCCTAAAGTAAAACCAGAAAATGTATTTATACTAGGTGCTAGATCTTTAGATGAAGGTGAGCAGAATCTTTTAAAAGAGCAAAATATAAGTGTATACTCCACTGAGGGCATTCATGTAATGGGTATAAAAAATATAATGGCTAAAATTTATTTAAAATTGAAAAGAAATAAAATACAATCTCTTCACTTAAGTTTTGATATAGACGTTTTAAATCCTCAATTAGTCCCTGGAACAGGTACCCCAGTTAAAAAAGGCATAAACGTTACAGAAGTTAAATATATATTAAAATATTTAATGG
>DAIMMR010000071.1:0-13386 GCA_036720575.1 Clostridium sp.
CCAGTTTTAATCTGTCCTGCATTTACTGCTACTACTAAATCAGCTATTGTAGTATCTTCTGTCTCACCTGACCTATGTGATACAACTGCAGTATAACCTGCTCTCTCTGCCATCTCTATAGCATTTAATGTCTCTGTAAGAGTTCCTATTTGGTTTAATTTTATAAGTATAGAATTGGCAACTTTTTTATCTATACCTTTTTTCAATCTTTCTGTATTAGTTACAAAAAGGTCATCGCCTACTAACTGAATTTTATCTCCTAATTTTTCAGTTAATAATGCCCATCCTTCCCAATCTTCTTCTGCCATACCATCTTCTAAGGAGATTATAGGATATTTATTTACAATATCTACATAGAAATCTACCATTTCTGCAGGAGTTAAAACTTTGCCTTCTCCTTTTAAATTGTATTTTCCATCCTCATAAAATTCTGATGAGGCAGGATCTAATGCTATAAATATATCTTTTCCTGGAGTATATCCAGCCTTTTCTATAGCCTCAACTATTATCTGTATAGCCTCTTCATTTGATTTTAGATTTGGAGCAAATCCACCTTCATCACCTACACCAGTGTCATAACCTTTGGATTTTAAAAGTGATTTTAATGTGTGGTAAACTTCAGAACTCATTCTAAGAGCCTCACTAAAACTTGGAGCACCTGCAGGCATTATCATAAATTCCTGAAGATCTACATTATTATCGGCATGCTTTCCACCATTTAATATATTCATCATTGGAACTGGAAGAACTTTTGCGTTTACTCCACCTATATATTGATATAAGCTTAGTCCCAAATATTTAGCAGCTGCTCTTGCACAAGCAAGTGATACACCTAATGTAGCATTAGCACCTAACTTAGCCTTATTTTTTGTACCATCAAGTTCTATCATTGTCTTGTCTATAAGCACCTGGTTAAATACATTCATTCCTATAAGTTCTTCTGCTACGTAATTATTTATATTGTCAATAGCCTTCAAAACACCTTTTCCCTTATATTTTTCAGTGTCTCCATCTCTAAGTTCTACAGCTTCAAATGCTCCTGTAGATGCACCAGAAGGTACTGCTGATCTTCCTACTGTTCCATCTTCTAATACAACTTCTACCTCTACAGTTGGATTTGATCTTGAATCAAGGATTTGTCTTGCCATTACATCTACTATTTCTATATAATTTTTCATAAATTCTAACCGCTATGTAAAACAACGGTTTTTTCACTCCCTTCATTTCTTATTTTAATTTTATATACATATTTAAAAAATCAGCTGGTTAAGTTTAGTCCTTTAATATGAGACTTTTGCCTGTCATTTCTGAAGGCTTTTCTAGTCCCATAACATCAAGTATTGTAGGAGAAATATCTGCTAATATCCCATCTTGTCTCAAAGCTTTTGAGTTATTTGATACAAATAAAAATGGGACTTCATTTGTAGTGTGTGCTGTCATAGGATCACCTGTAGAATAATTTGTCATTTGCTCACAATTCCCATGATCTGCTGTTATAAATACTGTTCCATCTTTTTTTAAAACTTCATCTACAATTTTCCCCAAACATTCATCTACTACTTCTACTGCTTTTTTTGCAGCCTCAAATTTTCCTGTATGACCTACCATATCAGGATTAGCAAAATTTAATATTATAGTATCATATTTATCCTGATTTAATTCATTTAACACTTCACTTGTTACCTCCCTAGCACTCATTTCAGGCTTTAAATCATAAGTGGCAACTTTAGGTGAAGGAATGAGATCTCTATCTTCATTTTCATTTGGTTTTTCAACTCCACCATTGAAGAAAAAAGTTACATGGGCGTATTTCTCAGTTTCTGCTATTCTAAGTTGTCTCTTTCCTTTACTGCTAAGATATTCCCCCAACGTATTTTTATGTAATTTATTTTTAAATGCTACATCCACATTTTCCAGAGTAGAATCATATTCTGTCATAGTTACAAATTCAATATTTAAATTATTTCTTTTAAATCCTTTAAATACCTTATCATTTATAGCTCGTGTAAGCTGCCTTGCCCTATCAGGTCTAAAGTTAAAAAATATTACGGAATCTTCATCTTTTATAGTAGCAATTGGATTTCCACGTTCTTCAATTACTGTTGGAATTATAAATTCATCGGTCTTGCCATCTTCATAGGAATTTTGAACTGCTTCCAATGCACTCTTTGCTTTTTTTCCTTCACCATATACAAGCGCATTATATGCAAGCTCCACCCTTTCCCATCTATTATCTCTATCCATAGCATAATACCTTCCCGATACCGTTGCTATCTCTCCAAGTCCTATTTGTTTTATGTAACTTTCCATATCTTTTATATAGGATCCAGCAGAGGAAGGAGGTACATCCCTTCCATCAGTAAAAGCGTGAATATATACGTCCTCTAACCCTTTTTCCTTAGCTAATTTAAGAAGTCCTTTCAAATGATCCGTATGAGAATGTACGCCCCCCGGTGATAAAAGTCCTAAAAGATGGAGGGATGAATTATTTTTAAGACAGTTATCCATAGCTTTATTTAGAGCTTCATTTTCGAAAAAATCTCTTTCTTCTATGGACTTTGTAATTCTAGTCAGTGCTTGATATACAATTCTTCCTGCACCTATATTTAGATGTCCAACTTCAGAATTGCCCATCTGTCCTTCTGGAAGACCTACACTTAATCCACTAGCTCCTAACTTAGTATGAGGATATTTTTTATAATATTTATCAAAATTAGGCTTATGAGCTGCTTTAATTGCATTTCCCTCTTCTTTTTCAGATATTCCAAAACCATCTAATATCATAAGCATTACTGGTTTCTTTTTCATCTTTTCCTCCAAAATACAATAAAATTTAGTAGTTAACTATTTTTGCAAAGTCCTCTGACTTTAAGCTAGCTCCTCCGACTAACGCTCCATCTATATCCGATTGTGCCATCTGAGCTTTAATTGTAGCTGGCTTCACAGAACCACCATATTGAATTCTTGTTTTCTCCGCTGTTTCCCTGCCATACATTTTTGCAATTACACTTCTAATATAAGCTATAGTATCATTTGCCTGTTTATCTGTAGCAGTTTTTCCCGTACCTATAGCCCATATTGGTTCATATGCTACAACTAATTTTTCAACCTGACTTTTTTCAAGTCCTGCAAAATCAATCTTTATCTGTTTTCCTAAAACTTCTTCTGTTATATCTGATTCTCTTTCTTCTAAAGTTTCTCCACAACAAACTATAGGATTTATATCGTATTTAAAAGCCTTTTTCACTTTTTTATTAATTGACTCGTCTGTCTCATTAAAATATTGTCTTCTTTCACTGTGCCCAATTATTACAAAATCTATTCCAATATCCTTAAGCATGTTAGGAGCTACTTCTCCAGTGTACGCACCACTTTCTTCATAGTGCATATTTTGTGCACCTACTTTTATGTTACTTCCCTTTACTGCTTTGGCAACTGCATCTAAACAAATATAAGGAGGACATACAACTACGTCGCATTTGGCATCACTTACTAGAGGTTTTAACTCTTCAACCAACTTCAGTGCTTCAGATACAGTCTTATTCATTTTCCAATTTCCAGCTATTATTGCTTTTCTCATATAAATTACCTCCCTTTATTTCTATCTATCATTTAAAGCTGCTATCCCTGGCAACTCTTTTCCCTCTAAAAACTCAAGAGAAGCTCCTCCACCTGTAGATATATGGGTCATTTTATCTCCAAAACCAAGTTGATTTACAGCTGCAGCACTATCTCCACCACCTATGATTGTAGTCGCTCCAGATTCAGCCATTGCTTTGGCTACAGCAAAAGTACCCTTTGCAAAACTTTCAAATTCAAATACTCCCATAGGACCATTCCATACTACAGTTTTTGCACCTTTTATAGCTTCTTCATATAACTTAGAAGTTTTAGGTCCAATATCAAGTCCCATATAGCCATCTTTTATATCTACGCCATCTGTAACTATAGGTTTGGCATTTGCATCAAATTTATCTGCTATTACAGTATCTATAGGTAACAGTAGCTTTACTCCTTTGGCTTTTGCCTTATCTATCATCTGTTTGGCATATTCTAATTTATCCTCTTCTAGGAGAGAAGTCCCTATAGAATGACCTTCAGCTTTTGAAAAAGTGTAACTCATTCCCCCTCCAATTATAAGGGTATCTACCTTTTCAAGCAAATTATTTATTACATTTATTTTATCAGAAACCTTAGCACCACCTAATATGGCAATAAATGGTCTCGTTGGATTTTCTACTGCATTCCCTAAAAATTTAAGTTCTTTCTGAATTAAATATCCACATACGGCGGTATCTAAAAATTTTGTAACTCCTACAGTAGAACAATGTGCCCTATGAGCTGTTCCAAAGGCATCATTTACAAATATTTCAGCAAGGGATGCAAGTTCTTTTGAGAAATTATCTTCATTTTTAGTTTCTTCTTTTCTATACCTCGTGTTTTGAAGAAGTATTATATCCCCATCTTTCATATTTTTAACTGCACTTTTAGCATTTTCCCCTACTACATTATCATCTGCTGCAAATACAACTTCTTTTTTTAAAAGTTCTGAAAGCCTTTTTGAAACTGGAAGCAGTGACATTTCTGGTTTTGGCTCTCCCTTTGGTTTTCCAAGATGTGAGCAAAGTATAACCTTTGCATTTTTCTCCAGTAAATATTTTATAGTTGGAAGTGCACCGATAATCCTGTTCTCATCTGTTATCTTCCCATCTTTTAGTGGAACATTAAAATCACATCTAACAAGTACTCTTTTTCCACTTACATCTACATCCTCAATTGTCTTTTTATTAAAAGCCATATCTGTTCCCAACTCCTTTACAAATTTATTTCACGGTAACATTATACAACTGATTTGAAAACTATTGTAGTGTAAAAAAGCCCGGTGTAGTGTAAAAAAGCCCGGCCTCATAGCCAAAACTACAAAACCAGGCCCTATAATATTATAGTCTGTCAGCAACGTATTTAGTTAAATCTGCTAATCTATTTGAATATCCAAATTCATTATCATACCAAGCAACAACTTTAACCATATTTCCACCTATAGTCATAGTTGAAAGTCCATCTACTATAGAAGATCTTTCATCTCCTCTATAATCTATAGATACTAAAGGTTCATCACTGTATCCCAATATTCCCTTCATGTCAGTTTCAGCAGCTTTCTTGAATGCATCATTTACTTCTTCCACTGTAACATCTCTTGAAAGTTCTGCAACCAAATCTGTACATGATACTGTAGGTGTAGGTACTCTAAGAGAAAATCCATTTAATTTTCCTTTTAATTGAGGAAGTACAAGTGCAACTGCTTTTGCTGCTCCCGTAGTAGTCGGAATCATGGATTCACAAGCTGCTCTAGCCCTTCTCATATCTCTATGAGGTGCATCCAAAAGTCTTTGGTCTCCAGTATATGAATGTACTGTAGTCATAAGTCCCTTTACTATTTTAAACTCTCTATCTAGTACTTTAGCAAATGGTGCAAGGCAGTTTGTAGTACAAGATGCGTTTGAAATTATGTTGTGTTTTGAAGCATCATAAGTTTTCTCATTAACTCCCATAACTATTGTTACATCTTCATTTTTAGCTGGAGCAGATATAAGAACTTTCTTAACTGATCCTCCCAAATGTGCCTTTGCTTTTGTAGCATCTGTGAAAAGTCCAGTGGATTCTATAACTATTTCAGCACCTAATGAATTCCAATCTATATTTTTAGGATCTCTTTCTGCAAATATTTTTATTTCATTTCCATTTACAACTATAGAATTTTCTTTTGCTTCTACAGTTCCATCAAATCTACCATATAAAGAATCATATTTTAATAAATGAGCCAATGTTTTTGCATCAGTTAAATCATTGATACCTACAACCTGTAATTTATTAGCATATCTTTTTACTAATGCTTTAAATACATTTCTTCCTATTCTTCCAAAACCATTAATTCCAACCTTAACCATTTACAATTCCTCCTAAAAAATTAAATATTTATTTTAAAATAATATATTGTGTTTACTTTATAAATTTAACAATTTCCCTAGCAGCACCTTCATCTGTAACAAGGATACCATTATGATTATTTCTTACTGTAGCAAGAATGGCCTCAGCCTTACTGCCTCCTCCAGCTACAGCCATCAATATCTCTATTTTACCTATTTCTTCATTTACTATTCCTATGCTTGGAGTAGAATATACTACATTTCCATTTCTATCAAAGTAACATCCAAAAGCTTCCCCTACTGCTCCATCTGCCTGGATCTTATTTATCTTTTCTTCTGGCAGGCCTCTTCTCCTTGCCATTTTACAGGCTTTTCCTACACCATATAAAAGTATATTTGCATTCGATATACATTTTAATATATCCTGTATATCTTTTTCCTTAATAATTGCCTTTAATGCATTGTCACTTATGTTATCAGGAACATGAAGTAATTTATAGCTTCCTTCTAATTTTTCTGCTAATCTGGCAGATAAGGTATTGGCTTGAGTTTCAACATTTTTACCCATACCGCCTCTAGCTGGCACAACTAATATATCCTTTATGTTGGAAATTTTAGGCATATTATCAACTACTTCTTTTATAGTGGATCCACCAGTAATTGCAATTACATCATTATTTTTTAACACATTCTTAAGATAACTTGCAGCAGCTCTTCCTATTTCATTTAATACAGTTATATCTTCATCACAATCTCCAGGAACAATTATGATATTTTCTAAATCTAAATTATCCTTTATAAATTCCTCAATCTTGGACAATCCTCTTAATTCGTGTATAAAATCCTTAAGTTTGTTTATAATTTCTTCTCCATCTGACGTTATAGTCATACCAGGAGTATTTATTTCGATAAAGCCTTGAGCTTTAAGAAAATTTATTTCAGTTCTAACAATTCTCTCACCTATACCTAGGTTATTGGCTAATACTCTCCTTCCCACAGGTTGGTTATAGTATATAGTCCTCAAAATGTTATATCTTTTCTCTAATAGTTTTACCAATTCAGGTACTATTCTCTGCTCAAATTTAAGTACATCTTCCACTGCCGTGCCTCCTTGGTCAAAATGTGTCCCACTATATTATTAATTGTCCCACTTATATTATAAAACATATGAGAGATTTTTTAAATAGAAATATGAAAAAAATTTAACAATAGATATAAATATTAGGGAGAATATTAAAATCTCTTTCTCCCTTTTGATGATTTTATACCCATCTTCTCCCTATATTTTGCTACAGTTCTTCTAGAAATATTCATATCTTGTTGATTAACTAAATCACATATTTGTTGGTCGGATAACGGTTTTTTCTTATCTTCTTCATTTATTATTTTTTCAATGCTCTTTTTAATAATTACTACAGATACATCTCCTCCATCAAATGCTTTTGATATTCCTGTAGTAAATAGATCCTTTATTTTTATTGTTCCCTTACTTGTATATATATATTTATCCCTTATAGCTCTACTTATAGTAGATTCATGCATGTCCATGCTACTTGCTATATCCTTTAAAGTCATTGGTTTTAAATACCTTTCCCCATAATCAAAATAGTCCCTTTGCAAATCCAATATCTTTTGTAATACCTTATATATAGTACTTTTTCTGTGTTGTATACTTTTTATAAGAAATACTGCACTGTTTAATTTTTCTTTTACATAATCCGCAGCTTCTTTGTCCTCCTGGTTTTTAACTATATCTTTATATACTGAATTTATGATCAGTCTTGGCGTCAAATCGTCATTCATAATTATATAATATTTGTCTCCAATTTTTTCTATATAAGCATCTGGGATTATATATTTTACATCTTCTCCTGTATAAAATCCTCTAGAAGGCTTTGGATCAAAAGTTTTTATAATATCACCATATTCCTGAGCTTGCTTTACATTTATCCCCATATTCTTTGCTATAACATTATACTTATTTTCCGCAATTAGCTCTAAATATTTGTCTATTATTATAAATATATTTTCATCCTCTATTCCCCTATGTATTGCCTGTATTCTCAAACATTCGCATAAATCCCTAGCCCCTATTCCATAAGGTTCTAGAGTTTGAATTATATCTATACAGTACTTTACAAGTTTTGTTGAAATTTTAAGGTCCTTTTCTATTTCTCCCTCTTCTATAACTAAGTATCCTCTATGATCTATGTTTTCTATAATGTAGGAACATATAGATTTAACGTAATCCTTTTCATTCAAGTCCACTATTTGCTCTTTTAAATATTCCTTTAAGGACTTTTTGTGAGAAATAAAGTTAAAAGGAGACACTTCTTCTTCATTACTTTTTTGATAGCTTTGATGACTAAAATTATTTGAATTAAGACTCTTTATAATTTCCTTATAATCCAATTTATCTTTTTCTATATCAGTAGAGTCCGGTTCCTTAACATCAAGGACAGGGTTTTGTTGAAATTCTTTTTCTATATATTCTTGAAGTTCAAAACTTGACATCTGAAGCATTTTTATGGACAATTGCATTTGCTGAGTCATGATTAACTTTTGTTCTTGACTTAAATTAAGTTCAAAATCCATGTTCATTTTTATACCTCCCATTCTCACATTTTACTAAAAAAACAGCTTCCTTATTTTATTATATCATGAAGCTGTAAAAAATCTTATTTTGTTTATTTTTTCTTCAATTCGTAATATGCATGAAATACTTTACAATCCTTAAATTACAAATTGCAAACTTTTATATACCTTAATAATCCTCTACAAAAAATACTCCACAAGCTCCTGATCCCGAATGCACTCCAACTGTACATCCTACTTCACATTCTATAAAATTTAATTTTTTCTCATTTAAATTTTTCCTCAGGGAATCCAATATATCCACTTCTCCTACATGAAGTAATATCAAATCTTCAGCACTTTTTATTCCTTTTTGATCAAGGTAAGCCAGCATACTTCTAAGAACTCTCTTGCTTCCCCTTACCTTATCAACTACTGACATTTCTCCCTCTTTCACTTCGACTATTATCTTTATCCCCAAAATGTTTCCTATAACTCCAGCTGTTTTAGAAAGACGCCCTCCCCTTACAAGGTTATCTAAGCTGTTAAAAGCAAGAGTACTTTTTATATGGGAAGAAATTTTCTTAACTTCCCTTTCTATTTCTTTTATACCAAGTCCTGCTTCTTTTAATTTTGCCACCTTAATAACTTGAATTCCAAGTCCAGAAGTTACATTCATACTATCTATTACAACTATATCATCTACTTTAAGGGTTTCTTTGGCAATACATGCAGACTGATAAGTACCACTCATTTTTGATGAAAGATGAATAGAAATTATTTTATAACCCTTTTTTATATAAGAACTATAACAATCCAAAAACACCTGTGGATTTACTTGAGCCGTCACAGGAAAAATGCTGCTATTTTCCATTTTATTAAAAAGTGTATAAGTATCTATATCAATTCCGTCTCTATAAGATTCTTCACCAAAATTAATAATAAGAGGAAGTACCTCTATATCGTACTTTTTTAATATGTATTGAGGTAAATCTGCTGTACTATCTGTTATTATCTTTATTTTTTCCATAACTTACTCCTTATTTCATATCAGGAAAGTCTATCTGCCTTAAAGCCTCATAGGCAACTATTGCTACAGTATTAGATAAATTTAAGGAACGAGTACTTGTTTTTATCATAGGAACTCTTATACATTTTTCAGGGGCACTATCTCTTATTTCATCTGGCAAACCACAGGTTTCCCTTCCAAATACTATAAAATCTCCGTCTTTAAATTTGGCTTCATGATAAAAGTTTTTCCCATGAGTAGTAGAAAAATAAAAAGTACCATCTTTATATTTTTCTCTAAGTTCTTCATAAGAATCATATAAAGTTAAATCCAGGTACTTCCAATAGTCAAGACCTGCCCTTCTCAAATGTTTTTCATCTAAACTAAAACCTAAAGGTTTTATCAAATGGAGCTTGGATCCTGTAAGTACACATGTCCTAGCAATGTTCCCAGTATTTTGTGGTATTTCAGGTTGAAATAACACTATATTTAAACTCAATTTTATTTCCTCCTCTATTACAACATATAAAATATAAATAAATAATAATTTCTTTAAGATTCTGAACTCATTAGTTCAAAAGTCCTATTAAATATATTACTCCATATTGATATTTCAGTAAAGAGCAGCTACGTCCCTGGATAACGATTTTCCCTAAAGGATAACGCCTTCTAAGTGCTGAAGCACTAAGAAGCCTGTTAATAAGCATCAGGTGGAGTCAAAACTCCATCTGATGCCAAGAACTCTGTTTATTCCAAATCAAGTATATTAGAAGCACTATAGGGTTTTTAAACAAAAATCAACTTATACGCAAGCATATTTTTACAATAATGAAGTTCTTTTAAATATTTTGCACATAAGTCTTAGAAAAAAATTCGTAAAAACTTAGAACTTTTGAATTGTTTGAGGTACGAGTTTTCAAAATATTTAATGAACTGAAGGTTGTAAAAAATATCCGGAGTATAAGTTGATTTTTGCTTAGTAATACCTACATTGACGATCATTGAGTATTTTCATTTAAATACTTTATTATGCCATCTGAAATATTTTTTGCAAGTCTTTTTAATACATCCTCATTTGACAACCTTTTTCTATCCTCATCATTAGTTATAAATCCACATTCTACAAGTACCCCAGGTATTTTACTATATCTTAGTACCGCTAGATTTTGTCTTGTTATGCCCTTACTTTCCCAACCATCATTTTTTACTGCCTGGCTTTCTATTGTTTTTGCTAATCTTATCCTTTCAGATTTTTGATATCCATTCACATCATAATATAATGCAGTTATTCCCTTAAAATTTTTATCATTTAAGGAATTTACGTGAATTGAAACAAAAACATCTGCATGAGAAGAATTTGTTTTATTGCCTATTTCCTTAAGTGGTACTAGCTTGTCCTTATCACGAGTCAAAAATACTACATCTCCTTGACTCCTTAAGTAAGACTGAGCATACTTTGCTATCTTTAAAGTTAAGTCCTTTTCACTCATATTTCCATAGCTTGTCCCTCTATCTATTCCTCCGTGACCAGGGTCAAGTACTATACGATACTTTTTAGATGAACTATGATTATTTGACATTTTAACTATAGGAGATGCAGTTATCTTCATAGAGTTAGCTTGATTCAATATTTTAATATTTTTTACAAAAATAAACATTGTTAAAATTAAAAAAATGCAGGAAAACATTAACTTTTTTCTGCTGTCCATCCTCATAATATCACTGTCCCTTTTTCATTTTTTTATGATATGTACATTATATCATTTGTTTCCTTAATATTCCAGTTAATATTATTCTTCTACTATATTATATTTTTACACAGATTTAATTTTGTTTTAATATGCTATTAATAATTATATATTAGTATATTTGTATAGGAGGTATCAAAAATATGAATATATGTATAGACATTGACGGAACAATTACAGACCCATATTACTGGATAGAAAGTGCCAATAAATACTTTAATAAGAATATAACTGCCGATGAAGTAACACAATACGAACTTCATAAAATTATTGGAATAACAAGAGATGAGTATACTGATTTTTACAATAAAATCAAATTTAAACTTCATAGTGAAGAGACAATAAGAAAAGATGCTGTAGAAGTTATACAGAAACTGGCAAAATTAAATAATATTTATTTCGTAACTGCTCGTGAAAAATGTCTGGAAATTGTAACACACAAATATTTGAATAAATATGAAATACCTTACGATAGTGTTTACGTCCTTGGTTCTGCTCATAAGGTAGGTACAGCTAAGAACTTAAACTGTGATATATTTATAGAAGATAGTTATGAAAATGCCATTGAATTATCTAAAAGTAACTTTAAAGTACTACTAGTAGACACAAACTACAACCGCATGCCTTTAAATCAAAATATCACCAGGGTATTAAATTGGAATGAAATATATAATATTATAGAAAAAATGCTGTTACAAGAAAAAGCCATGTAATAGCATTTTTAATTTCATTAATTATCCGCACCTGTAGTAGCTATAGCCACTGCAATTACTATAAGTATCCCACCTATAAAAAAGCCAAATGTAAGCTGCTCGTTGAGGTAGAGCCATCCAAAAATTGAACCCGTAACAGGCTGAAAAAATAAAAATAGCGATCCAATTCCTGCATCCATAAGTTCAATACCTTTATTCCACAAAAAAAATGCTCCTGCTGTAGATACAACTCCAAGATAAATAATCCCAAATATAAGATTTCTGTTATTTAATATTAAGGTAAAATTATTATGCTGCATGAGCATAAGTGGAGTGGTAAATATTAAAGCAAATAGCATTGCATATGTAGTTATAATCAGTGAATCAAATCGCTTAGATGCTATTTTTACATAAACAGACAATAATGCCCAGGTGACAGCAGCTCCAACAAGAATTATATTTCCTAAAAGATGTTTCATAAACATGGAATCCAATCCAATAACTATGATGACACCAAAGGTAGCAAGTATTAGAGAAATTATTTTTTTCTTTGTAAATAACTCCTTAAGTATAAATCTGGCAAATATAATCACAAATACAGGTGTAGACGCTGTAATTAATGATCCCATATGGGCATCTGATAATTTTGTGCCCATAAACTGGAGGCATATAGAAATAAAATATCCTATAAAGCCTATCCATGCAATGAGAAGCCAGTCCTTCTTTTTTATAACTACCTTACATCCTTTTTTATAATTAAAAAACATAAGTATTAAAAATAAAACTACAAAGGCAATTGCATATCTAATCCACACAAGTGTAATTGGAGAAATAAACTCCAGTATATATTTACTAACTACATACATTCCACCCCATATACAAGCTGCTAAAAATAAACATATTGATCCAATCAATCTTTTTTTCATTGTTAATACCTCAATCTTCTTACATTTATCCGATGACATCTAAGAGAAGGTATTTTAATCAAACAATTAACCTTCATCTTAGATTATAGAGATACAACTGGTTGATCGTTTTTAAATAAATCTGAAAAATACATATATATTTACCCACCTTTCATAATACCATGATGCAAATAAACTAAACATACATAAGTTTTTCACTAGAACTTATTTGCTGTATATTTATATTTTAGTATATCACAGCAAAATATAATATCCTATTCTATATCTCTATAAGTTCCTCAAAATTTTTAACTAAAGTCCTATATTGATTTTAAAAAAATTTAAGCATAGCAAAAGGCCCCCAAAATCAATCAGAGGTCTTATATACGTTTGGATTATCGGATGGGCGGTGTATCCATCATCTCAGGTACTCTTTCGAGTGTGTCGGGAACCATTTCCGACCTCAATAATCCTATAATTATCATATTTACTTACTATGACTATAATACATTGTTCACTCATTTTTGTCAA
>DAIMMR010000072.1:0-13381 GCA_036720575.1 Clostridium sp.
ATTTTTCCAATTGGCTTGAATATGCTTGAACAATTTTCTGCTGGACTTCTATCTTGTCGCCTAAGGATTGGGTATTATTCTTAAGACTATCTAAGTTGTTTCCCCAATTTTTTACTCCAGCAACGCTACTTTTAAATTCACTGTCAATTGTCCCTAAACTTCTCTTGAGATTTTGAACACCTTTATTAAAATTTGAATCATCTAATGCCAACCTTACCGCTAGAGAGCTAATTTCTTCTTCTGCCAATATCCCCACCTCCTTCCTGCAAATATTTTTGAACAAAATAAAAAAGCCCTAATTTTAAGACTTTTTAAAGGTTGTTTTTAATTAACCGGTGTAATATTTACTTGATTTAAATTTGCAATATTAATTATATCACCATCTTCTATATCAAAAGTTACTTCTTTAACTCCTCCAGCATCTCCACCCAACACTTCATTTACTTTTGGCATACCGGATTGATCATATACTATGAAATTTCCGCTTCCGCTAGCAGGTACAGCTTTATATCTTCCTATTGCTATATCCTTGCCAGCTTTCCATACCCCGCTATATAAAGATATTGATTTTGCTTCCGTTATGTACGGAGTTGTAACAGGTTCAAAATGAGCCTTATTTATACTTTGCAACTGTATTTTATCGCCCTCTGCTATTTCAACTCTTACTTTTGATACACCTATTCCTTGTGATGTTCCAAGTACTTTATTTATTTTTAATTTATCACTACTATCATTAACTATAAAATTACCTTGGCCTTGAACCGGTGTAACATCATATAAACCTGATTGTACATCTTTCCCAGCCGTAAATGTTCCAGCTCCTAAGTCAACAGCTTTACCTGCTACTTGTCTTTGTGATAAAGACACATCTGCATTACTATCAACATTGGAAGTATCTACGTCATCACCACTGCTTTCAGTCTCTACCGTTTGAGCATCACTAGATACCGGGTCATTAGTTGAAGCCGTAGTATCAGTTGAGCTATCCGGCATCGTTGCCACGCCTATAATAACCATCAAAATTGCAACCATGAGGCATATACCGATTGAAGCCTTTATTTTCTTTGTGGGCTGTTTTTTTACATGCTTAACTATAAAAATAATAGTTAAAACTATTGCAGCAGCTATCGATAATGCAAATAATATTCCACTAAAATCTGTCATAAATAAATTCCCCCCTTATACATATATAGTATCAGAATAAGGAGTTTATTTCCATGTTAGAAAATGTCACCAATGTATACTTTTATTCTTTTTCAATTATAATTGCAACTATATGCGGCATCCCTTCACTATTTTTCCCTTCTACAGTTCCATAAATTTTAACTTTGTTGCCCTCTACAATATCTTTACCAATATTATAATTATGTTCTGTGTCAAGCGACGTAATACCATAATCGCCATAACCATTTCCTTCTTGTACACTCATCGTAAATTCTCTACCAGGTGCTCCCGCCTGAGAAATAAAAGACACCGTTCCTTCTACATATACCTTTTTGTCCTTATATTGATCTTCATGCCCATTAAGTTGGACAAAATCTGCTTTTGTAGCATCTTTTTTCAATTGGGCATTTAACTCAGCTTGCGTTGGTTCTTTCTTGTCAGTTTTCTTCTGTGTAGTTTGCTTTGTTCGTTCATTACTTTGTTGCTTGCTTGAAGTATTTCCGCATCCTATAAAAGATAAACATACCACAATTCCAATAAGTAATGATATTATTTTTTTCATAAATAAATCCCCCCTATATATCTCTATAATATCAAAAATATATAGTATTTTCCACTATAAGAGGTATTTGTATATTAATATAGAATTATTTGTTATAGAGAGGAAGTGATAATTTATGAGTATTCAGTTAACAAAGAAAGCAGATATTTTATTATGTCTAATATATAAAAAGTATATTAAAGATATTAAATCTGGCGTTTCTATTAGTGAAGCTAAACGGTTAGGTAGCTCTGCCGATATTCAAAAGACCGTTCTCCCAAATGGTCCCCCGAAGACGTAGACGACATATGTTGTGAATTAGGAGAATTTGGCTTTCTGAATAACTTTCATTCTGATGATATAGTATCTTCAACAAGGTTAACCCATGCTGGTATTGCTCTTATGGAAAACCGCTTTAAGGGTAACATTAAAACAGTTACTGAGTATATTTTTAAGTTGGCAAAACTTATAATTTAATTTATCCTTTATACCCCAGCGGATTAGTTTTCTATTGTATCTAATTTTTAATTCGCTGAGTGGTGTTTCTGCAATGTACTTTTCTGAATATACATGGTTTAGTCCTACATGATATTTCATAGGTTCTTCAAATTCTTTAATTCCAACCTTTTTCATCCAATCTAATTTTTCCTGTGAAATTGAATTTATATCCATTTATCTCAACTCCTTAAATGTTAAATTACATTTTCTATAGTAGTTTTATTTATTTCCTTATCTGCAACTTTATTTACTTTATATGTAAGCAAATCAAGGTAATAGAAGAAATCCATATTATCTATAGATTCTAAAGATTCACCTACGCTTAATCTATCTAAATATATTTCTTTTATAAAATCCTCCAGAGTTACTTTTTCTCCGGAGGATTTTCGTTTGGGAGTTTATTTAAATGCAGTCCTAAATTATTTATTATTGTATTTATACATTCCTCAAACTTAGGTGTTATTTTATCGGCATCCAGCCCATCATATACATCATCTAATTCAAACTGTTTTCCAAATGCATCACATATATATTGTATCATCTTGTCTAAATCTTCCGGTTGCACATTTGCATAATTTATTTTAGTGTCATTCAAAAATTTAAGGGTATCCCTTACAACTCTCGCTTTTGGACGTGGCATAACATATTCTTTATCTTCTAATTTTATTTTTACATCTTTCATAAAAACCCCTCCTATTGGACGCTTTTGTTCCCACTGAATTTTAAATATAAGCGACTTTTCAATACTTAGGCATATAATTATACCTGTAAATTAAAAAGCCGCTGTAATAAGCTATATTTGCTATTCTTTTAAAATAGCCCCTGTAACCGCTAGTCCCAGGTTAAAGTTACACTATTACTGGTTACAGAACTAGCAGTTAGTCCTTGGGGCGTATTAGGGAGTAGTCACTACTGTAAAATTAGTTACCACTTTATCTGCAAATTCAGCACCCTGTGAAGTTTTAACAGCCTTTGTTGCTATGGCAATATATTCTCCTGCTACCAAATCGGCTTTAGGCTTTAATGTTATAGTTTTATAATCTGCACTTACAGTTAGAGTAGAATCCACTGTAGATCCATCTGCCTTAAGCAAGAATACAGAAGAATCATTTACAGTATTTTCATTTATAGCTTTGTTGAATACGAAATCTATTCCGCTATTAGCTGCAACATCTGTAGCTCCATCCGCTGGTGTAGTAGTTGCGGTAAGTGGTGTAGTATCAACGCTAGGCTGATATACTGCATCAAACCAATGAGTTATCGCATCTGCGTCCATCCCGTTGTTTTCATCAGCAATAAACTTCCAGTTGTCATCATCCCTTGTAACAAAAGTAGCTTTCAAACTTGGGGTAGCAAAATTAGCCTTATCCTCTTTTGTTTTGTAATCTTCCTCAATTTCTTGGAATCTACCTTTCAGCAACCATACATACCTATAAGTATTATCTCCTTTTTTGGATTTAAACCCTATAGCAACATACGGGGTATTATCATTTCCATTATGAATCAATACACCATTCTCATCTATTGTATGTCCCAGCAAATCTGCTTGGGCTTGTAATGGTGCATCCTGAGTTTGTAGTTCTACATCTATTTCTCCAAGTGTAGTGGCATTTTCTACAGATTTATCATCTGCAAATAAAGTATCACTATTTGTCTTAGGTGTTATCTTTGCTTCTATTACAGGGCTTAACAATTTAGGTGTATCATATGTTATCCCATCGTCATGCAGTATTGCATATACTAAATGCTCCAATCCTACTTGTGCACTATGTTTTCCCATTCTTTATTCCTCCTTATTAGTTAACCTTTTTATTCTATTTCCAATATCATATTTCACATCAGAAGGCACTCTATCGTCTTCCACAATATCCACCAATATATTTGCAAATTCATTAAAAACTTCTGCATCTTTTAGACTTACGGCAACTTGGAAAATAGGTTTAGAACCATTGCCCATTGTCTTGTATGAATGGCTTTTAGAATCATAATATTTGATTAAATACTCTAAGGGAGTATTTCCTTTGCTTTCCCTTGTTTTTGCGTGTATATTGGCTTCATAAAGAGCCTTTATTCTTTTACCATCTAAATAAACTTGTCCGCAGCCTTCACCTTCCTCGTTTATATAGAGTAGACTCGGAATTTTATCAAGCTTAATATTCATACTTTTATCTTTGTTAAAATCTATTTTCACTGATTCTCATTCCTTTCAAAATAAAAAGGCATCAAGAATTTTCCTCATAATAAGAAAATCTCAATACCTTATGGTTTATACTTGTATCTTTTTCATATAATTCAGTTTCATATATCCTGGTGAATCCCGCATTTTTCATTAAAGACTTAACCTGTTCGGCCAGTGCTGTAAAGCTATCTTTTGTCCATATATCTACCTGTAAATAATGTCCTGTAACAATTTCTTCATTATCTGCAAAGGCTTCTCCTTGGTCGTTGTAAAAGAAAAATGTAATATATGGATCTTCATTCCCGATATAGGTTAATCTGCTTACTGGTACTCCTGTAGGTTCCAAAATACTTTTTACACTATTCATTGCAGAGCCTGTCTTAAATAACTTTTTATTATTTTTTCAGATCCCTTTCTATGCCGTAAATAAGCAGGGTGAACAAATGGGCGGGCGACCATCTTTGAAGTACCAAATTCTATAAAATTTCCCCAAAAATTTTCTACATAACCTCTTTCTATGCCTATACGAATGGATTTAACCCCGTTTTTAGTCCCTATTTTTCCAACAGTCAGGGCCTTTCTTAATCTACCAGTTTTATCTTTAAAAGCTGTAGTGTTTTTCATATCTTCAAATATAGGTTGTGCCCCTGCCTTTAAAGCATTGTTTTCAATACTTTTAGCCTTGGCATTTTTAGCTTCAAGTTTTTCAATCAATTCAGACATTCCGCTTAAATCAATATCAACCGGCATTATCGCCACCCCCAGTACTTGGCTCTACATTATTACAGATAAGATATAGTTCTTTTCTATTTCCTTTTTTATCTACAGGATTTACCTTTAAATAGTACGTATCAGTTCCATCAATAACCTGCATACCCGCTTTTATACTTGATTCTAAGGTTTCTGTATATCGTATCCTAAAAGTTACATCATTCTCAGATTGTACAGCCTGTGCAGCATAAAAAGCCCTGCCTATTAATCCTTGTTTAGAAGCCCATACATTCGTTAGATGTTCCCAGCCTTTTATCGGGAATCCATCATCATCAGTTCCACTGTTCGCATATTCTTTTATCTCAAGATAGTGATTTAATTCTCCTGGGTTCATGCTGTACCACCTTCCTCTGTAGCATCAGTTATACCTAACTTGTAGGCTTCTAATTGGATATATAGGCTTGTGAGTCCTGGGTTATCTTTGCCATTGCCACCTCTATTTTCATATAGATCGGTTATTATTATTTTTTGTATCAAATTATATAATGCTGTGGCTTTTTCATCCGTTAAATCACTAGATTTAACCCCTGTAGCCTGTTCTATTATCATTTCAGATGCAGACATCAGAGGCTGCAATATATTAGTATCTTCATTGTCCCATGTTATTTTCAGCCATTCTTTTAATTCAGGTAGTTCCATATAAAATCACCTGCTTTATGCTGCTGTTATAGTAACTGCACAAGTAGCTTTCTTTGTACCATCTGCGTGACTTGTAGCAACTATATTACAAGTTCCAGCTGCCACACCAGTAACTTTTCCAGTAGTATCTACTGTTGCTATTGTTTCATCAGTAGTTGTCCATGTAACCGCTTTATCAGTTGCATTAGAAGGTGCTATTGTAGCAACTAAAGTATCATTTGCCCCTACAGCAATAGAATCCGTAGTTTTATCTAAGGCAATTCCCGTTACAGCAATAGAATCTGTAGTAACTTGTAAAGCTGCGGTTAGAGGACTCTCTCCTGCTTCATTTACAGAATTTACTTGATATTGATATGTTGTAGCTGGAGTTAACCCTGTATCTGTATAAGATTTTTCTGTTAAATTTTCTGCGACAACTTCGCTATCTCTATATACTTTATAGGTTTCTGCCATATCTACATCTCCTTCCTAATTTTTTATCTAACCGTTAACCCCTGTGAAAACTACTCCCATTCCAAGGCTACACTGTCACTCGTTACGGAAGTAGTTTTCAGTCCTTGGGGCGTACTAGGGAGTTACAGTGGCAAGTCTGAATGCAGAATACATTTTAATTTTGTGATCTAACCATGCAGTTAAGACAAAGCTCTCTATACCAGTCTTAACATCTTTATCCTGGTCATAGAGCATATTTAAATCATAGTTGAAGTGTGAGTAAGTGAAATCTCCTACTATTGGTATTGTAGCTAAATCACAAAATACAACAGGTGCACCAAGTATCTGTTCAGGTTGTGCCATAAACAATGTAGCACTGCCATTTGCAAGATCTTTAATCATAGCAAAATAATCAGCTTTTCTCATAACTATCTTTGCATTTTGAGCATAGTCATCCTCTAAATCAGCTAAAGCAGCTGTTATTGCATCATACATAGTAGTTCCACTTTTAGCCGTAATTAAATACTCCGTTCCTGCCTCATTCTTCTTATAGAAACTCATATCTGTAGGAGTAGCAGCTTCAAATGCAACTTTCTTTTCTTTTTTAGCAAGTCCGCTTTGCAATCCTGCGTTCACAGTGGCAACAAGGTTTGTATTGGTACCATTCAGTACAGTTTCAGTAATATCGCAGAATACTTTGAACTTATTCCTTCCAAATACAATAGTATCTGCACTTGCTGCCAGTTCTTTTGCAGTTGCGCCATCAGTTATAAAGTTATCATCATCAAGAGAAAAAATTACCTTAGGTACTTCAAGGTTGGTTATATTTGTTATTGTTGAAATATCTCTCAAAGGGTTGGTAACTACCGGCTCTGTCAGAAGTTCATTTGTCAAAGTACTTGGCAATATTTTGTCTCCATCTCCAAGTGTAGAGCCATCACCAAGTGCAGCAGCTTTCACTCCGCCAAGTATATTTTTTATTTCTGCTGAAACAGGTTTTCTTGCCATTACAGATCTTATCAGAGAGGCTTTTGCGTTGATAACTTTGGATTTTTCATCCCCATTTTCTCCAAACTTATTTTGTGCATTCAATTTTGCCTGTGCGGCCTTGTCAAATTGTTCTAATTGTGCCTTTACACCAGCATACCTTTCCTCCAAATCTTTTACCATGTTTTTCTGTTCAGTTCTTGCCTCTAGCGTGGTTTTAGCATCTGTGTACATAGTTGCCAGTTTTTCATTAGAGGCCTTCAAATCCTGTCCTATTCCTGATAATGTCTGTTCTAGTTGATATCTGTTAAGTTTACCCATTATTATTCCTCCTCAAAATTATCATATTTTAATTCATTATTTACCCGTTTTATCAAAGCTTCTATTTCTTCATCCTTTTCAACAGGTTTATCAGCATTATTAGTTGGTTCTTTGTTGACTTTTTGCATTATACATTCTGGGATGTTCTTATATAGGCTAAAAAATTGGCTATCTACATATGCAACGGCTTTTGCACTTTTTTCAACTGTCACATTGAAGTACTTTGCCGCATCTTCGCCAGTCATCCAAGTAGAATCATTTACCATTTGCTTTATAGTGTCAGCTTCGACACCCTCTTTTACGTTTTCCATATATACATTCAGAATTGATTCATCACACTTATTCAAATCATCAGCATACTTTGCCATATCATTTGCGTTGCCTATACAAATACCCCATGCTTTGTGTATCATAAATTGTGCTGTAGAAGGTATTATCACCTTATCTCCTGCCAGTGCAATCACAGATGCGGCACTTGCTGCCAATCCATCTACATGAACAGTTTTATTTGCTGTGTTTCTCTTCAAAACATTATATATGGCTAACCCCGCAAAAGCATCTCCACCACCACTATTTATAAAGATATTTATATCTTTATTACCTTCAAGCTGATTCAAAAAGTCTGCTACATCTTGGGGGCATTTATCTTCATCTTGCCATTTGTCCCATGTAGAGCCACAAATATCTCCATAAAAATAAAGCTCCGCGGAGCCTTTAGATTCATTCTTAATTTCCATTTTTCCATTTACTTTTTCCTTGCCAGCCTTATTTTTACTTTTGAATTCCAGTATTTTCACCACTCACACCCCCTTTCAGTGGTATTTTATCTATTAAATCAAGTGAAATTAAGTCTCTTGATACATACAACTTATCTCCGCCCTTAACTGGCGGCATATCCTCCAAAGAACGTATTTCATTAGGCGTAAACCACGCTGAACGAATACCTTTAAAATAAAAATTCCCCCTTGTATTCATGTCTGCTCTGGCTAAGCCATTCATATTGAATCTAAAGGAGAATCCATTTTTTCTTTGTTCAATTGTAAGTAATTTTTTCTTCAATTCTTGTTCCCACATTCGGGTATTGGGCAAAATTGTATCTTTTATATACTCTAAATCGCCTTGTTCAGCACTTGCATAGCTGTTTTTTTCACTACTGAGCTTAGATAAGGGCATATTATAAACTCTTGCAACTCTCTCTACGGTTATTTTCTCAACGTCAAAAACTTTAGGGTCTATAAAATTAAATCCATTAAATTCTTGAATCTCTTTACCTGTATCTAAAAACAAAACTCCATTCTTCTGGAACCTTTGTAATACTTCCGTATAGTCATCCATGGCTTTTTTATTTAATTTAGATTGTAACTTTATTACTATATTAGCCTTTAAACCATTTTCTAATTGATTTAAACTGAATTCTTTAATTTCTCGGTCATAATCAATGGTGTTTTTAAGTATATCCAATGGATTTAAGCCCTTTTCTCCTATTACCCCGGTAATGTGGTGTATGTGGATTATATTTGAGTTGTGAATATACACAGCTCCATCAGAATCAGCTATCCTATACCATAGTTCTTTAGTATCTTTTTCAATTACTGGTTCCACTAAATCAGGATTTAATATATGCAGTGCTATAGGAGTATGAAACATATCATATTCTATGAGGGCATATGCATTACCAGTCATATTCTTGAGAGTCTCCATTTTCCTTATGAACTTGAATTGTGTCATATAAGAATTAGGTTCTTCTATGAGATTAGCAATATCATCCTCATAGGCATCTACTACATCATAGTTATGATATAACTTCAAGGGTAAACTAGCCATTGAATTACTTAATCGTGTGATTACGGCAAATATAGTTTCATTGTTTGCTATATTGGTATTCCAGAACCTAAAGTTTGAAAAAGGATCTAATACTATTGTACTTTTAGCCCTTATAAAAAATTGTTTTATTGTACTTAATAATCCCATCCTCTGCCTCCTTTCTATTAGGAGTTTATATATTTTTATTGGCAGCTTTTAAATTTAACAAATTCAAGTGTCCCGTTTCTAGTAGTAAATTCTGGTAAGTACAAAGGAAGTTTCCCTTCCTCACTATGCTCTGGTAAATCTTTGTTCGAAATTATAAATTCAATAGTATCATGCAGTTTGTCTTCATAACCTGGTGAAATAACATTTTTATCTAAGAATTCTTTTAATTTAATCATATTATTCATTTCTTTAAGTATTTCCTTAGTTACCTGTATTTTGCCTATATGCTTACCTCCCATATACTCACTCTCCTTACATATCTGGGCTATAAAATATATCCTCTGTCTCTCCTAGTACAACCATTCCTCTATAATGTGCATCTATAAGAGCAGCAGCAGGATCTATTTTTTCAACTGACTTTGCTTTATCTAACATTACAAATTCCTGTGCGTGTAGTTTAGTTACTGCGTTACCCATTGCAAAAGTTAAAAGCCCGTCACCATTATGGTGGAACGTATTGTTATAAACATTGTCTCTTAAATCCTTTGTAGGCTCATTTAATGTATATGGCCCTTGTCTACATTCGACCATTATATACCCATCCTGCTCCATTTCCTGTACGAATTGAGTAGCATTATAGGGGTCATATACAATTTCTTTTATTACAAGATTATATTTCTCCTTATTATCTTCTATCCATTTCTTAACAAAGGCATAGTCAATTACTGCTCCCGGAGTTACGGTTAAATTTCCTTCTTGCGCCCATACATCATAAGGATACCTGCCATCCTTTAATCTTTTCTGATAAGTTTCGTCTGGCATAAATGAATGTTGAAAGCCATAATATTCTCCATCTCTCTTAAATTCAAGGGCAATTGAAGTCAAATCTAGCTTAGTTGATAAATCTAGTCCGCCAATACATTCTTCCCCTTCAAAATCTGCCAAAGTGAAGTCTTTTTTGCATTCAGACCATTTCTGCATATTCATATACCCGGATTCTCTTTGTTGTATCCAGACATTCATATCCTTGGTTAGAAATGTTCTCATTTTCTCTGGTGCTGCTAGAGCTTCTTTTAAATCGTCTCTTATACCCTCTAATCCTTCTTTATAGCTGCAGAGTATAGGATTAGCTTTAAACCAGTTTCTTTCATCTTTTACATCATCACCCTTATCAAGTTCCTGTATCATGACATAGTATTTATCATTAGTTACGGAGCTATTAGGGTCTAAAATCTGTGATGCATACCTATATTCAACTGTATAGCAAGGAACGTTTAAGTCATACCCTGCTGTAGTTATAATCATAATAAGAGGTTGTCTCCTTGCATTTTTACCAGAGTTAAGCATATCAAGCATTTCAGATGTTGCATGTTGGTGATACTCGTCCACAATACCTAATTGAACATTACTACCATCACCGGTCTTTCCATCTTCTTTACTTAGGGCTTCCATAAAGGAATCTGATTTTAAATGTACTATCTGCCCATAAGCTATTTTGTATTTTCCTTTTAGTTCTTCACAGCTTTTTAGCATTAATTTGGCTTCATTCCATACAACTTTTGCTTGTTTGGTCTTTGTCGCAGAACAATATACTTCACTTACATTTTCACCATCAGCAAAAATTTCATAAAGCCCTACAATAGCTTCTTCTTGGGATTTCAATTATGTTATCCTAAAGGCTTTTTATCCTTTAGTTCTTACAGTCACCTGTAAGTTCGGCATATATTTTCACCTTATCAAGGTGTCGGACACTCGTGGGTTTTTGTATAAACAAAAAGAAGGCTTCCGCCTCCGATATTATATTCTCTATATATTTTTAATAGAGTTCCAATCCCTATGCTCTACGATACTAAAGGGTTTTTACTCCCTTTAGTTATCTCGGTATTTTCTGTAATTTCAACTATTCGTATTCCAACTAATGATTTGCGCCACTCAAAATACTCTTTTTTCATATTCCCTTTAGGCAATTCATATTCTTGCCCAGTTCTTCTTAATCGTGCTACCGTTCTACCGTCTAGTTTTAAAAATTCTTTCGCATATTTTGTACATCCGAAATCTTTAAATTTACCATCAGGAAATATAACACGAACGCTAATATGTGAAGGGTGCTTATCTGAAGGTATGTTCCTTAATCTTTCCTTGTATTCTTCACTCTGGTGTTTACCAAGCATTCCTCTTGGATGCCCGTGTTTCCACACAGTACCACATTTTCCTTCTTCATTTAGCTTTTTCATGAGTTTAGATTGTTGTATCTTCTTTTTTATAGAATGGTGTTTACCAAGCATTCCTCTTGGATGTTCTAAATATACTTTCCCACCATTTCCACCCGGTGCAATATTATACCCATACTTTTTATTTCTTGTATTGTATTTTAAGATATAATACTTCTCCTTTTCTTCCGCTTCCTTCTCTGTTAAATTGTTTTCTATAATTAAGTGTTGGAAATTATCCCAACCATATTTCTTAATTGCATTCCAAAAACTTCTACTGTTTTGATCTTCATTTTTTGGTGGTTTATATTCTACGCCCTTACTTCTCCATCTTCTTTTAACATCATTAGTCATGCCGATATATATTTTATTATTCTTTATACATTTATGCATATATACGCAATAATTGTTATCCATATTTAGCCTCCTCATGTTATATTTATAATAACACAGTGATATCACTTTTGCAATACTATATATAAAGGTGCTATAATATTTTAGAGGTGATATTATGATTTCAAATAAAAACACGAGGACATTAATTACTTTGCCAAAAGAGTTAAAAACAAAACTTGAAAAATTGGCAAAGTCTGAAAATAGGTCTTTAAACAACTATATTGTAACAATACTTATAAAGTATCTAGAGAATAAATAAAACAGCAATCTCTCAACCACAAATTGAGGGATTTTTAATTACAGATTTTTACCGATATTGCCCAATCATAATTTTAAGTGTCACCACTTAAAACGCCAAATTCTAGCATTTTTCCTTCCTACCTGTTTATAGCTTCTTTTAAATCTCCTATATCCGGTATCTTTATGAATCCAACCAAATATATTTCCATAATCAAATTTTTGATTTATCTGTGGTTCTATATGCTGTCCTTGTAATACACCTTTTGTATGCTTAAAAAGACGCATCCAATCCAGAAATCTATTTGCTTTATCCTCATTAAAGACATATGGAAAATCTTTAGTTCCTTGCCTTTTTAAATCGTTCAAAAACCTCATACAAGCCCATTTATTCTTTTGGCAAGCTATTATTTTATCTGAAATTATGTCATTGCTATATTGAATTAGTTCATCCAGTAGTGACATTAGATATCACCGAATTTCTTCTCAAATTCTGTGGGCTCTTTCTTTTCTGGTTTTGGAACCGCAAGTTTACATCTGCTGGATATAGTTAACCCCAAATCACTGGCTGAAGCTCTGCACTGTTTAAATAATTTATCCTGGACACCCACTATATCCTTATCAAGTAAATATCCAGGATTATTGACCATTTTTTCAGTTATATCAACATACATTTTTTTAGCTATAATGAATCTAGCCAGTGCATCTACGTCTAAATTGGTCATTATCCCTACTTCTTTAAGCTCTTTTGCTAATTTATTGAACTCTTTTTTAAGTTCTTTATCCAAATAAGAAGGTGCCCTGATTTTATCTGAAGGCGCCTGTATCTCGGATTTTTTTCTTTCTTCAATCTCCGCCTTTGTTAGATGTTTCCTGCCTTTAGCTTCAATTAAATTAATTGGTTGTCTCGGTCTGCCTGGCATTTCCTTCAGCTCCTTTCTTCCAGCTTATCCCATACAAGGGCTCGATTTTTAATTTAGGGATTTTTGTATGAGAACCCTAAATGTCCAAACGGTCTTTCCTAACGTCTTCATT
>DAIMMR010000636.1:0-1842 GCA_036720575.1 Clostridium sp.
TATGGAGATATAATAGGCACTGAAGATACCTTTATGGGGTATCAATATACACATTATGGAATATATGTAGGTAATAATAAAGTTATTCATTACTGTAGTACTACGGGTAACTCTAAAGATGCCAATATAAAGGAAACAGACATGTCCCCCTATTTTAGAAAAGGACATTACTTTATTTTAAACATAAAAGGTAGTTCACAATTTGATTCAAAAGAAACCGTTAAAAGAGCAGAGATGCGAGAGGGTGAAAGAAGTTATAATTTATTACAAAACAACTGTGAACATTTTGTAATTTGGGCTAAAACAGGTTATTCAATATCCTACCAGATAGACAGCCTGTCCCAAGAAAAATTAGCCCAACTCAAAATATTCACAGCCATGGGTGTAAACTTACAGTAATCAACCACCTATTTGATACATCATCTTCTCACTTTCACTTTTATGTTTAGAACTCATATTATGCTCCTCAGGTTTTCCTAGTATTCCTCGTTTTAATTCTTCCAAAAGGAGTTTTTCGTCATTTAAGCAGTGTTTTAAATTTATAACTTTATCCGAGTGAAGACATGGTTTTAAATCTCCTATAGACGTAAGTCTTAATCTATTGCAGTCTTTACAAAATTTACAACTCATTGGACTTATAAAGCCTATGTTTCCCTTATATCCTCTCACCTTATATAAGGAAACAGTACTACTTTTAGCAGTAGGCTGGGAAATTACATCAAAATTATCCTGAATTTCCTTTAAAACAACTTCTGAAGAAAGGTTATCATTCTCGTATAATTTTTTTCCTTCTCCTATAGGCATAAGTTCAATAAATCTAATATCTACTGGTAAATTCTTTGTAAACTCCACAAAATCCATAATTTCAGTATCATTAAAACCCTTTAATAAAACTGTATTTATCTTAACAGGAGTCAATCCTATACTTAAACATTTGTCAATAGATTTTAATACTGCATCCAAGTTTCCACACCTGGTTATAAATTTATACTTATCTGCTTTTAGGGTATCTAAACTTATGTTTACCCTTTTTAACCCTGCTTCTTTTAATTTATCTGCCATATCACAGAGCAGTATCCCGTTGGTGGTAATGGCAACATCCGTAATTTCTTTTATACTGGCAGTTTTCCTTATTAAATACTCTATATTCTTCATTATAAGAGGTTCTCCACCAGTATACCTTATTTTATTTATTCCAAGAGTTGCTGCTGCTTTAATAATTTTTAATATATCTTCAAATCTTAATAAATCACCATAAGGCCTTTTTACTATTCCTTCCTTTGGCATACAATAGATACATCTTAAATTGCACCTATCTGTCAGTGAAATTCTAAGGTAGTTTATACTTCTTCCATAGCTATCTTTCATACAATCAATCCCCCTAAGTCACTATAATTAATTTTTTATATCTATTACGCTGAACCACATAATTCAATTATACATGAAATTGTTTACAATTGTTAGTTCTATACTCAATATTTAAAATTTCTGTATACCTTTTTTATATAGCTGGAAATTAATGAATATTTAAACTTTAATTAATTTCCAGCTTTATTTGTATACAAACAGAGTTCTTGACATCAGGTGAATGTGCTCTTACTGAACTTTATACATGCCCTTGCTTTCCATATATTTATAAATAGATTCCCCATGCTGCTGTTCTTCTTTTTGTATATGGTTTAATACATTTCGGACATTCGTATCTCTAAACTCAAATATGGCTACATTATAAACTCCCGAAATATATTTTTCTGCCATAAGCATATCCTTACACATATCCTCGTCACGTACTTCGCACATACCTACAGGTGGAATAGACGAGCTAGCTATACCTGCTGTATT
>DAIMMR010000073.1:0-13356 GCA_036720575.1 Clostridium sp.
AATAATAATAATAATATGCTTACTTATTTAAAAACTGAAATTTTTATTTGAAAGGATCAATTTTTATGGAAATTATATCAATGATTTTTATCGTAATAGGCTTATGTTTATTTGAAGTAGTTTCTAGTATAGATAATGCTGTAATAAATGCTGAAGTTTTATCAACCATGTCTAAAAAGGCAAAAAAATGGTTCTTATTATATGGAATATTATTTGCAGTATTTATAGTGAGGGGATTATTGCCTTGGGCTATTGTATGGGCTACAAATCAATCTCTTGGTCCTATTGGAGCATTAACTGCAACTTTCTCAAATGATCCACATATAATAGAATCTATAGAATATTCAACACCTATACTTATGCTTGGAGGCGGAGTGTTTCTTGTATTCTTGTTTCTTCATTGGTTATTTATTGAAGATAAGCATTTAGGACTTGCAACTGAAGAATTCTTTCTAAAAAATGGTACTTGGTTTTATGCTGTTGTTTCAGTTATTTTAGTTGGTATTGTAGCCTTAGCTTTAAAATACAATCCCGTACTTGCTTTATCGGCTGTAATTGGATCATCTGCCTTTTTTATAACCGATGGATTTAAAAAAAACGCTGAAGAAAACGAGAAAAAATTGCTTAACAATACTAGCGAAATGTCAGATATAAGTAAAATATTGTACTTGGAGATAATAGATACTACATTTTCAATTGATGGAGTTTTAGGAGCATTTGCATTTACAATGTCAATCCCATTAATTATATTGGGTAATGGGATTGGGGCTATTGTTGTTAGAAAGATTACAATGGGAAGTATAGAGAAAATCAAAAAATATATTTATCTTAAAAATGGTGCTATGTACTCGGTGCTATGTCTCGGCATTGTTATGGTTCTTGAAGGATTTCATGTTGAAGTACCTCAATACATTTCACCTTTACTTACGATTTTAATAATAATATTTTTTTTCTTTAAATCAAAAATTTATGCTGAAAAAATCTGTTGAATAAATATATAACCAATTAGAAATGCTATGGTATGGAAAACCACAACATTTCTAATTTTATTATCTTTTAAATTATGTAACTTTACATATATGCAACCATTCAAATCTAATATATCATAATACATTGTCATTTAGGAAAAATATATTTTCCATAGGCAAAAGTGCTGCACCAAATACAGCTGCATTTTCTCCTAAGCTTGAAAACATAACGTTGCACTGGCTTTCATCATAAAAGCTGTTATCTTTAAATACCTTTTTAATTAATTCTTCTTCTATAAAATCCTTATAGGGAAATATCTCACCACCTATAATTATATTCTTAGGGTCTAAAGTCAAAATTATATTTTTAATACCTTCAGCTAAAAAGTCAATATATGTATCCAGCACTGCTTTTGCTTTTAAATCATTTTTGGACCTTTTTAAAAAATCATCCAGACTTCTATTCATATCATCAAAAACATTTCTATATTCACTAAGCAGTGCTTTTTTAGAAGCATACAGTTCCCAGCACCCTCTTTTTCCGCAATTACATTTTTTACCATCTTTTACGATAGTCATATGCCCAAATTCACCTGCACGCTTATTAAACCCTTTATAGACATTATTTCCTATAACTACACCTGTTCCAATGCCTTCTGTAATAGATATAAACACTAAACTATTTTTCGCATCATTAAAATTAATAAATGTCTCTGCATAAGCTGACGCATTTGCTTCATTTTCTATAAAAATAGGGAATTTGAAATAATCCTCAAATTTTTTGAAAGATACATTTTTAAATCCTAAATTAGGTACATTTTTTAAAAGTAGTTCTTTTTCATTTACTGTACCAGGTAAGGAAAATCCTATTCCAAGTATTTTATTAGATGGAATATTAAAATTTTTCACAATATATTCAATGCTTTCTGCCACTTTACTAATTATGTCACTAAAATCATATAGTTTTTCTGGCATATTAAAATTCATCTGGTGTATTATTTTAAAATTTAAGTTTGTCAGTATAATTCTAACTTTATCTTTTGTAACACATACTCCAATGGAATATCTACTGTCTGGCAGAAACTTGAGAATTGTAGGTTTCCTGCCACCAGTTGATTCTGCAACCCCAGCTTCCTCTAAAAATCCCTGTTCTATAAGTGCATTGCTGTTACTTATAACTGTTGGAATGCTTATATTAAGCTTTTGAGATATTTCCTGTTTTGTAAGTTTATTGTTCCTATATAGCAAGTTCAATATTTTTTTCTGATTTAATATTCTTATTGTTTCTTGATCTACTGATTTTAATCTACTCATCTTAGTACCACCACACCAATCAAATTTGAAATTGTAGCTATAATAATTTAATTATATCATTAATGTATATCATTTTTAAGTAAACGTTGTAAGTAAAGCATAAATCTGTGGTTTTTCTCTATATAAAATGGGTGTTAATGATTTTCCACATCAATACCTAAAATTGTAGTTAATAAACATATTAACTAACTTTCCTTCCTTGTTCACCAGCACGTTCTCTAAGAGTAGTTTCAATTTCTTCAAGTGATCGATTGCGTGTTTCAAACACTTTGTAATGAACAAACCAAATTGCTGCGAAACAAACAACACCATAACCTATGAACAAATTACCAGTGCCAAAGAAACTTAATAATGTTGGAAATGTTAATGACACTACTGCATTAGAAGCCCAGTTAACTACACTGCCAAATGAATTACCTAAGCCACGAATATTTAAAGGGAATACTTCACCAATCATAACCCACATTACAGGTCCCCAGGTAGCTGAGAAGAAAGCAATGTAAACGGTTAAAGCAATAACACATATAATTGAACCAGTAAATGAACCATTAGACAATTTCATTGAGAAACTCATAACTAGTAAAGAGACACCCATTCCAATGCCACCGTAAATCAACATCTTTTTACGATCAATTTTATCCATGATGGCAACAGCTACAGCGGTAACGATAACATTAAAAATTCCAATTCCAATATGAGCAAGTAAAGCTGCTTGAACACCAAAACCAACGGCAGTAAAAATAGTTGGTGCATAATAGAGAACTGTATTACAACCCATAACCTGTTGGAAAATGGCTAATCCAACAGCAATAACCAATGCTGGATGAACAAGTTTACTGAATAACTCACTAAGTCCACCACTTTTAATTTCAGCTTGTTTCTTAATCTCAACAAGTTCAGCATCAACAGCTTTTTGATTATGTTCATTCATCTGATCCAAAACTTCTTTAGCTTCATCAAGCTTTCCATCTTTAACTAAGTAACGAGGACTTTCTGGTAATACAAGAGCACCTAAGAAAAGTATTGCAGATGGAATAGCCGCAAAGCCAAGCATCCAACGCCAACCACTATGTAAACCTGAGAAACTGTAGTTAGTAATATAAGCTAATAAAATTCCACTCATAACCATTAATTGAAATAAGCTTGACATAGATCCACGTTTTTCAGCAGGTGATAATTCTGCTAAGTATGTTGGAATTAGTGCTGATGCAGAACCAACTGCCATACCAAGAATAATACGTGATATAATAAGTGTACTAAATCCTGTTGAAAATGCTGATCCAAGTGCTCCAATAAAGAAAATAACTGCTGATAATAAGATCAACTTTCTACGTCCATGCCTATCAGACATTGGTCCAATAATTGCAGCTCCAAGAACGGCTCCTACTAATACAGCACTAACAACCCATCCTTGCTGCCATGAATCAAGACTCATTTGCTTTTGAATAAATAAGATTGCTCCTGAAATAACTCCAGTATCATAACCAAATAAAAGGCCGCCAAGTGCGCCAAAAATATATACCATTACACTATTAATTTTTACATTCATTAAACCCATCTCCCCTTTTAATTTATATAGTCAAAAATTTATATATTGTCGTATGCATATACTTTTCTCCTACCTTTAACACAGGTGATGGAAAATTATTATGATTTAATGCATCAGGAAAATATTGAGTTTCAAGACACAATCCACTATTTTTAGTGTAGCAAGTATCTTCCTTACAATTTTCAAATTCATTTAAATAATTTCCCGTATAAAATTGTACTCCTGGTTTAGTCGTATACACTTTCATAACTCTTCCACTATGAGGATCAAGAACCTCTGCTGCCATTTCTAAATTCTTTTCCTTTTTATTTAATATCCAATTATGGTCATATCCATTTCCATAAATTATTTGGTCATATTTACTTGATATATTTTTACCTATTGTAGTCAACTTTCTAAAATCCATAGGTGTATTCTCTACAAATCTTATTTCACCTGTAGGAATGCTTTCCTTATCATTAGCTGTAAATTCATCTGAATTTATCATTACCTGATGATCCAATATGCTTTTAGACAGATTCCCTGACAAATTGAAGTATGAATGGTTTGTGAGATTCACCACTGTATCCTTATCTGAAACTGCAAAATAATCAATTCTGAGTTCATTATCTCTTTTAATCGTATACACAACTTTAACATTAAGGTTACCTGGATATCCTTCTTCTCCATCTTTACTCATGTATGATAATTCAAGGCATTCATTTTCATCATCATCTACATATGTCCTTGGTGTCCATAAAACTTTATCAAATCCTGCTATTCCCCCATGAAGCTGATTTTCTCCTTCATTTTTAGTCAAATTATATACTTTATCATTTATTTTAATTTCTGCACCTTTTATTCTATTGGCATTACGTCCTATAATTGCCCCAAGGAAAAACTTTCCTTTTATATATCCCTCTAAGTTCTTATACCCTAGTACAATATCATCAAGCTTGCCTTCCTTATCCGGCACTGTAAGTGAAACCACTCTTCCACCATAGTTTGAAATTTTAACACTCATACTATTCTCATTAGACAGTGTAAATATATATGCTTCTTTGTCTTTAAATATTTCCCCAAAAATTTCTTTCATAATCCCCATAATAATAAGATCCCTTTATATGGATAAGTTATCTATTTCTTTAAACTTATCTTTTAAACAACTATATAAAGTTGAATAAACTTTATATAGTTTATCATACTTTTCAACATTTTCTCTTATAGGCTGTATTTTATCTGTTGTCTTTATCAAAGCTTCACATGCTTCATCTACTGAATTAAAAAGTTTACATCCAACTGCTGCAAGTATTGCTGCACCATAAGCTGGACCTTCCTTTGAATTTATACTACTTACATTTAAGTTGAAAACATCTGCAATTATCTGTCTCCAAAGTTTACTCTTAGAACCTCCACCACTTATTCTTACTTCCTTCATATCAACATTTAAGTTTTTAAGTATTTCAAGTGAATCTCTAAGAGCAAAAGATACTCCTTCCAAAATAGATCTTGTCATATCCCCTCTTTTATGTGTTACATTTAATCCAATAAAACTTCCCTTTGCACAAGGATCGTTATAAGGCGTTCTCTCTCCTATTAAATAAGGTGAAAAGAATAACTTATTACTTCCTACAGGAGAACTTTCTGCTTCTGAAAGTAATTTTTCAAATATATCTCCACCTATATCTGAGTTAACATTATCAACCCACCATTTAAGGCTTGATGCTGCAGATAGTATTACACCCATTTGATGCCACTTGCCATTGGCATGGCAAAATGAGTGAAGTCTATTTTCCTTATCTACATAAAACTTTTCACTTGATGCAAAGACAACACCAGATGTTCCAAGTGCTACAGATAATACTCCAGGATCAACTGTTCCAGTACCTATAGCTCCAGCTGCCTGGTCACCTGCTCCAGCTATTACTTTTGTAGATGTGGAAAGTCCAGTTTCATTTGATGCTTCTTCTGAGACATTACCTACAACTTCATAGGATTCATAAACTTTAGGTAAAACATCTTCTTTTATCTCAAGTAAATCTAATACCTCATTAGACCATTTTCTATTTTTCACATCAAACATTACTGTTCCAGAAGCATCAGACACATCAGATGCAAATTCCCCGGTAAGTTTAAAACTTATGTAGTCTTTAGGAAGCATCATATGTGCTATTTTAGCATATATATCTGGTTTATTTTCTTTAACCCAAAGTACTTTCGGAAGTGTAAAACCAGTTAGGGCCATGTTACCAGTATACTTTGAAAGTTTATCTTGTCCAAATTCTTTATTTAAGTAATCACACTGTTTTTGTGTCCTTTGATCACACCACAATATGGCAGGCATTAAAACCTTATTTTTGCTGTCAAGAATTACAAGTCCATGCATTTGTCCACTAAAACTTATGCCTTTAATAGTTTCCGGTTTTATATTATGATTATTTATAAGTTCTCTAATTCCATCTTTAGTACTATTCCACCAATCATCAGGATTTTGTTCTGCCCATCCGACCTGAGGATAACTTATACCATAGTCTTTAGATACACTGGTTAAAAGTTCGCCCTTTTCATTCATTATGATAAGCTTTACAGAAGAAGTTCCTAAATCAATTCCTAAAAAATTCACAGTAATCTCTTCTTTCATGAAATTATTGATATTTCAGTAGAGGCAGTTTAAAACCACCCCTACATGTTTTAAATTTTATTTATTCTCAAGTATATATTGATTTACTACTGATTCTAAATATTCTTGTCTTCCTGATTTGTTATTCATAACATTATTTTCTAAAGCATATTTTTCTAATTCATCAAATCCTACTTTGCCATCTACTATGTCTTTACCTATTCCTGTAGAAAAGCTTGAATATCTTTCTTTAATAAAGTTTTCAATAGGAGCATCTTGTAATAATTTATATGCAACTCTAAATCCTTTAGCAAAACTATCCATTCCTGCTATATATGCTAAGAATAAATCTTCTGGTTCAAAAGATGCTCTTCTTACCTTTGCATCAAAGTTCAATCCTCCTGGTGCTATACCTCCATTTTTAAGTACTTCGTACATTGATAATGTTGTATCATACACGTTTGTAGGAAATTGATCTGTATCCCATCCAAGATGTGGATCTCCCTGGTTTGCATCCAAGCTACCAAGTGCATTATTATTTCTTGCTAGGCATATTTCATGCTGAAAAGTATGTCCTGCTAAAGTAGCATGATTTGCTTCAATATTTATCTTAAAGTAATCTTCTAGCTTGTACTTTCTTAAGAATCCTAAAACAGTTGCTACATCAAAATCATACTGGTGTTTTGTAGGCTCTTTTGGCTTTGGTTCTATAAGAAATTGTCCCTTAAATCCTATTTTCTTTGCATAATCTACTGCCATCTGTAGTAATCTAGCAAAGTTGTCCATTTCAAATCCCATATCAGTATTTAGAAGTGTTTCATATCCTTCTCTTCCACCCCAAAATACATAGTTTTCTCCACCTAATTCATTTGTAACTTCTATTGCCTTTTTTAGCTGTGCTGCTGAATAAGCATAAACATTTGCATTACATGTAGTTCCAGCACCGTGTACAAATCTTGGGTTATTAAATAAGTTAGCTGTGCCCCATAATAACTTTTTATTGTTCTTTTTCATTAAGTCCTTACACATTGCTACTATTTCATCTAAATTTTTATTTGTTTCTGCAAGGTCTTTTCCTTCAGGTGCTATATCTCTATCGTGGAAGCAAAAATAATCTATATCTAGCTTGTTCATAAATTCAAATGCTGCTTCCATTCTTGCTTTAGCAAGCTCCATTTTATCGTTTACATTATCCCATGGTCTAACCATTGTTCCTGATCCAAACTGATCAGTTCCATTAGCAGTTAATGTATGCCAGTAAGACATTGAAAATCTTAAATGATCTCTCATCTTTTTTCCGCCAATTACTTCATCAGGATTATAATATTTAAATGAATAAGGATTTTTTGAATTCGATCCTTCATAATTTATTTTAGATACATTAGTAAAATACTCTTTCATCACAATCACTCCCTATTTTGTTGTTGAATTTAGTATAACATCTTATCGAAACTTTTTCAATCGCCTTTATAAAGTTATTTTAAAAACATAATTCTCTTATGCTTTATATATGTGATATATTATTAACTTTGAAAAAAAGGATAACTTTATATTCAATAAAGCTATCCTTTAAAAACTAATATTACTATTTTAACCGCATATCTTCTATTTTTTTATTAGGAAATTTTATCTTTATTCTATCTAAAAATGCAGCATTTTTGAAAATTTTTCTAAATACAAAATACCCCAAAATCATAACTATAAGTTCCCCTAATGCCTGAGTAAAAAATGTGTAGAAAAAAGGTACTTTATAAAGCACATGAAGTTCCTCTGCTATAATTGCACTTCCTAAAACAGGCCATATAATTGAAACAAGCATATTTTTTGTTTTCCACATTGCATAAGTTGCCAAAAGAGTAGCAAAGCTTCCAACAAATACATCCACTATACTAAAGCTATAAAAATTTGCAACGGCACATCCTACAGTCAGTGAAATTATATAAAATGGATCTATAAAAGCCAGGAAATTAAGCATTTCACTAACCCTAAGCCCTATTGGTCCCCAATAAGAGAGCTGTCCTAGTGCAATAGTTGAAACTATGTATATTGCAGCTACTATAGCTATTTTTACTAATTTATTAGTTCTACTCATCTATTTTGCCTCCAACTCCATCTAAATCTGCACCACATCTGGTATCTATATCATCTAATATCTCCACTCTATCATAATAGTTAGTCTGAAGAGATTGGAATAAATAGCTATGGTAAAATTCCTCTATGAGTTCATTGTCTCTCTTTACTTTTGTAGTATTTTCGCAAAATATATTTATTGTAACTCTTTCAAAATATTTTAGTGCTAATTCTACATCTCTTTGTAATTCTTTAATATTTTGTCCAACCATACCAAAGAGTAAGTTAACCCAATCAAAATTCTTAAATTCAGATGCCTTTCTATCCCCTATTCCTTTATTTAGCACATTTTCTCTGTAACTTATATCAAAGCTCTCTGCTCCTACTATAAATTTTAATTCTGTAGGTCTAAATTGTTCTCTAAATAGTTTTATATCATTTTCATATTTAACATGACTTTCCATGATCAGCTGTCTTATATTTTTATCCCTACATAATTTAATAAGCTCAAATACAGTGACAGCATCTAGTTCACTGGCACTTCCAGAGTTCATTATCTGAAGTACCCCATATTTTCCCGTAACTTTTTTAAGTACTTTATGATTCAATTTATGATTTCTAAAGGCATTGTAATCCTCATCCAGATGATAATCACAAAATATGCAGTTTCCCCAAAAACACCCACTTCCCCTTAGAAGTACTACTTCCCTAGGCAGTCTTTTAGTAACCTGTCCATATCTTTTTAACTTTGGTAAACGATTCATTTAATTTGTCCTCCTTAAATTTAAAAACATGCATATAAGAAATGAAACTATCCTGGACGTGAAAAAAAGGCAGAGATATTTTCCACCTTTTAATTACAAAATAAACTATTTAAATAGTTAATCCCTAGTTTTATTTATAGACAGGATGGTTCCGAACTGTCTTATGTGATTTTATAAATGTTATTATATACTATGAAATGTTTAAAATCAAGGGGTGTGAGGAAAATACAGAAATCAGAGTGAAAAAATAAGTTACTTTGATTGTATAAACGAGCTGATGAGGAAAATGGTTCTCAACAATCTCCAGAAGATTTTGTATCTAGAGTAATGGATAAAACTAATGAAGAAGATGTTGCAGTTGCTGAAGCTGAAGGTAAAGCAATAATTAAGAACAACAATATAAACGTAGTTGTGTATATCTAATATAATTTGTCCTGAGTTAGGTTTATACAGACCTAACTCAAGGCTGTTCTAGTATTAAACCTATAACTTAAAAAATGGTCTTAAAGGTAATGTATTATATTTAAACAAAAAGTTTAATTTTATGAAAGTGTGTATTATTTTCTGAAGTTATTGAATTTGTTGACAATTTTTGATATAATTTATATATCATTTATTAATTAAATGTAAAAAGCATACTACACAATTTAATGTATTAGCGGAAAGATAAGCCCGGAAAGTAATCTGCTTCCAGGCTTTTGTATTTTTAATAAATTTTATAAGCAAAGGCAAGGTTAAAATTATGTTTATGTATATATTTTCAGTTGTACTTATAATTGCAGCAAATATCTTTTATAACATATGTCAAAAAGCAACACCACAAAAAGCAAACCCATTTATAGCGCTATTCGCCACCTATGCAATAGCATCAATAGTAACTTTAATTTTATTTCACTTTTCTAAAACAGATAAAGGATTTTTGGAATCAATTAAAGATTTAAATTGGACTAGCATAGTCCTTGCTTTTTGTATAGTAGGACTTGAATTTGGATATATAATGGCCTACAGATCTGGTTGGAGCATAAGTGTATGCCCTCTAGTAGCAAACAGCGTTCTTGCAGTTCTGCTCATTCCCATTGGAATATTCATTTTTAAAGAGAATTTTGAATTAAATAAGCTATTTGGAATAATATTCTGTATTATAGGATTAGTACTGATAAACAAAAATTAAAATGACAAATATTGGTCTATATGATATAATTAACCTACTACTTAGTCATTATAGTACTCACTTAGATTTTCTATATACTTAGATATATGGAGGTTAAAATAAGTGGTCTTTTTACAATTAGCTATTTTGTCCCATTGCTTAGCGGATTTTATATTTCAAAGTAATGATATTGTACAATTAAGAAAAAGTTCTAATTTAAAGAAGTGCTTAAAAGGTAATATCATCCATGCCATAATCGTATTTAGCATATTATTTACCTTCCTAATTGTTGGATATAAATTTAAAACAGCATTAGCTTATTCACTTATAATAGGACTTTTTCATTTTACGATTGACTTAATTAAAAATTTACTTTCCCTAAAGATAAAATATATTCATGATAAACCTATTTGTCATCAAAAAACATCTTTCCTTTATATTATTTTAAGTCCCCTATACCGATGGATTAATTCCTTAATTTTTATTATAGATCAAATCCTACATGTAGCAGTTATTGCTTTTATTTGGGGACAAACTAGCATACAAAGTAGTGAAAACATTATCTACCTTGCCTACCTCAACAAAAATTCTACTATAGATATTCTAAGTTATTTAATTATATACTTGTATGTATGTTTTGGTGGAAGATTCTTTATAAATGTTGTTATATCTGAACTTTATCTTCAACCGTATAAAAATAAAGCAATGAATGTTCAAATCATATCCCCTTTAGAAAAAACTTCCGCCAGTGACTATATAGGAATATTTGAAAGATTTATTATAATCACTTTAGTTATCAATGGTGCATATCAGGCAATAGCATTTATATTCACAGCAAAGTCAATAGCAAGGTTCCGTGAATTAGAAGAAAAGTATTTTGCTCAATATTATCTAGTAGGTACTCTATTTAGTACATCCCTTGGCATTTTAGGTGGGATTTTACTGAAATATATAATCAATAAATAGTTAAATATTTTTATTCACCAATTTTACTTACAAATCATAAAATATCACAAAAATATAATTTGTGTAAATATCACTTGAAAACGTGTTTGGATTTTTAACTAAACATCTCATGTGTTTTGATTAAAACCTAAACGCGCATAATTTTATTTCACAAGATAACTATGTAACAAAAATAATGTAATGTAAGTATGATTGCATTCTAGGAGTGATATATTGAATTATTTAACTATGATTTGTGATTTGAAAAAATCAAGAAAACTTATAAATCGGGAAAAAGTTCAATATCAGTTAATTGACATGTTAAAAGAAACTAATGAAATATTTCAATCAATAATAGTTGTTCCTTTTATTATTACTATAGGTGATGAATGGGAAGGATTGTTAAATTACGATTGTAATTACATGAAAATCTTAGATTTTTTTCATAAGGAATTAAAATCAATTGACTTTTATTGTGGTATTGGCATAGGACCTGTTTCTATTAAAAATTTTGAATTAACTGTAAATCAATTAGATGGTCCATCATTTTACCTAGCTAGAGATGCCCTTATAGATACCAAGAAGCAAAACCTACCTATTGTAGTAAAAACCTATTCATAATCTATTACTTATTAGATAGAAATCAATAAATTTATTAATAACTTTACCATTTCATGGTTTCGTTGAATAGTAAAATATTCAGCACTATTTAACTTTTGACTTATTCCTCCTATAGTCTCATTTAATTTATCTGCATTTTTTTCTATTATTTTTCTATAAGATTTATGCTTCATATATTCAATATATATTATTTTTTGCTTCCGTGTCAGTTTACTTTTTAGGATCTCATTATTTTCTATAACAACGTTTATTATATCATCTAAAGAAATGAATTCATTAGAATCTACTGCATCCACTGCAACTTCTTCATTAAATGGAATGTTCCATTTTGTTTTAAAAAAATGATTTTGTACTGGTACGTGATTCATTATAGATTTTAAAAAGGCCTTATTTGTTTTACTATAGATATATTTTGTCCTTTTTTTAGATGATTGTTTAGCAATATTTATAGCATCCCGGGCCATTATAAAGCATGAACCATCCATACTGCGGGTATCTTCATAAATATCCGTTTTCAGTTCACCTATTCCAATTCCTGAATAAAACTTTATGTCATCTTCCCAAAGTAACCTTTGAAAATCATGAACAATATCGTAACAATTTTCAGGTTGACTTGTAATAAGCTGCCACTCGTCTCCAAGGGTAAAATTTATTTGAGAAACCAAGCTATCATAGTACTTTTGATATATTAAATGAAAATACCTTTTTAACTTTTGCTGCAGCATCTCACGATTTGGTATATTCCTAGAATCAACAATATCCATTGTCACTACACCATACAACTTCAACTTAGTTTTCTCCCTTCAACCTAAAACAATTTTAACCATATTATACCACATAAATTCTTCAAATAGTAGAAAATTTAAAAACTATATAGAGTTTCTAAACGAAAAATCAACTTATACTCCAGATATTTTTTACAACCTTCAGCTCGATTAAATATTTTGATAAGGCTAAGGAAAAAATTTAAAAAATATTGAGAACTTTTGAAAACTCGTACCTCAAACAATTCAAAAGTTCTAGATTTTTAAAAATTTTTTTCTAAGCCTTATATGCAAAATATTTAAAAGAGCTTCATTATTGTAAAAATATGCCTGCATATAAGTTGATTTTTTAGTTAGAATATTCATATATAGATCGTAAAGTTTAATTGTGAAGTTAACTATCTATACTAGGGTTTCTGATTGAAATTTGAACTTATTCATAGAATATACTGACAAAATTGAAATCACATTTAAAAACTTTTCCATAAGTCTTAGTGAGGTATTTTAGAAAATCTTAGGAGCTTATATATGTCTGAGGCACGAGTTTATGTAAGCTCCTTTAGATTTTCAAAATACTGAACTTTAGACTTATTAAAAGTTTTTAGTGTGATG
>DAIMMR010000637.1:0-1833 GCA_036720575.1 Clostridium sp.
CATCTAGCTGCAGGCAGCTCTCAATGGCTTTTACTATATACTTTTCCGCGTTATAAACAGGTATGATTACCGATACATTCATAAAAAAGTTATAATTTATTTTTTGGAACAGTAAAATACTTTTAGATAAGTATTTTTATACATATTTCTTATTTGTTTTAAGAATATATATTGAGGCAGATAATCTTTCTTTCAAATATAAAAGAGGGGGCTTTTTGTTTCTTTTGAGTATGTTAAGAAGCCGGAAAGTGACGTAGAAGGCTTTTGGAATAGAAAGAAACCCATTTACTCTAGCATCATAAGCTCCAGCAACATAAACTTTTCTCTTATCAAAATCCGACATTAACTTTATAGTGCTTTCATAAGGATGTTCTACAATATATTCTGGAAAATACCATATGTTTAATCTTTTTTTAAGACAATCTGAAACAAAAATTCTTTCCTCCGAACCGATTAGTAACGGTTGACCAACGCCGAAACGTTCATCAAATACAATATTTCTTTCTTTTATAATTCTAGTTCTAAAAGCCATTTCTACGGAGGACACTTTAGCAGATGCGGCATCTAAAATCTGAAATGAAGTTTTAGAGTATTTTTTGTATTCTGGAGCATCCTTAGGTGTTTTAATTTTGAAAATAGCAACATCAACAGATGCGTTATTATAAAAGTAGTTAATAACTGTATCAAAATATTCATTCTTATAGGTTACATCATCATCTGCAATTAGTGAAAGAGGCGTATTTGCAAGTCTTATCGCATTATTCCTCGATTTTGTGACCCCTCTTCCTTCAATTTGAGAAATAAGAATATCTTTACGATTAAGTTCTGGGGGTATCGATTTGTATTTATTATCAGTATATTGATGAGAAACAATATATTTTACATCTTCCCTGTAATCTAAAATGACATTTTTAACTTGAAGTATTCTTTCATTAAATGTCGATATTAAAATAGTTAATTTTTCTTCCATTGATTTTATTACAATTATTATTAGTTTTTAAATTGCAAACAGAACGAAGGAAAATATAATGAGTTTGATATCAGAATCTCCGTATTTTGTTGTTTATTGCCTTTTGTGAATAACACCTTTTAAAGTACATCTAATTAAACGTATTAAGTTGCAAGGCTCTTTATAAGCTATAGAAATACCTTCTTGTAGTAGCTGTATCCTTTTTTTTGAGTGAATAGATGGTAAACATTGTAGCTTTAATAAATTATAAAAATATTTCTGTTTAAGAGCTCTCTCGTTTTTATTATACTTGTATAATTCTTTATGAATATTATATGCTGTTTGAACAAATTTTTCGGGATCAAGTCCCCCCGATACTCCTCCTTGATGTACACGTCTGACAGCCATAATTTCATTTAATGCCATACCTTTTCCCTCTTTTAATAAATAATAAAATAGATGGACATCGCAAAAATAATTAAATAATGTGGAAACATTTGCTACTTTCTTTACAGCTTCCGTTCTTATTACCATACTTAATGTAGAGACTGGCCAGATATTAAATAATACATCTGTATTTATCTCGAAAGAAGAAGTATTTTTATACCATTCAAACGATGGACTATTACTAAATGTATTATCAAATTCATTCAAGCGTCTATATTGATGACCACAAAATACATATTGTTGATTTTGCTCTAGAAAATCTACTTGCTTTTGCAATTTCAATGGATCCGTCCAGTAATCATCACCTTCACATGTGGCATAATATTTTCCGACTGCCCTTCCTCGTTGAGTACAGCCGATAACCCCATTGTGTTTTGAGTATTGATTTTCAGTTTGATAAATTGGTTTTATCAGATTGGGATATTTAGCCTCATATT
>DAIMMR010000638.1:0-1544 GCA_036720575.1 Clostridium sp.
TATACAAACCCTTTTACCTAAAGTCAGATTAGAGGACTGCCACCTCGTTTAAAATAATCATCATCAAATTCCCCCTATCTTAAAATATTTGTGATTATGCAGTTAATCACTTGTACAATTATATCATATTATTTCGAGTTTTTCAATAGACAGAACAACTATAATTGTTTTATCCTGTTAAAGTGTCAAACATAGGTTACACTTTTACTTAAAAAAATAAGAGACAAAACCTTGTCAAGAGTAGGTGTGGAGATTTTTTGAATATCCGCTTTCAAAAAATACTACCCGACCTTGACAAACTGCCTATGATATAATGGAAAAAGGTGAAACACAAAAGTGTTTTGCCTTAATTGCTTACATCACACCCAGATACAAGTCTAAAATCTGTAAAGGACTTTTATATCCGAGCGAAGTTATCGGATAATGCGCTGATTTGTTTTGATATATTTTTAACTGCTTTCTACCGTCATTTAAGTTATACATCCTCATTTTACGGTAAAATCTCTGTTCATCTTTTCTGTGCTGACGCTCAACTTTCCCGTTATGTCTTGGCGTAGCGATCTTTATTCTATGATAAATTATGTCATTATAATCTAAAGCTTCTTCAAACAGTGTTTTATGCTTGGCTTTTACTATAAGCAACGCATTTGTCCACTCTGTTCCATTATCCGTCTGTGCTTCTCGAATCGGAAACTTAAAGAAATTAAGTACTTCATCTAAAAACTGCTTTGCCGCATATGTACTATGTTCATCATACATCTGTCTGTAAACAAGCCTTGTACACTCGTCAATGGCTGTATATTGATAATATTTCTGCCCATTGGCAATACAATACGTTGGTACATATTTTACGTCTATCTGTATTTTTTGTCCCGGATACTCAGCTCTTTGATATTCTTGTGGCTTTTTCTTCTTTTTAGGTTTTTTTATTTCGCCTTCAAACCTACGTATTGTGCGTAAAAATGTCTGATAACAGCGTTTATATCCCTTTTGACAAGCATTGTACCACATTACCAGTTTGTCGCCTTTCTTATCTTGCTGCCATATATTTTTTACTTGTTTTATTTCTTGTTCACTCTGTGCTTTGGGAATATGCTTTGGTCTGCGGCTTCTGTCCTTAAGACTTTCTATTGTTCCATCATATAATTTTAACCACTTGTATATGGTCTTTCGGCTCATTCTATACCGTATTGAAGCTTTTGTCACACCTTTATTTAAAGAATATTTTATTACCTGTTGACGATAATATGCATCCTGTGTTATAATATTCATGAAGACTAACAACTCCTTTTGTGCGTGTTTTGGTTTGTGGCGAATTCATTATACCACATGGAGTTTGTTTTGTCTTCTTTTTTTGTTACCTATCTATTGTATCATAACACTTTAAAAAGTTTTTTTACTTTTGCCGTTTTATCTAAATAAAATTTATATTATATCAATTACATACTTAGATATTATATCATAAAACCGCCTTTATTACAACATTTTCTTTTATTTTTTAAAGAAAAATTTTAAATAGGTAGATTTTTAATCAGATTTATGCT
>DAIMMR010000638.1:1554-1828 GCA_036720575.1 Clostridium sp.
GAATTCATATGTTAAATAGCCGACTTATATGTATATTTATATTGCATTTATCTGCAATTTGTGATACAATATTTTTAATGAGAACAATAATAAAAATATAGTGATTTTTATATACAGGAGGTATACATGAAAAACATTGATAATATAATGAACCACCAGCGTTCATAAAATTTTAAATCTTCTGCTCTTTTTTCTATTAAATTAATGCCATCGTTGTTTTCTTGTATTAATTCTATAGTGCGCAATATAGAATTAATACAAGAAAACAACGATG
>DAIMMR010000639.1:0-1826 GCA_036720575.1 Clostridium sp.
AAAAAATCCACATTAACTCTCCACTTTCCACTCTCAATTCTCAACTAAAAAAATTGATTCGCTTAAGTATATTTTCTAACATAAAGCTCAAAATAAAGATAAATTTTATGAGCATAATTATAATCTAAATATAAATATTAACACTTTTTGATATTATTAATACTATAGTAATATGATATTAAATTGATGTGGAGGGTTAAATTGGAGGATAATAATAAATTTGAGATTACTATGGAAGTAATAGAAGAGTGTTTACAGGAATGTTTAGAAAATAGTGAAGAAAACAAAGAAAATGAAAAATCAAGCCCTGTTAGTACTAAATAGCAGGGCTTGATTTAAAAACTAATTAATGGAATATTTTTTTTCTAACTGTCTAAATGCCATAACTAAAATTGAGGTTAAAATAAGATATAGTATAGCAGCTATTATAAAAGGAGTAATTGTAAAATCACGAGTAACTACTTCTTTTGCTGCCCTTAGAAGATCTCCCACACCTATAGTTGCAACTAAAGCAGAATCTTTTATTAAATTGATACTTTCGTTACAAACAGGAGGAATTACATTTCTAATGGCTTGGGGAATTATTATCTTTATCATAGTTTGACAGTAATTCATACCTAGAACTTTAGAAGCTTCAAATTGTCCTTTGCCTATTGATTCAATGCCTGACCTAAAAATTTCTGCCAGGTATGCGGCATAATTTATAGTAAAAGCAATGCTTGCAGCTGCTAAGGGAGATAACCTTATGCCAATTACAGGAAGACCAAAATAGGTGAAAAACAACTGTAAAAGTAAAGGTGTTCCCCTAAAAGCCCAGGTGTATAAGCTGAGTATAGCCTTTATGGGCTTGATTTTAGATATTTTCCCTAGGGCTACTAGGCATCCTAAGGGGATAGAAAAAATAGCAGTTATAAAAAATAGTTGTATAGTTATTAAGCTTCCACTTAGTATAAATCCTGTAATGTCCATGATATCAGACATATAAATCACATCCTAACCAATTATTTTGCAATTATATCTTTACCAAACCATTTTTGAGATATTTTATTTGCTGTTCCATCTTTTTTCATTGAATCCAGTGCTTCGTCAAGTTTTTCTTTAAAGCTTCCATCGCTCTTTCTTATACCAACACCGTAGTCTTCTTTGCCGAAGTTATCTTCAAGTATTTTGTATAAACCAGGTTTCTTTTGCAAATAGTATCTTCCAACTACTTCATCTACAACAACTGCATCTATACGACCCTGGTTTAAATCAAGTAATGCTTCTGTATTATTAGAATATTTTCTAATATTCTTTAGAGATTTTGCTGTAGCAGCGTCTGAATTCAATGCAGTTTCACTGCTGCTTCCCATTTGAAGACCTACTGTTTTACCTGATAAATCTTTTTTATTTTTTATGTTAGAATCACTTTTTACTACAATTATCTGTTTGTTTTGAAGATATACTTTTGAAAATGCTATTTGCTTTTTCCTTTTATCAGTTATAGTCAAACCATTCCATATAACATCTATGTTTTTGTTATTTAAGCTAAGTATAATGCCATCCCATTCTACTGGTTTAAAAACTACCTTTACTCCCATTTTTTGTGCAGCTGCTTTAGCCATATCTATATCAAATCCTACGATTTGACCTTTTTCATCTCTAAAGCCCATTGGAGGAAAACTATCATCTAAACCAACTACAAATTGGCCTTTTGATTTTATATCATCCCAGGATTTATCGCTTGATTTTTGACCTTGTCCACATCCTGTAAGCATTATTCCAAGCAAAAATATTACCAAAGTTAAAATTCCTAATTTCTTTTTCATTTCACAGACCTCCCAATT
>DAIMMR010000640.1:0-1812 GCA_036720575.1 Clostridium sp.
CTTTTTAATCCATGTTCCATAGCTGCTTTAGCTGATGTTTCAGCTGCCATTTGTGCAGCAAATGGAGTGCTCTTTCTAGAGCCTCTAAATCCTAAACCACCTGCACTAGCCCAGGATAAAGTATTTCCCGCAGCATCGGTAATTGTAACTATAGAATTATTAAAAGTTGATCTTATATGTGCACAACCATGTTCAACATTTTTTCTTTCTTTTTTTCTCTTAGTTGTCTTTCTAACTTTTCCAGCTGCCATCTTTTTACCTCCTTATATTATTTTGCTACTATTTTCTTCTTACCTGCTACCATTTTTTTAGGTCCTTTTCTTGTTCTTGCATTTGTCTTTGTTTTCTGTCCTCTAACTGGCAGACCTTTTCTATGCCTTATTCCTCTATATGAACCTATCTCTATCAATCTTTTTATATTAAGAGCAGTCTCTCTTCTCAAGTCACCCTCAATTGTTACATTCTTTACGCAATTTCTCAAAGAGTTAACTTCTTCTTCTGTTAGGTCCTTAACTCTAGTGTCTGGATTTACTCCAGTTTCTTTTAGAATTTTTTGAGAAGTTGATAACCCTATGCCATATATATAAGTTAGACCTATTTCAACTCTTTTTTCCTTTGGTAGGTCAATACCTGCTATTCTTGCCATTAAAATTTACACCTCCTAAAATCTGATTGGTAAGGATTAATTTACTTTATTTATATTATATTAAGCTTTAAAGCCAGCAAAGTAAATAACTTTACATTGCTGCAGCCGCACCTTAAAACATTATTAACTCATAAATCATACATTAAGTATTAATAACGTGTTTTACTAATACTTACTTTTCTGTTAGTTTAGCCTTGTTTTTGTTTGTGCTTAGGATTTTCACAGATAACCATTACTCTTCCTTTTCTCTTTATGATCTTACACTTTTCGCACATAGGCTTAACTGATGGCCTTACTTTCATAGCTAACCCTCCTTATTACTTCGCTCTCCAAGTTATTCTCCCACGAGTCAAATCGTAAGGAGAAAGCTCTACTGTAACTTTATCACCTGGTAATATTCTTATAAAATTCATTCTTAATTTACCAGATATATGTGCCAATATCTTATGTCCGCTTTCTAATTCTACCTGAAACATAGCATTTGGTAAAGCTTCTAAAACAGTACCCTGAATTTCAATAACATCATCTTTTGACATAAGGTATAATCAAACCTCCTTGTTATTGCTGACTGCAAAAAATCTGTTTAGCCCCGAGCTTATAATCACTTCCAACGTACCAGTAAATTATGCTTCATATACTTACAGTCTACATTAATCCATAATACTAACCCTTTAAATTAAAGTCAATATTTCCGGAGTATTTTGTAAAACACTATCGTATCTTAATATGTACTCCTCTGAAATTCTATCCAATTATTCAGTAGTTATTCTAGATTTTACTGTATCATCAGCTTTTGCTTGGTTTTCAACTTACAGATTCCAGCATATCTATCTCTATTTGTTTTAAATTATTTGCAAATAGATTTTAAACTTTCTTTTACTCTTTGAAAAACCTCATTTATTTCTCCAGTTCCGTCTACTATAGAAAGTGCTTTCTGCTTTTTATAGTACCCAATCAGAGGTTGAGTTTGCTTATCATATACATCTAATCTATCTTTAACAGTTGACTCGGTATCATCTTTTCTTTGTATAACATCACTATGACACACATCACACTTGCCTTTAATTTTAGTAGGATTAAATTTTATATGATAACTTACGCCGCAAGATGGACAAACTCTTCTACCTGTCATTCTTTCAAGAATTAATTCTTTAGGAACATCTATA
>DAIMMR010000074.1:0-13155 GCA_036720575.1 Clostridium sp.
TCATACATAGTGAAATTAATGCAAGATTTATCTGCATCATCAGAATTTAGGATTCCAGTACCGATTCTAAAATTTTCATTATCTGAAATACCATCAATATTTTTGCGTCTAAGTTCTCCATCGAGAACAATAGTATCAGCTTTATCACCAAGTAACGCTTTAATATCATTAATAATATGATCTAATCCTGTAAATTCTTTGCCCTGTCTGCTAATAATCTTACCTTTATAATATGTACCTCTATTACCATTCAACTTTTCACTTAACGAAAACCACTCTCCTTTCTTCAAAGGATATTTGTCAATACTATATGCTTGCTGTACTTCCCATGTTGGAATGAAATTCTTACCATATACTTTATTAAAAGTTTTTACATCACAGCCAAGCGTCAATGATTTCGTAATAATAGATTTATAAAAATCATATTTAGACTCATCTTGTCGATTCAAAAAATATTGGATGTTAGCAACATCATCATCCGTACCTGTATTGTGCATTTTTAAATAATTCATTACATTAAAAATTGAATCAAGCTTTTGTGTCGCATTAATATTTACAAACTTATTAAGTTTTTTAATCGAAATTCCAGTTACAATATGAGAATCAAACACGAACTGCATAATAGATGTGAACTCATCATTACATTTATTGTCTTTTAGAATCTGCTCTTTATCTTTCTTTGAAGTAGTAGACTGAAGTAATTTACAAATTTCAATACTATCTATAATTAATCACTCTCCTTTAAAAACACTATAAATATATTCATTTTAATTTCACCAATATCGTTTCTTAATTACTCTACCGCATTTTGTACATTTAAACACATTACATTTTATAGTTATTCCTGTCCAATTCAAATAATAGTATATATGAAGCAATTTAAATTGATGAATACACTTTCTGTTCAATGTCTCTCCTTTCTAATCGAATAAAACAGTTCATTCATTTGCTATATCAATCAGTTATCTCAATTTTCCAATCATACAAAGCTTTATATAATTTTTCTGGTATGTACTGTTTATACTTGTCTGCAACATTTTTAATATGTTGTTCTTTAAATGCCTTGAATGCTAAAAATGCTTCTTCAGATGTATTATATGAGCCTAAATTCTTTACTTTGTGGTTATATCCACAGGAAGCTATAAATCTATTTCCAGATTTGCTAACCCCTATTGGAAGGTCACCACGATAATTTCTACGATTAACAAATAGTAAATTAATTTCTTGCGGTACAAAGATACAAGTATCAGGACTATAAACTTTATTGCCTTTATGTAAGATATCTTTATCTAAATCCATTCTACCAGTATAATTTGGAATAATATAAAAATTATCTTCATGCCATTTTGCAAAGTTTTGATAATTTTGCCACTCTTCACATACTGTGCAATGATCATACCCTACATTGTGATAATTTTTAGGTTCATAGCATCTATGAATCATATTTCTCCATTTCACATATACCAAATCATCCTTATCACCTATACAAGATTTATACTTTCCTTCTCCTAAATATCCTATTCCAGAAATAATTTTATCATAAGGATTAATTACTGTACCTCGCTTAAAATTATTAACAAATACCTTCTTCTTATATTTATGTTTATCTTGAAATTCAACCCAAATATCATTATTGTTATTATATTTAATTATTTTCATAGGTGTTCCATGTGTATTTAATTTGACATCACCAATTTTTACTGTCAATCTATCGCCTCTATTTAGTAATACATAATCTCATAACCTGTTAGCCAAAACACTTTTTCTGAATTGTCATACTTCCAACCATCTTCAGTCTTGTAACATCTCGGCTTGCATTGATAATTTGTAATTTTAATAAAATCACCTTTATGTACCGGATTAGAATTATAATATTTTGTATTGATTTTTGCATTCATTATCACACCGTTTGAAGAACCATATAATTTGACAATAGGTGAATACTTAGTGTTAATATCCATAACATAACCAACACCTTTACCTAAATCAAAAACTGATTCAGGAGAACCTAACACTTCATTCTCATATTCAATTTGCAATTTGGGCGATAAACTTTTGTTTGGCACTTTTTGCTCAAATTCTTTTAGTTGTTCAATTCGTTTTACCTTTGTCTTATCGCAATATGTTTTTTTATATTGAATTTTAGATTTCTGAAACACCATAAAAATTGACAACAGTTTTTTGTTACCACCAAACTCACTAAAGAAGCCAAGATAAATAAGTGTTTCAAGTTGTCTACTGTTGATATTAAGATTTTCCGTCAAATACACAAGCAAATCTGCAAATGAATTAAACTGCATATCTCTAATATCATATAATTCTTTTCCCATCTGAGCATTGCAATATTTGATAGAAGCAATACCTTTGTAAATTGAATTATCAGTTTTGTCCATATAGTAGTACTCTCTTGAGTGTCTAAATTTAATTGATTTAATTTTAATATTATGCGTCTTTGCATAATTTATAATTGCTGTTGTTTTATCTTCGTTGTCTTGAAAAACATTTAAGCATGAAGTTATGTATTCCAACGGATAATAATATCTCAAATATGCACACGCATATCCAATCAAACTATATGGAGTTGAATGGTTAAGTGAAAATCCATACGAAGAAGCATCAAGAATAACCTGTATAAATGATTTGACAATCTGATGTGCTTTGTCTTCTGTGATGTGGTATTCTTGAGTTGATGTTTCAACAAATCGTTTTTCAATTTCAGGAAGTAAACTTTCTGTTCCTTTTTTCTTTGCAATGGCACGTCTTACTGTATCGCTTTCTGCCATCGAATAACCACAAAACTGCACCAAAAACAACATAATCTGTTCCTGATATGTCAAATAACCTAGAGTGTCTTCGAGGAATTTATCAAGTTCTGGCAAACCATTATCTTTTAAAATCCCATTTGCTGCATCATCTCTAAATGAAGCACCTGATGGACGAATAGCACCATTACCAAACGAAACCAAATCTAACATAGAAACATTTACGTTTTGCTTTTTTAATTTATCAATTGTATTATCTGAAAGCAACTTCTTAATATAAGCCTGACCAGAGTTTGATTCCCACTGAAAAATAGTTGTAGTGTTATCTCTAAAACTTTTCCAAACTTTCAGATCATTAACTTTTAAATTGTCTGGTGTTAGTCGTTCTATATTTGCAAGTTTGCATGTACGATTGATAACATCAATATTGTCAAGTCCTAAAATATCAAACTTAACGTAATTTAGTGAATCAAGTTCTTTCATGTTTAGAACAGATACAGGATGTGTTGTTGTAGATAAAGAACATAATGAAACATTATCATCAAGTGATATAGGACTCACTAAGACACCACTAGGGTGAGTGCCAATACTAACAATTGTTCCATTTACCAAGTCTACATATTTGAACAGTTCTGGATATTTTGTTTCCCATTTGCTATCAATTGTAAATTGTTTTTGATCATTTAAATAAACTGCATTACTAATTTCATTTACTTCATCGAGTGGCATTTTTAATGCTCTGCCGACATCACGAATAGCGCCCTTCAATGCAATTGTGTTGAATGTAATAATTTCAGCAGAATACAAACCGTCAAGATTATTAAGATATTCTTTAATTTTATCTCTGTCTTCGTTACTCCAATCTGTATCAATATCCGCAAGCGACACACGACTAGGGTTCATAAAGCGGAAAAAGTTGAGATTGTATTTCACAGAATCCATATCTGTAATATCAAGCAAATAAGCAATCAAGCTACCATTTACTGAACCACGCCCATATCCCTGCCACATATCATGCTTGTGAGCATAATCAATCAAGTCTTTCATAAAAAGCATATAATTGATGGAATTGGTTTGCTTATACACTGCAAGCTCTTCCTTAACACGCTTTTTATATATATCAATCTTGTCTTTTGGAATTGGACGTTTTTTGAATCCTTCCTCTATTTTCTCTATAAATATTTTTTCTGGGTTTTCATATTTTGCTGGATACTTTGGAGAAGTATCAATATCATATTGTTCAACCATATCTGCTAAGACATTTGTGTTATCTATTGCCATATTGACAACACTCATAGGGATAGAATTCTGATTTTTGTATGCTTTAATTAGCTCATCGTATGTCTTAAAAGTTAAATCCCATCCATCTTCATTTTCAAAATAAATGTTTTTAGAGTGCTGCAAGATAACTCTTGCTTCTGCAAGGTCACTATTAAGACTATGTGTATCAGTTCCAGCAATCAATTTAAGATTGTGCTGTTTACTTAGCTCAAATAATTTTTTATTGTATTCAATCTGCTCTTTTACATCATGATGTTGAATTTCAAGAAAACATCTATCTTTATGCTGAATGAAATATTGTAAAAATTCTTCTTTTCCTTTATCACTCCCTCTACTTAACACACCTGCTAGGCAAGCGCTAGAAACCGCAATATTATCACTAATATTTAGAAATTCATCCATAAAAATACGAGGAACAAAATAGAAATGATTATCATTACGGTTCCACGCTTTAGACATTAGCTTATTTAGTTCAAGAAATCCTGCATAATTTAAAGCATACAAACAAACGTGCAAATTGTCTCTGATTTTTTCTTCTCTGTTTTCTGTAATGTATGCTTCTACTGCATGAATATATTTAATGCCTTTTTCCTTACAATACTGCATACGTTTAATGTATTCAAACAGTCCACCATGATTAGTAAAGGCAATGGATTTCATATCAAGTTCTTTTGCCCTATCTATGTATTGTTCATAAGTTGTACAGCTATCAATCGTTGTTACACAATTGCTCGTCATATCATGCAGGTGTGTTAATGTATAATTATTGCTCATTTAATCTCCTTCGTCTTTGTCTTCTGAACTCTCCATTTCTTCTTTATGTTCTAAAACTTGTTTCCAGTTGCAGCAAAACCGCCAATTGCATAATTGACTGCACATAAAGTCATTATCGTTTGCAATCATCGGAAATTCTGTTGCGTTGTAAATATCTTGAATTGTATTCTCTATCCAATTCTCTGCTTCTGTAAAATCTGTTTTTTTGAATGGTATAATTACTTTATCTTGTACTCTAAACAAATTAAAAGCCAAATAATCAGGATACTTACCATATATTTCTTTGAATGGTTTTGAGTAAATATATAGTTGTCGAGCATATTCTTTCTGTTCTTTTTTACTGGTAAATTTCTTTTTACTCTTATGATCTCCTAATGTTATTTTACCAGTTTCAACATCTTCAAGACCAATATCTATGTATCCTATAAAGTCTCGATTATATTTCGTCTTAAACTTTACTTCTTTTTCAGTAAATAAAATCTTATACTGATTAAATCCGTCAAAATTGGAAAAGTACGCTTCTGCTTGTGAACGATATGTATCTGCTAAATCGCAAAACTTATTTGGCGGTGCTTCATGTTTAATATTTTCATCATAATGTTTCTTGCATTCATCAAGTATTGAAAATATATCAAGTTGTTCTTTTCCATACTTATCAAGTAGTCCATGTATATATGAACCATAGTCACTAAAGAAATTTCCTTCCTTTTTTAAATTACCTCTAACAAAATGATAAACATCATCTGGTAATGTTTGCTTTAATATCTGTGGTAAAACATATGTAAGCCACCATCCATATTTACATCCTGTGTCCCATGAATGTATACGTGAAAAGCTCCATGTCATCTCATCTAAAATTTTAGGATCAATTTTCATTTATTTTCTCCTTGGTTAAAGAAATCTTTTGGATCAGTTGTTGGTAATGGCGAATTGTCTTTATTCCACCCATACCGTTTCCATAGCTCATCTGTTGTATTGTAAAATCTGTAAGATGGATAATCAAAATTTAGTTCACAACCAGTTCCAGTAAATCCAGTAATTCTATTTTTTAAGACATCCAACACAACATCATGATTTTTAGGTTCTTTTCCCTTGTAATACTCACCTCGTTTATTTTTTACTCCTTCCTTGTCTGACTCTGAATATTTATAAAGACTAAAAACATAATGTGCAAGATTCGTTATATTACCTGAACCGCTAATGTCCCCCACTGTTAATCTACGAGGAAAATCAAGTTTATGTGGATGAATTACCAATGTGACAAAAGCATTGTGTCTTTTTGCAAAACTGAGAAGTTTTAGCATAAATTCTTTTTGCTTTTTCAAAGTTTCTTTTTCATCACAATCGAAATCAATCATCATCATATTGTCAATTACAAAATTCTTGACTCCACGTCTTCTACACATCATTTCCATTTCGTCAAGAATTGTAGTGTCTCTGTTATCCAGATTTGTGTCTTTATGTAGAAACAGTCTACCCTTACACCATTCTCTTACTTGCTGTCGTGTATCCTTATCAATCTTATGTACTTTTTCGTTTACCATAGTAATATGATCTCTACCAGACAATACCAAATGAATCCATGATACTTCTTGACTATTTGGAAGTTCACCACTAAAAACATAAGTATCATAACCTTGATTTAATGGCTCTGCAATAAAACACTGGTTAACTAATACTGATTTTCCTGCTCCTGTTGAACCTGTGATAATATTAACTGTTCCTGCAACAATCTTATAAATTTTTTTATCTAGTTCTTTAATACCTGTATAAATTCCTTCTGAATTTTCAAGGTCATAATTTTCTACATCATAAGCATCTACAACTCCTTTTATTGGTACTTCTTGTGCATTATTAATAATGTCAATTATTTTTTCTTTTCCAAAATAATACAGAACTTCGTTTGCATCTTTTACTTCATTACCATCAATCTCTTTAGGTAAATCTATGTAATAGCAACGCCAATCCCCTAGCCTACTTATAATCTCTTTTCGCATTGCAACGCCGGGATTATCATTGTCGCTCCATATAATAATTTTATCAAACTGTTCTAGCCAATCAAAATTCTGTTCAATCCATGAAAAGTTATTTGCTCCGAATGGTACTGATACTGCATTTGTAAATCCAGATTCAATAACTGTAAGACAGTCAATTTCTCCCTCTGTAATTAAAAGTGGTTGAGTAATATCAATCTTATTCATATTAAACAAAGCTGGTGTTGTATCTGAATCTTTTTGACACCATTCTTTGTTTTCTTTTTTACTGATAATTTTATGTGAAGGTCTATATTTGACAGTAACTAAAACATCATTTGTATCATAATAATGAAACGCAATATTACCATATTTATCAGAACCAATACCACAATAATCTAATGTTTTTTTTGAGATATTACGAAGTGCTAAATATTCTTCTACTTTAGTTCTATCAGATTTTTCTTCATGTGGGTATTTGTATTCACGTTTTTGTGTGTGAACATTCTTTTCAGATAATTTACATTTTGTGTTGGTTTCCTTGAACAATCTTTCACAAGCATCAATATAGGTAAGATTATAAAATTTCATATAATGATTTAAAATATCATATGAAATTGAGCATCCAAAACATTTGAAACTATTAGACTTAGGATTCCAAATAAATGATGGGTTTGTATCTCCATCATGAAAAGGGCAACTTCCTTTAAGTTTATCAGGATTCCAGTTTTTAATATCTAAGTCTTTTGCAATAAGTATTGCTGCTTTCTCACCTAATCTAGCTTTTGCTTTTGCAATCAATTCTTTATCAATTAGCAAACATTTTCCACCACCCTTTTAGACAGAATGGGGAGCACAAAACGCACTCCCCTTATTTATATCATACATATTTAATATTTTACTTAGAATGGGAGTTTATTCCCTGTTAGATCTGTACTATCATCTTCTACTTCTGGTGCTTTACTCATAGGTGAGTTATCAGGTTCATACTTGTCAAAATCAAAAATAGTGACATTAAGATAATTCTGCCAATTACCATCCTTATCTTTTGAAGATGTGTTAGAAACTTTACCAGATGTAATAGTAATTCGATCCTTTGCAGTAAGAGTTCCCACTTTATTATGTGCTTCACCAACAAAGTTAGCAAACCAGTTTGAATTTACATAATTACCGTCCTTATCTTTTTCAGACGATGAAATTCTACCCTTAGAATACTTGCCCTTATCTTCTGCTTCCCAAAATGTAGCAAACGCAACCGTACCAGACTTCTTATTAGCAATCATAAACATATATTATTTATCCTCCACTTTCTTCAAATCATCAATTAGTTTTTCAAGTTCTTTTGTGTCGGTAATTGCATTAGGATTACCAGTTGGAGTATATTTCTTCATAATATCCATAACCTTCTTACTCTTACTGCCACCCTTATTCGTTGCCAAATCAATTATCTGCTTATGTAGGTCTTCTACTGTTTTTACCGACTTATCCTCATCCTTAAAAACATTCTCGTTAACATTCTCACTTTGACCAGTAACTGAAACACCATCTGCCATATTGTTTACAACATCGTCAAAGAGTGCAAAGGTTGGGCTATCAATCTTATCCCCTTTATTTAACCCCTCTCCACGACTCTTTGATACAACAGCATATCTAGTCTGACGCTTATCGTCAAATACAAGACGAATCATAAAATCTACAGCATATTTTGTGTTCTTTTCTGCTTCAAAAGTATACTCTCCTGTACGAATAATACTGCCATCAGGTTTTGTTTCAGAAATTTCCTTTTCACGAGCAATAAGAATAACATTCTGTGGAAGATTCTTGAGTTTTAACATCATGTTTTTATAAACACGTTTCATATCACCCCAATCACGCTGATTGAAGTTTTCAACTTCTGTTTCATTTCGTGCGTCAAGATCAATTTGTTTATGATATTTCTTAGCATCTTTAACTGCTTTTTCATCCTTGTAATCAAGACGCTGTGCCTGAATATTATCCCAAATATCACTGATAGGATCGATAATAAACGTCTGGTACTGTTTCTTACCATCATCTGTTTCAAGATAATCAATAGCCTTATTAAGTTCACGAATTGAAGCTGTCTTCAGTCCATCATCATCAGTCCAATAATCAAACTTAAATCCTTTTTTACCTTCAAACAAATCTGCGCCAGATTCAGCATCAAAAATCAATGTATGCCCCGGTGTTGCCTGTAGCGCAAAATGTGTTTTACCTACACCAGCATCGCCATAAAGCAGAATTTTAAGAGGCTTCTTTCTTACTGCACTTGCATGTTTAATTGCCATTAGTTAATCATTTCTCCTTTAATATTATTATTTATATTAACAATAAAGTTAATAACTTAGTTATACGATAAGATAAAATTCTATTTTTATTTGATTAGTCTACCCGTTAATGGCCTACCTGTATCTTCTGTATTATTTTCTGTAAATAAAGTTGTAGTAACTTTATAGGGATTAGCAGGAACATTTGAACATATGGAGTATGCTGTAATAGGAGTCATTGACCTCTGACCGTCTTCAAATCCTTCATTGCATGAATCCTGAATAATCTGTACAAGGTCTTCTTTTGTTAAAGATGGTAGAGCATCTTTAGTTTCCAACACAATAGGTTTCAATTAATAATCATCCTTTGCTTCTGATTTAAGCCATGCTAATTCTTCATTATAAACTTGTTCATTAATACTATCTGCTTGTTCATCAGTACAATCTTTTGGAATTTTATATGTACCAACATCATTAAACAAGGCCACATTATTTTCGTCATAACAAATTCTTTTTTCTGCAAAATCTTTAATATCAATTTCGTTCTTCAACTTTTCAAAATTTGTCATTAAATACTCTCCTTTTTAATTTGTTTACCATAAGGATAAACATAAAACATTCTTTCTTCTGGTTCTTTGTCTTTACAAACAATAGTTTCTTCGTCTGTATCATATGTAAGGTCATAATCTGGTATCGAATATTTGAATCCTAACTTCTGACCGCACTCACATGCCAGCCAATCATTATTCCAACGATAATTAGTAGTACACATTTTAGGAAACAAAGTATGTAAAAACCGCTTGAAATGTTTCGTGAATATCACTCCTTTTCTGGAAGTAATCTAATCAATTCTCTCATAGAAAGTGTTTTAAATCCTGTATCATCTCCATTTCTCAATTTCTCTTCATCTACATACTCAAATAAAATACCCCCACGATTAGACAAATATTCGCTCTCTTCTGAATTTGTAAGACCAAGATAATCCATACAGATTCCTAAATTTGTACTTTTGAATACATCTGCGCCTGAAACGGATTCAATCTTGTTTTCCATTTCATACTGTTTTATGTAAGCCTTGCAGAACTCTTCTTTTGTTAGCATACTTATCTTCTTCTTTTAATATTTTGTGAATAAAATCCCAAATTGATTACATTGCCTTAATGTAAACTCCAGACATTGAATCATTAGATGAATCGGGACTATTATCAATTCTAAATAGATCATCAATCCCCCAATGAATCTGTTATTGGATTATCGTCTGAACCTATAACAAATATATCATCTGTATCTTTGCAAGAATGTTCAAAAAATGCTTTCATCTGACCAACTTTCAATTACTTCATCTCCTTGAACTTATCACCAATCCACTTAACTGCTTCCTCTGCTGTTTTACCTTCCTCTTTTAGAGTTGTAAAGACATCTTTAAGTGAATTAGAAATATCCTCACCATATTCTTTTGTCATATTCTTAATATTTTCAAATACTGTTTCGTATGTAAGCATTACTTACTCTCCTTTTTAAATATAACTACCAAATTCTTTTTTAAAAGCTTTGCTAAGTTCGTCTAAAAAAATATTTGGAAAGTATTGCATTTCATTACAATAATTATCAGAATGTACTTTAATATTATTTTCATCAATATAAACTGTTTCATGATATTTAGCCTTATGATTTTTCATGCTCAGAAGTAAATCATTATAACGATTTTTGATCAATTGTACATCTTCAGCCGCTTCTGCTGTAAGACGCTTACGTTCTGTTTCTTTAACTTCTTCTTTACGTTCCTGTTCTTCTATCTTCTGCTTTGTATAACACTTCTGTTCACAAGCCATAGCCTCTTCAAGAGTTTGATATTCTTTCCCACAAATTCTACAATTAAACATTATTTATTCTCCTTTTTAATATTTTCATTAACGATCTTTGTAATTTTAATATTTTTGTCAAACATCTGTTCCATTAACTTCTTCACATCATCCTTTTCATTACATTCAATTGTGTTGTGACGATTAATAATAGGTGCATATGATTTCTTTGAAACTTCATGCCAATATACTCTGTATGTATTAATTTTAATCTACTTCCTTATCTTTAATATTTTATTTTGCTTGCTCATATGTTTCTTCAAAGATAGCTTTCTTACATGGATATCTCTCACCTCTAACTCCTGTAATAATATAATCGGTATATTTAATATCCATATATCCTTCAAGAGTTTTAATAATTGGAACAGGTGTTTCATAAATCAAATTTCCATAGTTTCTATCGTCATCATTTACATAACTCAAACCAATATCATTTTTAATAAAATAATCTGCGTCTTGTTTCTTGATAAACGATCTTTCATATATATCACCATTTCCACTAAAATATACTTTCCATCCATCTTCTAACCCTTCATGATATGGTTCAGCATCAATCACAATTGGTTTCTTTCTATATTTCATTTTCTCATCTCTCTTTCTATGTTCTATTATAGACCGTTAAAATATTAAAGTCAAGCGATATAACTATTTATTTTTAATATTTTATGCGTTTTATTTTATATGATTTTTAGTTGTGTGAATTCTGGATAATACTCTTTCTGCCAAACCATATGACAATATTCAATGGAATCCGTTCCACCAGTATCAGTAAAACTAATTCTCTTGCTATGTACATAACAATATTTAGGCATTTGTTTCTCAAAGAATGGTTTTCTAAGTTTACCACCAAAAAAGTTCAATCTCAATAGCATAATAACAAACCCATTATCGGCAACATCATTCAATGCTTTTTCTATGATATCAATAGCTAAATTAAATGGAGGATTTGTAATTATAACATTTGGTTTAATATTTTCTGTATTGTAAGTTAAATAATCTATTTTTAGATTTGCTAAACTATCTTCTCGTATATCCATTGTATAGAGTCTATTGCAATCATTGTAAGTATCCTTAATAGCCTTTGGATAAGACATTTCATGTTTATTATCTCCTCCAGCACAAGGATCAAGTATAATTGGATTGTGTAAAAATACATCTTCTGACTTTTCAAACTCTTTCAAAAATGACTCAATAGGCTTGATAGGAGTTACATAATAATCTTTATTAATAGCTCTATGCTGAGTACTCGTTCTTGAACGATTTGTACTACTAATAATTATCATAACCTTTCAATTAATATTTGTTTATAGAGTCAAATGTGTGTTGTATTATATTGAATAATTTGTAATTAAAACTTCATCCGATATACCATTTTTTATTTTTTTAGACGCATTAGAGTTGGTATATGTATTATTTAAATTATGTACGATATATTTACGACTCCATTCTTTTAATATATTATTTTCTTTTCCATCGTGTTCAATCACATTTGATAATGCAAACTTAATATTATTCTCGTTTAAGTTATCAAGTATGTTTAATAATTTTTCTTCTTTGTTTTCGTCCCATCTTGCCTGTATGCTATAATCTGCATTTGTAATTAAATAAGGTGGATCGCAATATACAAAATCATTCATTTTTAGATTATTAAACATATAATTTTGATAATCTATATTTGTAAATATAATATTTGTATTATGTATTTTATTTATCATTTGCACCAAATTATTTTTCATACAATCATTAAAAGAACTTCTATTCTTTCCAAATGCTCTATTAAACTGAAATTTAGAATTAAATCGAATCTGATTATTATAACAATACGCTATTAATGTCATTAAATCTATAGGACTATAATTTGTATTGTAGTTATTTCTTAATCTTAAATATCCTTCTTTATTTATTCGACTTAAACTATATTGTTTAATATTATATTCGATTTTATTAATAATCTCATCTGTAGCAGTAACATTAAAATATTGATACATTTTAATAATAGGAATAATTATATCATTACTTATAATTTTATTTGCTTTTACATTTATTGAAAAATCTAAGCCTCCACAAAATAAATCTACACAAGTATTAATATCTTTAGGAATATAATTCATAATCTGTGGAAGTAATTTATATTTTCCCCCAACATAATTTAATGGACTTTTAATATATTCTATACTCATTATCTCCTTTAATAATTTGTAAAATGAAATACTTCTTT
>DAIMMR010000075.1:0-13142 GCA_036720575.1 Clostridium sp.
GTAAGATATTTATTCTTTTGCGTATCTTCTTCTTCAATTAAATCATCTACTACAACTTCTGACATATTTACATTCTCCTTTCGCTGCGAGTTTTTATCCGATGGCTACCAGCCGTAATACTCCCATCGCACTCTGTGAAAGCGACTATCACCAAATCAAAGATTTGGGATATCTGCTTTTCTTATAAAGTGGGGATAACGGCTGCTACGCCACTGGATAACGATTTCTAAGTTTCAGATGGAGAAAAAACTCCACCTGAAACCAAGAACTCTGTTTATTTGCCAAGCATATTTACAAGTTCACCTACATCAAGTATTAAACTAATACTTCCATCTCCAAGGAGGGTACACCCTTCAATTCCATCTATATTTTTTATTTTTTTTATATAATTAGGTAAACACTTTACTACAACCTGCTGCTGTCCAATCAATTCATCTCCAAATATACATAATCCCCTGTTGTCTTTTTCTACCATAACAATTACTCCATCTTCTAAATTTTTAACATTAGTAGTTATATTATATAATTTGTGTATACGCACGATAGGATAGCACTCACCTCTTACCATTATCATTTCATCATCGTTCATATTAGAAATTACATTATTTTTTTCCACACTAAAAAGTTCCTTTATAGATGTAATCGGAATAGTATAATAGGAATTTCCTACCCGTATATTCATACCATCTATAATTGCAAGGGTTCGAGGTATTTTCATAGTTGTAGTAGATCCACTATTCTCCAAACTATCTATTGAAACTGATCCGCCTACATCTTGAATATTTTTAACTACTACATCCATGCCAACCCCTCTGCCGCTGAATTCTGTAACATTTTCATTGGTGGAAAACCCCGGAATAAAGATTAAATTATAAATTTCTTGGTCACTCATTTCCTCTGGATTTTTCTTAAGTATCCCATTGGAAATGGCTTTTTCCAATATGCCTTTTTTATCTAATCCACTACCATCATCTTTTACAATTATAACAATATCATTTCCTTCATTTTTCGCTTCTAATGTAACAGTTCCAGTTTCACTTTTTCCAAGACATTTTCTATCTTCTACCGATTCTATTCCGTGATCAATAGAATTACGTACTAAATGCATAAGGGGATCCGATATATGTTCAATTATATTTTTATCTACTTCAGTATCCTCTCCAATTAATTTTAAGTGAACTTGTTTTTTTAATTTTTTACTCATATCACGCACTATACGATTCATTTTATGAAATACTATAGATATAGGCACCATCCTTACAGACATTATCACATCCTGGAGCTCACTTGTAATTTTATGAAGCTGCCTTGAGGATTTTTCAAAATTACTCAGTTTCATTCCTCTCAAATCAGGATTTTGGGTAACCATAGCTTCAGCAATAACCATTTCCTCTACTAAATACATCAGCTTATCTAGCTTGTCCACTTTTACATTTATAAAATCTTGTATAATTGATTTATCCTTCGGATTTTCACCACATACGTTTGTGCTCTGATTGGGTTTAGTAGATTGATGTAGCTGTTCAGCATTTTCCAGTTTTTCAAGTTTAAAGGTCTTCAAGAAAACTGTATGGTTTAAAATTTCAGAAAGCTCATCATAAGATTTATGAGATTTTATAAATATTTTGAAACCGATTTCATGTATTGTTTTACAGGTATCATCATTTTCCATTATATCCTTAGGTATATAGTTAACCTCTTCTGAAAACTCTCTCAAAGTTTCCACTACAGTATAAGCCCTTAAGTTTTCCATTTCACAATCATCTTCAAAAAATACAACTGCCTCATACACATTAATGGCTAATTTGGTCTCACCTGCATTTTCCTTATTAACGTCCTCTTTAGAGTTCTGATCTTTTAATTTTATAAGAAAATCCTTATTATTATCTATTATAGAATCACAGCTGCCGTCAACTTTATCTCCATTTTTTATTTTTTCAAGTTCTACTTTTATAAAATCCACACATTTTAAAATCAAGTCTGATAAACTTTCGTAATCTACATCTTTAGGTTTCTCTTCTCTGAGAAAATAAAACAAATCTTCTATAGAGTGAGCCAACTTTGAAATATATTCATAGGACATCATAGCGGAAGATCCTTTAATTGTATGCATAATGCGAAATATCTCATTGATAGTTTCTTCCGAATAGCAATTTCCACTTTCATTTTCTAATATCAATGTTTCAAGTTGATCAATAAGCTGGGATGTTTCAAATATATAGGATTCAAGTATGACATCATCTGAGCTTTTATCTGACATAATTTACCACCCTCAGTTTTAATATTTAGACTGATAATACTTTATTAAGTGCTTTAACCAATTGATCTTCCTTAAAGGGTTTAACAATAAATGACCTAGCACCGCTAACTATTGCCCTTTTAACCATAGCTTCTTGTCCCATTGCAGTTATCATAACGACCTTAGCTTTATTATCATATTCTCTGATTTTTTTAAGTGCCTCGATTCCATCCATATCAGGCATTGTAATATCCATTGTTACAATATCAGGATTATATTGCTTATATTTAAGAATTGCTGAAACTCCATTTTTAGCTTCCCCAATAACTTCAAATCCATTTTTAGCAAGCATAGTTTTTAGAGATATTCTCATAAAAGATGCATCATCAACAATAAGTACCTTTGACATAAATTTATCCCCCTTATAATTAAATTTTAAAATAAATTTAATTATTAATTATATTTTTCTATATTATCTCCATTTGTTTATAAATTCTACATCTATATCTATTTTCCTTTATTTTTTGTTTTTTATTATAAAAAATATAAATATATTAAAATTTATATTTTTGTTATACAATTCATCCTATATAACAATACGGGAAGTTACATTCTTAAATAGAAATGCATAAAAAATTAGCAAGTTATGTAATAAACATTACTTGCTAATTTAGTAATTAATCTGGTTATTTTTTTGAAAATGCCTTAAGCCATAAGAATTACTGAAGAAGCTTTAACAAGCGCTGTAACTTCAGAACCAACTTTAATTCCTAAATTTTTAATGGATTCCATTGTAATAATTGAACATATAGTTGTTCCATTTCCTAAGTCTACTATAACCTCACCATTTACAGCTCCTTCTTTAATTTGAGAAACTTTTCCTTTTAATTGATTTCTTGCACTGATTTTCATATTAAATTACCTTCCTTTCTAATATATTTTGTAGTGTTTTTACTTTAAATAAAATAAGAACCACAAGATAGTTGTAGTTTACCCCTACCTTGCAGTTTTTATTCAATCAAAAAGAAATTGTCTTTATCTATATATATATTCCAGGGCTGGTGAATTTTTTTCAGTGCAATCCAATTTTCCTTTGGAACTTCCCATAGTAAACTTTTAGTCCTGGTATACGGTTTCTCGTCTACACCGTCCAAATAAACTGAAACAGTAAAAGGACTTTCATTTATATAATTTACACAGCATTTAAATGTGTTTTCACTTTTATTATCATCTGCTAATTCAAGGTAATGTGCTCTAATTCCCACATAAGATACCTTATTTTCAATTTTATCCTTAACTTTAAGAGTACATCCCCAATCTACAGCTTCTATAGTATGTTCATCTATTACTTCAACTTTAGATATATTTTTGCACCCTGTAAGCTGTGCTGCTGAAAGGGTAGGTGGATTTTTAAATATGTAATCTCTATCTCCAAAAGCTTCTACTTTACCTTTATTAATTACCGCTATACTTTTGCAAATACGATATATCTCATCTCTATTATGTGACACATATACCGTATGTCCATTATAATTAGACAATATATGTATAAGCTGTTCTTCCATTTTGCTTCTCAGATGAGTATCTAAGGCAGAGAAAGGTTCATCTAATAGAAGTATTTCAGGCTCTATTGCAAGGGCTCTGGCAATTGCAACCCTCTGCTGCTGTCCTCCTGAAAGCTGACTTGGAAATCTCCTTTCTAAGTCTTTAAGTTTCATCATATCTATTTTTTCAGAAATTATCTTATCTTTCTTGTCTTTATCCATGTTTTGCAATCCAAACCCTATATTTTGCTCTACAGTCATGTTTGGAAATAGGGCATAATTTTGAAATAAGAAACCCACTTTTCGTTTTCTACTTGGTATATTTATTTTTTTATCAGAATCATATAGTACTTTTTCATTTAATACTATTTTTCCCCTATCAGGCGTATCTAACCCAGCAATAAACTTAAGTGTCATACTTTTACCAGATCCTGAGGCTCCTAAAAGTCCTATTATATTTTTTTCATTGTTAAACTTTACTTTTAAACTAAATCCTGGTAATTTCTTTTCAATATCTACATACAGTCCCATTTTTAATTTCTCCTAACACCGTATATATTTTTTTGTTGATAGTCATTCCAATAATTCATAAGCAAAATGACTATAGTTGAGATTGCAACTATTAACAGTACCCACATAAGAGCCTTACCCATCTCTCCATTTTCAGCTGCGAAATAAATGGCTATAGGAATAGTCTCCGTTTTGTTAGGTATATTACCTGCTATCATTAAAGTAGCTCCAAATTCTCCAAGAGCCCTTGCAAAGGAAAGAACTGTAGCTGCCCCTATACCTGGCCAGGCAAGAGGTAGTACAACTTTCCAAAAAACTTTCCATTCAGAAACACCTAATGTTCTTGCTGCACTTACAATATTTCTATCTATCTGTTCAAAAGCTGCCTTTGTAGTTTTATACATAAGAGGAAAAGCTACAACAGCTGCTGCTATTACTGTAGCAGGCCAAGAAAAAATTATATTGATTCCAATCTTAGAAAGTGATTTACCTATAGGACTATTTATTCCAAATATAAGGAGTAGAAAGAATCCTGCCACCGTAGGTGGCAGAACAAGTGGGAGGGTAAGTATAGTATCCAAAATATTTCTTAACTTTCCATTATAATTTACCATTAAATAAGCTACTGCAATTCCTATAAAAAAAGTTATAAATGTAGCCGTAAACGTAGTCTTTAACGAAATCCATACAGGCGAAGCATCAAAATTCATAAACTTATCCTCTCCATTACAATAAATTATTTGCCAAGCTTAAATCCATACTTTTGAAATACGGCTTTAGCTTTATCACTTGATAAAAATTTAAGAAAATCTTTAGCTTGAGTAGGATTTTTACTAGCTTTAATTACAGCTGCTGGATATACTACAGCCTTATGAGAGCCTTCAGGTGCCGTAGCTACAATGTTTACTTTCTTTGATATTAATGCATCTGTCTTATAAACAATACCTGCATCTGCATTTCCTGTTTCAACCCAGGTCAAAACTTCTTTTACATCTTTACCATAAATAGCCTTTGGTTGGACCTTATCCATTAGCTTTAAATTCGTAAGTATTTGCTGGGCATATTGTCCTGCTGGCACACTTTTAAATTCTCCAAGAGCTATTTTTTTGACCTTATCACTTGCTAAGTCGTTAAAACTCTTGACATTAGAAGATGAATTTTTAGGTACTATAAGTACTACATCATTTTTTAAAAGATCAGCTATAGTATTATTTACTAATAAATTTTTATCTTTTAATGCATTCATCTGTTTTGTTGCTGCAGAAAGAAATACGTCTGCTGGTGCACCCTGTTCAATTTGCTGTTGAAGAGTTCCTGATGATCCAAAATTATATGTAATGGTAACATTAGGATGCTCTTTTACATATAGCTGTTTGATTTCATTCATAGAATCCTTTAAACTTGCAGCAGCAGATACAGTTAAAGTCACTGCTTTCTCTTGTTTTGCAGATGAGTCTGATTTTTGCTCACTTGAGCTCTGATTACCGCCGCAGCCTGCTGCCATGGTTGTGACAATTAAAACCAGAATAAGTACTAAACTTTTTTTTAGTTTTTTCATTAAAATACCCCCAATACTTAAAACTTATATTATTTTTCAACAAATCATAACATAACATTATATAGAGTTATATAAGAAAACATTTTATTTCATAATATAGTGTTTTATTATGATATAGTTATTATATCATCTAATTAAACAATTATTCAACCTATTTGTAAACATTGTCATAAAAACATTATAAAAAACACTTAACATAAAAGCATTAATACATGCAAAAAGCATTCAATTATAAATTAAATGCTCATTATTATAATTATATATTCAACTTTCACAGTTTAAAAACTTTGCTTCGCAAAGTTTTTATATTTATTCTACTTCCCATATACCTTCAGTTAAAAATTTGTTTGCCTTATCCTGCGCCTTTTTTACAATAACATCACTATATCCTAAAATACCTAAAAGTTTTATTGCATTTTGAGTGGTAGATCTTCCTTCATGGATTCTATAATCAAACTTTATTTCATTGTTTTCAATGCTTTCTTGAAAATGATAATTTTCAAAATATCTTTCAAGTATATGAGTAAGCTCCACATCATGGGTAGCTGCAATGCATATACAGTTACTTAAAGTCAAATATTTTAGCACTTGAGAAGAAGCTGAAATTCTCTCTACAGTATTGGTTCCCCTTAAAATTTCATCTACAAAACATATAGTAGGTATATCCTCATTTAAATTATCTATAATTCTCTTTAAAGATTTAGTTTCTACTATATAATAACTTTCATTACTAAATATATCGTCTTTCAACGCCATAGATGTATATATTTTAAAATAACAGCATTTAAATTCTGAAGCAAGACAGGTATATATTGTCTCAGCTAAAATAATATTTATAGCTACAGTTTTTAAAAAAGTTGATTTACCTGATGCATTGGACCCTGTAATTAAAATGGAATCTGAAATCTCTATGGAGTTTGGCACAGATTTTTTCATAAGGGGATGTCTTATATTTTTAAACACATTCACATTTTCCTGCTTTCTTCTGCATTTAGTAAGCTCTGGTGTGACATAATTTTTTATTTTTTCCCTGTAAGCTGCAATAGACATACAGCTGTCTATTACTCCAATTACTTCAAATATTACTTTAAACTCACTGCTTCTTTCCATAAGAGCATTTGACATTTTTTCATAATTAATTAAATCTGTAAGTAAAAACATACTAGTATACTCAGATATTATACCTACGTCTGTACCATTATTTCTTGAAGCAAAAGAAATCTTTTTTATAGATTTTAGTTTTTTAAGAGACTCCCTTAATTTTTCATTGTAATCTTTAAACTCTTTTACATCCTCTTTCAAAATATCTCCAGCATATTTTACTATTTTAAGTATGTACATAAAGGATTCAAATTTATGCTTTATCCTATTTTTTTCTTTGTAATATACAAATATATTGTAGAAAAGCGACAATACGATGGTAGTGAGCCCAATATATAGATTTAAAAATATTAGTCCTACACCTGCAAAGGGGATTAAGGACAAAATTCTATAGTAAATCAGTAATGATTTTCTATTATTACCTTTACTGTAAAAGTAATCAGTTATAAAACAAGCCCTATTTTTCCCTAGTTTTGCAAGTATATATTGTATGCTTTTTCTCTCTTTAACATTATTCTGGAAAAATTTTATCAATTCATCTCTATATTTAAGTTTCTCCTCTTCGTATATAGGTTCTCTTAACATATTATATAAATACTGTTCCCCGGGACTACTTTCTGTATTGTTTATTTTTTTAAAAATACTATCCATATCAAGATCTTTCCAGGTAATTTCATCAATAAAAACTGTTCCTTTTTCCACTTCTTTTCTGTTATTAAAGTATTCAGCTGTACTCTTTAAGTCATCTTCAGTATATTTTTCCTCAAACTCTGCACCCCAATCATTTTCTATTCTTCTCCTAATTTCATTATTTGACTTAATATTTGAAAATACTGAGATTAATATGCTTACTAATATAATAGCAGCTATGTATCCGAGTACAACCCACATATATCTTCCCCCTTTTATTTTTTACTTTCGCTTATGTTCTAAGTGTAGCTCTAATTCTATCATTGTTTAACAATAAATCTATAGCATCTAAAATATTTGTAACTGCTATATCAGATTCTAGCATAGATTTAGTAAAACACCCTTCTCTCCCAATAACACAAATAGATATAATACTATTTTTGAACATCTCCAGATCATTTCTTCCATTGCCAACAGATGCAGTAACATCACATCCCAGCTTTTCAACCATATACTTTTTATCTTTAGATGAATCTTCTTTATTAAATACTTTAACTTCAACTGGAAGACCCTGACACTGGTTTTTTACAGTTCCGTAAGTATCTGCCGTAATCACATAAATATTAACACCTTTGTCTGCCAACTCCTTTAATTTATCCCCCACAGAATTAATTAAAATCCCGTCTTGTCCAAGAGTACCATTAAAATCAAAAATAACATTTTTTATGGTAATACTCCTGCTCCCGGGTATATCAAATATTATCATTTTTTAATTATCCCCTTTATAAAACATTTTACAAATTATTTAATTTTACTGTAAACTATTCAAACATAACTTGTCAATATTAACTTTAACATCATATTCCTAAAGATAAAAATCTTAAGTTTCTAGTATTTAAAATAAATTCTTCAACAATTTGTTTGACATGACATTTTCAATATAATATAATTTAGTAAATTGCATAAAATAATCATGTAACTGGCGGAAATGGAGTTTACCATGGGAAGCATGATTAAATTGATATCGACCGCCTGGGTAAATTATATAATTTGCCCAGGTTTTTTATGCTTAAATTTAAAATGGAGGTATTTTATAAATGGAAATGAATAAATTTGTACTTAAATATGGGTGCAACCCACACCAAAAACCTGCAAGAGTTTATATGAAAGAAGGTACTCTTCCCTTTAAAATCTTAAACGGAAGACCTGGATATATCAATCTTATGGATGCCTTTAATTCCTGGCAACTTGTAAAGGAACTTAGAAATGCCACAGGACTTTGTAGTGCTGCTTCTTTTAAGCATGTAAGCCCTGCAGGTGCTGCAGTCGCAGTGCCTCTAAATGATGTATTAAAAAAGGCATATGCAGTTTCAGATATGGAACTCTCCCCTGCAGCTGTTGCCTATTCAAGGGCAAGAGGAGCAGACAGGATGTCTTCCTACGGAGATTTTGCAGCTATAAGTGATGAAGTTGACTTATCTGCTGCTAAAATACTTAAAGCATCGGTTTCAGATGGAATAATTGCCCCATCCTACAGCAAAGAAGCACTAGAGCTTCTAAAGACAAAGAAAAAAGGGAACTACTGTATAATTCAAATTGATCCAAATTATGAACCAGAAGAAATGGAAAAAAGAGAGATATTTGGAGTAACTTTTGAACAAAGAAGGGATGACGCAGTTATAACAGATGATCTTTTAAAAAACATAGTAACAGATAATAAGAATATGCCAGAAAGCGCTAAAAGAGATCTTCTAATTTCAATGATCACTCTAAAATATACACAATCTAACTCAGTTTGTTTTACAGTAGACGGTCAGGTAATTGGAGTTGGAGCAGGCCAGCAGTCAAGAGTTCACTGTACAAGACTTGCTGCATCAAAGGCAGATATATGGTTTTTAAGACAACATCCGAAGGTACTATCCCTTCCTTTTAAAGAAGGACTTAAAAGACCTGAAATGGATAATGTAATAGACCAGTATCTCCGTGATGACGTAACTCCTGAAGAAACTATGGGATGGAAAAATGTATTTACTGAAATTCCCAAAAGGCTTACTTTAGATGAAAAAAATGATTGGCTTTCAAAACTTCAAAGTGTATCTTTAGGATCTGACGCATTTTTCCCATTTAGAGATAATATAGACAGAGCTTCTAAAAGCGGTGTGAAGTATATTGTTCAGCCAGGTGGTTCTATAAGAGATGATATTGTAATAAAAGCTTGTAACGATTATAATATGGTAATGGCATTTTCAAATTTAAGATTATTTCATCATTAATTATAGACTCAACTTTCGCAGTTTTAAAACTTTGCGAAGCAATATTTTTAAAGAACAAAGAACAAAGTTCAAATATCAAATAAGGATAATTTTCTTCCTAACGTCAGAAAATATTAAAATTATAGATTTCCTGAGGTACGAGGAAAATCATCTTTATCTGTTCTTTGTTATTTGAACTTTGTTATTTTCAAAAGCTTTGCTTCGCAATATTTTTATATTAAGTCAAAACTTTATATGTGCCAAAGTTAAGTTGTATAAATAATAAAAACATTATTTGCCTTTTATCTGCTGATTCTCTATTCTCTTTCTTTCTACAAATCTTCCCATTAAAAATGCTATGACACCAACTCCAATACCTGTTTGTACACAGAATAGTAAACTCTCAACTTCACCTGGTAATTCTCCACCAATCCATTGTTCCATAACAGGTGTAGCCCAAGGCTTATACTCTTTTCCCTTAATCTGTGAAACTACTTTACTTCCTGCATCATCAGAACCACCAAATTCAGCACCCCTTAATGTGAATAATGGTACAATGGCAATCAATGCAGCAATAACTAATAAAATGATAACTTTTTTTTTCGTCTTTGCCATTAATTTTCACCTCTCTTTAAAAATCCAATACCTGTCAATTCTGATTTTGCGTATGTTTCAAGTCCTATAATTATAACAACTGTAAGAACACCTTCTATAATTGCCAGTGGACCTTGTGTTGGTGCAAATACTCCAAGGAACTTAAGTACAGATGCTGGAACACCTCCATTTTGAGAAGGATATGCAAGTGCAAGCTGAAAACTGGTTACACAATAAGTGAATATATCACCGATTGACGCTGCCAAAAAAATGCCTACATTTTTATTAGCTTTCATTTTCTGGCATAATTTATAGATTCCATAAGAAACTAGTGGACCTGCAATAGCCATAGAAAAAGTATTAGCACCAAGAGTAGTAAGTCCTCCATGAGCAAGTAGAACTGCCTGGAAAATCAGACAAATGATACCTAGTATAGCTACTGCAGTTGGTCCAAATAAAATTGCAGCAAGTCCTGTACCAGTCATATGTGAACAACTTCCTGTTACTGATGGAATTTTTAAAGATGAAAGTACGAAAATAAATGCACCTGCCATAGCAATAATGGTCATGGACTTGCGGTTTTCAGATAATGTTTTCTTAATTGACAAGTAACCTGCTATTAAGAATGGTAAGGAAATAGCACCCCACATAATACAAAATTTGGGTGGAAGATATCCTTCCATGATGTGCATCGCATTTGCTATAGGATCTATTCCAAAAATTAATGCAAACGCTGCTGCAATAGTGATGATTTTCTTTTCTTTTTGATTCATTTCATTTTTCCCCCTTATATTGTTTTTAATTTATACTAATCTAAGTTAATACACCTAGAAAAGATATCTGCTTTTCAAGTATTTTCTTTAATTCTTCAGTACTTTTCGGATAGGCTTTTGTATCTTTCATCAAATGTTTTTTTACAAGTAATTCATAAACCTCCAGCATAGTTGGTTGTTTCAAATTTGCCTGTTCTAAAATTGACCTACTTTTGAAAATTTCTAAGGGCTTTCCATCTGCAATAATTTTCCCCTGACAGAATACAATAACTCTTTCTGCCCATCTGTATACAAAATCTACGTCATGAGTGGAAATAAGCATGGTCTTCCCCTCTAATGAAAGTTTTGCTAAAACTTCTTCTAACATCATAGCATTTAAAGGGTCCAGTGCTGCCGTAGGTTCATCAAAAATAACAATTTCTGATTTCATAGCAATGATGTCAGCAATGGTGACACGCTTCTTTTCACCACCACTCAAATAGTGAGGGGGACGATCCTTGAAATCTGAAATGTTCATGTATGCCAGTGCTTCTTCAACCCTCTTTTTTACTTCTTCCTTTGGAAGCTTTAAATTCATGGGTCCAAATCCAACTTCCGCCATAACCGTAGATGCAATAATTTGATTATCCGCATCCTGAAATACGATTCCAATATTTTTTCTAAGTTCTTTTAAATTTTTTTTATTAACTACCGCATCACGATAAATAATTTTCCCATGTTCTGGTGTAAATACACCATTAATGTTTAAAAAAAATGTAGATTTTCCAGATCCATTGGATCCAATAACTGCAATCTTCTCACCTTCACGGATATCCACATTTATTCCGTTTAATGCAGGCTTTCCATTGCCATAGACATAGTACAAATCTTCAACCTTTAATATTGTTTTTCCCATAATAGCTCCTCTCTATTTTGTAAAACCCCAGAGTAAAACTAAAAAAATTATGAATACTACTGCTGTAACAATTTGTATTGTTTCTACTTTTTTATCTTCCTCATAAAATATAAGCTCTCCATCATAACATCTAGCTTCCATGGCATCATAGTAGGAGTTTGCTTTTTTTAATGAAGTAACCAGCATATTGCTTCCAATGTTTCCAAATGTATAACAGGAAGTTCTAAAGTCACAGTATCCCTGACGGGACTCTGCAGAGTTTTTCATTTTAGCATACACATCCATTAAAATAAAAATATAACGATAAATGATATTCATCAGTTCTACAATAAGCTTTGGCACATGTACCTTTCTAAGCACATATATAATCTCAGATGATGGAGTTGATAGTGCCATCATTTGCAGTGCACTGACAGCTGCAAAAACCTTTAGAATTAGAAATACAGCTTTCTTAAGATTTACCTGGGAAGTAAATACATAGCAGAAACCAAGACACAGATTATACTGTCCTATAGGGTTTGTTGCAAAATCAATAGCAATAGTAAAAGTCCCAAGAAGAATAAATACTATTGGAATAGTCATTACTGACAAGTATTCATGTGCTGGAAGTTCTCCCTTTACAATAGTTATATAGGCCATTGCAATAATCACCACAGCAGATACATATGGATTGTCCAATACAATACAAAGAACCAATATCAAAACAGAAACACATACCTTAAAGGTAGGATTCCAACGCCTAATTTTAGAGGTATAAGCATAAAAATCAATTAAAAATCCTTCGCCATGTTTATGCCCCATTCTATGATGATGATGTGTACCATTCTCATAAGTGTGACCATGACCATTTCCCATTTTCAAGAAAAATACGAACATCAAAAATACGATACCTAAAATAACAATTTTGCTCATTTTACACCTCCTTTAAACTTTTCGTAGAACACTCTAATTTTCTTTTAGTTTGATTAATTTAAAAATTTGTAATCAAATAAAGCCTGCAGCAACCTGCAGGCTAATATAGCATACCATTAAACTTACATAATGTT
>DAIMMR010000641.1:0-1807 GCA_036720575.1 Clostridium sp.
AGCCACTTTAACTATCAACTTGATATAATCCTTACCTACAACATTAAATTGCCTTAAAAACGTTCCTACGGTTTAAAATTTAATTAGCACATAATTAACCATAAAAATAAAAGTACCCACCCTAATTTCAGTAAATACTTTTAAAATATATCAAAAATACTCCAATATTAAAAATCCACACATAATCCATCAAGTTATCACCCTTGTTTTAATGTCTAATCGTTTATTCTAGCCATCAAAACATACTTTAAGTATAAATCTATACCTACAATATAAAAACGTCTTAAAATGACGTATAATTTAATATTTTAATAATTAGTAATTAACTTATATAAATCTTTCACCATAATTACATTCTTTAGCCTTGGTATACTATCACTACCAACAAACACCACCACATTAATAAACCTATAGCCCAAATATTCACTACTCTCACTTAATACCTTAATATGTTTTTCATTTTGCATAATAGGATTATTTCTCCAGTGACTATAACTACCACTTATCTGTTCCCACTTATTATCAGATTTCCTTCCAGTTACCTTTCCAGTCCATCTTTTAGTTTCAATAACAAATACAGTTTTACATTTGTCACATACAACTAAATGGTCAATTTGATACCCATTAATCCTCAAATCATAAATCACTTTATAATCATTATCTAATCTACTTAATTTATTATTAACAACATTCTCACCAGAATTACCTTTAATTTTACGCATTTTATATTCTAGCAAATCATCCATTTTTAAATAAGCATAAAATACATACAATACTAACCCACCAATTATCAATGATTCCATGTATGCATACCTCCACAGTAGGGGTTACCCATTATGCCAGCTCATATACATGCAGGGTGTAACACGCATCCCTACTTTTACTGAAAAATTAATAAAAATATGTCATAGCATGTACAATTTTAGGTGGACAAGATAAGGTGGTAGCATAATACAATAGCAATTACGTATCAAACAAAAAAATGTTATCAATTATATAAAACTATGTATTGACAGATATATTTAATTGTGGTAGTATAAGAACGTGCATATAATTTATTATCAATTATATATAACAAAAACAACTAAAGCAAACGATATAACATAATATGTACAACACAAAATAAATATTACATGATAACCACCAATATGATAACAAGAAAGAGGTAGCATATATGGAGATAACATTAAACCAAAAACATAACATATACAAAAACAAAATTATGAGAAAAAGTAAATTAGAAAAGGAAAAACAAAATAGGATAGAAATATATCTTATATTACTAATTACTTATATTATTAAAATGTGTTAAAGAATCGACACGAAACTGTCGCCAAAATAGGCTACAGCCTAACCAAATCGACGGATATTTGTCTTTTTGCAATATTTACCATATTTAAGGAGGTGAGAAAATTAACGTTTTTATTCAAGATGATTTTACAAAAAACAAGGATTTGACTGATGATGGATTTTTAGTTTATCTTGCTCTAAGGCAAATAATTAGACAAGATATAAAGCGGTATTATGTTAGTTTAGGTTATCTCATATTTACACTAACCGGTTCACAATCTTCTACTAGACTTATTACCAATGCAAATATAAATGGAATGGAAGAATTAATAAAAAATAAAACCATTATTAAAAAAACTAACGATAAGCAGTATGAATGGGTTTGTGATTTAAGTAAACTAGCATTTAATACTGACAAAACAAGTAAGAAATTCTATTCTGTTGTTAATGGTGATTACATATCAAAGATATTAAACACTACATATAAAGAAAGAATTCCCTTAGTGAGATTCTATTG
>DAIMMR010000642.1:0-1807 GCA_036720575.1 Clostridium sp.
ATAAATCCTGTAGCTAAATATATGTAAATTAAAAAGTATAGTAAGTATCTCATTCAATCGCCTTCTTAATCTTCTGGTGTATACTTTTTTACCGTAACCTTATAACCCAAATATTCAAAAGTTTCCTTTAGTTTCTCAATCTGAATATCATCTTCTATTACAATACAAGTATCTATAATCGTATATTCACCAGTTTCTATATCTTCTATATAAATGTCTAATGTGTTTCCACTTTCATTAATCCATAATTCAATTTTGTGTATCATTTAATCACCTAGTTTCTTTTAAATATTTTAATTACTTTCCTGCTTAACTTTTTAAATATATTCTGATACTTTGGTTCTTTCATTCTAGTAAGTTGATCTATTACAAAATCTACGTGTTCAAAATCCATTTGTCTTAATAACTTCTTTTGAGAATAATATCCAACTCCTAGATTTCCTAACTTTTTCATTCGTTTAGCTTTTTCTCTTTGATATTTATTCATTTACTTACCGCCCTCCATTTGCCAATCTTTAGGTTTATTAAACATATTGTCAAGTAATTCTTCAAGTGTATCTCCTACACCGTGGTATAACATATGTTGAACGGGTCTATTTCTAAAATCTTCACCAACTTTATAAGCACTACCCTCATAAGACATTTCAAAAACTCTTCCTTTACCTTTACACTCTATAGATATATTCCATCCTTCAGCCATTTTCTGTTTTAATAAATCTTCACCATTCATAATATTTACTCACCTTCTTCAATATCAGCATCTACAAAGAAGTTTACTGTATAATTTAAATCTTTAAATCCATATTTCTTTTTTAAATAGTTCTTTATATTGCTGGAACTATAATATTTAAGATGCTTTGTTTCTCTAATTGGTGCTTCTTTACTTACAAGTATGTGATAATCCGAACCTTCTTCAGATAAAAGTTCAAGTATTCCAATTGCTACATCTAACTTATTATTTTTTAATTTTTCTGCAATTTCTTTATTCTTAGGAAATTCTATTACTTTCATTATTTCAAGCTGTTCTACATCCATTTAATCACCTCATTCAATTTTGCCTTGTACTCTCAAAATGCTTTGTAATGCACTTACTTCGACTTGTAAGGCGTTCAGCATATCTCTACTAGCCTTAAACGTTCCCTCTGCCAGATCCCTATTAAATTTTGCATCTGCTACATCTTTATTTCCTTTTGCTAGTTCTTTTATCAAAGTTACTGGTGTGCCTGATGCTTTAAGTGTTGTAATTTCTTCTGCTAATTTTATTCTGTAGTCCTTCTCTGCTTGTGCATATTCTTTAGCTTTACTTGTTATTACATATGAGCCTTTATCTAATCTTTTAGATGTACTATATAAGGCTTGTGTAACTTCTGTAGGTTCTATAGAGTTTTGTTCCATTTATTTACTCCTTCCGTAACCACTTTCTCGTATCTTTTTTTCTTCTCCATGTTTTAACTAAATTAATCCAGTACATAGGAGCTTTATGATATTTCGTGCCATTAATATAGATTATATTTTTCCATGTTCCGTTTTCTTCATAGGGTATACTATTATATAAATCTTTTCTAATGTAATCAGTACTTACATAACCGTTTTTAAACTTGAATTTAACCTCATATGAATTAGAATGGTCAATAATTTCTACTGATTCTCTAATTGTTAACTCATTGTCCCATTCTAGTTTTACTATTGATTTCATCTATTCACTCCCCAACCTTCTTAATAGTTCTCCGTGCTTCTTAGTACATTTATCTATAGCTTGCTTTACTTTCTCTGTATCTGCTTCTATGTAAGTATTTTTAACTTTCTC
>DAIMMR010000643.1:0-1806 GCA_036720575.1 Clostridium sp.
AGAGTAAGTAAAATATTTTTGGGCAAAAAATAAGGAAAGGCCACCAGCAAATACCATGCCGGTAGGCCTTTTATTCATATTAAAGACCTTATATAATTTATTTACCACAACAAATATAGAAGGGAGTTTTAATATGAATGATATAATTTTAGACGAATTGAAGTTGAATTTCAATGATATAGAGAAAGAAATTTTTGGGATAGTCTGCGAAGCAGGTTTAGCAGCTATTAAAAGTATGTTGGAAAAATTAGACGAAGTGTTATCTGAAAGTAGAGATAAGAAAAAATATAGGTATAAATTTAAAACAGAAAAAACAATTCAAACAACAATGGGAGATTTAACTTTTAGTAGAAGATATTATATTGATAGGTATGCTCAAAAGGGAGTTTTTCTTTTGGACAAAGTCTTAGATTTAAATTTAGTAGGAAGGACTAGTGAAAATCTTATTGAAAGAATGATTGATAGTGCAGTTGATAGTTCTTATAGAAAAAGTGCAGCTAAGATTGAGAAATCAACTTTAAGTAAAATAAGCCATCAAACTATTAAGAATAAAGTAGATTATTTAGGTGATTTAATACGTAAGATTGAGAATGAAAGAGTTGCAAAGTATATAAAAGGAAAACTTAAAGGTAAAAAAGAAGTAGATATACTCTTTGAAGAAAAAGACGGAGCCTACTTGAGAATACAGGGAAAGAAGCACAAACAGGAGATTAAAGTAGCTAAGGTTTATGAAGGTTGGGTTAAAGATAGCGGTAGCTATCGAACAACAGGAACTATATACTTTTCAGGATATGAAGAAGGAGAGATCTTCGATAACATAGTTAATAGCGGTATCGCTGAAATCTATAACGAAGATAAAATTCAATACACTATTCTTAACGGTGACGGAGCCTCTTGGATTAGTGCAGAAACGGAAAATAATATACAAAAGATATATCAGCTAGATTTATTTCATATATTTCAGAAGGCAAGTCGCAAGATAAAAAGTGATGAATCTAGAAAAATAATAAAAAAGCTTCTAAAGAAAAAAAGATATGATAAAGTTTTAGAAAAACTTAAAGAATTTATAGTTTCAGAAGAGGATGAAAAAAGGAAAAAAGAATTAGAAGAAGTATATAGTTACTACAATAATAATTTTGATGCACTCACAAGATATGAGGATAGAAAAGAAATTGTTTTGCCAGCGCCCCCTGACGGAGTCGAATATAAAGGATTAGGCACCATGGAAAGCAGCATAAGAAATGTTATAGCTTCAAGGATGAAAGATAATGGAACAGCATGGTCTATACAAGGAGCTAATAATATGAGTAAGATACTTTGTCTAAAGCATTCTGGCGATTTAAGAGCAAAACTTAAAGATATATTGAGAAATGGCAAAGTCGTAGACTTCATAAATATAAATAAAGTTATCAAAGAGCAGTTAAACGAGTCAAAAATAACTATAAATAATGAGGTTAAAGCTCTTCTAAAAGAACAGAAAAAAGCTAGAAAGTATAATGAAAGTATGCAAAGCAGTATAATATATGGACAAGGGAAAAAGACTAGAACAAGTTATATATTAAATGGTCTATCGACCTTTGATTTTTTTGCCGAAATACTGTAGTTATGTAATTATGGAAAATGAATCCAAAAAGTAACGGGCAAGTTTACCCAAAACAAGAAAGGTATAATATTACTAAATAACCAATGGCTGCGCCATATAAATTTTTACTGTGACAAAAGTAACCTTTGTTACAGAATTTATTTAAAAAAATGATAATATATAAGTATGGTGGAACTTAAAAAATATTAAATGCAATGCTATAG
>DAIMMR010000644.1:0-1798 GCA_036720575.1 Clostridium sp.
TTGGATTCAAAAGAACCAACTACAGATTTCAAGGAATTCTTAATGGGCGAAGTAAGGTACTCTTCACTTGCTAAACAATTCCCAGATCAGGCAGATGCATTATTTGAAAAGACTAAGAAAGATGCTTTTCAAAGAATTGCAGGATATAAAAAGCTTGACGGTGAACAGTAATCAAGTAAATTTAATAAGAAGTATCAGATGGCATTAAGCTGTCTGATACTTTTTTAAGTTGACAATTGATAATGGACAGAGGACAATGAAGGAGGATTTTTCTCCGCTGCACTATGAAAAATCTTTAATTTATCAAGTGATTCTTAGGTTCGGGTGGAGTTTGCTTATAAGGAATACCTTTCTCCATCTGAACATTAGAAGAACTTATCCAGGTGCGTAGCAGTGCTTATCCCCCACTTTGAAGAAAAGCAGATATCCCAAATCTTTGATTTGGTGATAGTCGCTTTCACAGAGTGCGATGGGGGTGTTAGCAATGGTAGCAATCGGATAAATCTAGGTTTGAAATTTTAAAAAACTGAATAAATTTATATGAATAAGTCTAATATTTTAGATGAATTGATAAATTTAGGAGGTTAAAGATTGAAAGCAAACATAATTTATAAAAAAGCCTTTGTTTTTGCAAAAGAAATTGTTAACTTATATAAATATTTGGTTGAAGAAAAGAGAGAATACATTATTTCAAAACAGGTTCTTAGATCAGGAATAAGTATAGGAGCAAACGTAAAAGAAGGACTAGACGCTCAAAGTAGAAGAGATTTTTTAAATAAGATGAATATAGCTCTTAAAGAAGCATCTGAAACAGAGTATTGGTTAGAACTTTTAATCGCTACTAAATATATTGATGCTAATGCATCAGAGAAATTAATTATTAAATGTAAAGAACTAAATAAAATCCTAAACTCTATTGTTAAAACTACAAAGAAAAATTTAAAAATCATAGATGATTGACAATTGACACAGCCTAACGGCTTGCAATAAAGTTATCTAGTTATGAGAAATAATTAAAGGTTTTCCGTAGTGTAACGGAGGAAAAGCAACAATCATTGTCAATTGTCCTCTGTCAATTGTCCTCTTAAGAATATGAGTTAGATTTATTATTGCAGCAGGAAAATAAATTAGTTTGTCCATTTAAAAATATTAAAAAAATACTTTTATTATAGAGCAATTAAGGTTAAAATTAGAACATAACAGTTAAAAGGAGGTGAAGATTCCTGGCAAATATATTTGTGACATACTGCTAAAATAATAAATGCCAGGTTTACTTTATGGATAAAGAAAATTTAAATGAATGCAATTGCGGTTGTACTAGCAAAGAAGAAAATTGTGGCTGCACAGAAACACATGAACATGAACATGATTGCGGCTGTGGATGCGGCTGTGAAGATTCCGATCCTTTAATAGTAGATTTAGAGGATGAAAATGGAGAGATAGTTTCCTGTGAGATAATTGATGGTTTTGAATATAAAGAAGGAAAATATGCTGTAGTTCAGAATCCTAAAAATGGTTCCACATATTTATTTAAAGTAGAAAATGAAGGGGAACTTGTTATTCCAGAAGATAACGAATTTGACGAAGTTTCAAAGTACTACGAGAAATTAATGGAAGAAGAATAATTAATTGGCAACGTATAGTTTTTCTAACTATACGTTGCCAATTAAAAAGTTTAAAGTTCAAATATCAAAGTTCAAATAATCATGATTTTAATATTTTCTGATGTTAGGAGGAAAATTATCATTATCTGTTATTTGTTCTTTGATATTTATTATTTAGTCAATTTTCAATTGAC
>DAIMMR010000645.1:0-1792 GCA_036720575.1 Clostridium sp.
TCATGTAATGACAAATTTCAGCATCATAAAAACTTTTGACAAGTCTAGAGCTCGGCATTTTGAAAATCTAAGAACCTTAGCTAAACTCGTGCCTCAAACATATCTAAGCCCCTAACATTTTCTAAAATACCTTGCTAAGACTTATGGAAAAGTTTTTAAAGGTGCTTTCAATTTTGTCATTACATTTTATGTATAAGTTTAAATTTTAATTAGAAACTCTATATAAAGTTTACAGAACAATAGCACTCTTTAAATTTAAGATTTTTCATAACATAGTGGAGAAAAATAACATTCACTGTTCATTTTTAATTATTAAATATTCATTTAAAAGCTATTTATTGAAGAACCTTTTACCTATAATAACCACTAAAAGCAATACAACTGAAGTAATTGCTATAGTACCACCAGGGGCACTATTTATGTAATAGGATAAGAATAATCCAGTCATTATATCTATAAATCCAAATATTATTGAAAATGAAAATGTAATTTTAAATCCTTTGTGAAGTTGAAGGGCTGCAGCCACAGGCATAGCTATCATGGATGAAATTACAAGGATTCCAAGAATTCGTATAGAAACAGAAATTGTAGCACCTACCAAAAGGGCAAATATATAATTTATAAGCTTTACTTTTATTTTACACACTTTTGCTCCATTTTCATCAAAGGTTATATAAAGCAGTTCATTATGTAAAAAGGTCAAAGTTATAACAGAAATTATACTCAATATAACTACTGTGTAAATGTCGTTTTGAGATACAGTAAGTATGCTTCCAAAAAGAAAGGAGTTTACATCTGCATTGGCTTTTCCGGTACTTATAAGTACAATGGCAATACCGACAGAAAATGTGAGTACTATAACAAGTATCAATTCAGCGTATTTCTTATAATAATCTCGTAAAAACTCTATTACGAGTCCTGCAATGGAAGTAAATATAAAAGCAGTGAGTATTGGATTGAATCCAAAAACTAGACCTATTGCAACTCCAGCGAAGGATGAGTGAGATAGGGTATCTCCAATCATAGAATATCTTTTTAAGACTAAAAATATGCCTACAGCAGGACAAAGTATAGATATAAATATACCTGCAATAATTGCATTTTGCATAAAACCGTATTGTAACATGATTTTCCTCCAGTAAAATTTAATTAAAATCAGATAGATTATGTACTTGTTTGTATTCTTCAACAGTACACATTTTTAAATTGCCATCCTTCATGGTACAGATGTGAGTAGAATTTTCCAGAGCAGCTTTTAAATTGTGTTCTACAGCTAGTACCGTTATGGATTGGTGTCTATTTAAATGTTTTATTATGCTGTATATTTCTTTTTGACTTGGAACGTCTATTCCAGTAGAAGGTTCATCAAATATTAGGAGTTTAGGGTAGCCAATGAGAGCTCTTGCTATGAATATTTTTTGACGCTGGCCGCCAGAAAGATTCCCTATAAGTTTATTTTTAAAATCACTCATTCCAACAGAACCAAGACATATATTTGCAGATTTTTTATTTTTTATTTTTAAAACTTTACTGTGACATCTCAGTAGTTCTAAAACTGTAATTGGAAATTCAGAATTGAAATTATCTGCTATTTGAGGTACATATCCAATTCTTTCAGCTGCTACGTGTATACTGCCACTTAAAGGACTTAACAGTCCTAAAATCAATTTTACAAGGGTGGTTTTAGCGCTGCCGTTTTCGCCTAAAATTGAAACATAGCTTCCGTCTTGAATATTTAAGTTTACTTTATTTATTAAATAAGGACATTTACCTGTATAGGAAAATGTCAGAT
>DAIMMR010000076.1:0-13004 GCA_036720575.1 Clostridium sp.
CTCCTATAAGAATTGGAACAAAAGGTGAAATAGTAAACATTAAAATTAAGTTTAAGCACTAGATGCTATTTTACCATATTTCTTTTACTATTCTAAAATGTCATCTACATAAATGTACAATTTAAACGCTAAATTTGTCACAAGAAAGCACTACTTGTTTTTTAATATCTGCTATGATAAAATTTAAGTTAAATTTAGATGCAGGAGGGAAATTATGACACATTTACTTGAGTCACTAAATACTAGTAAGTTAGTTTTAAAAAATAGATTAATTATGCCGCCTATGGCTACGGAGAAATCTGAAGATGATGGAAAAGTAAGTAGTAAGCTTTTAGAACATTATGATGAAATATCTAGGGGAGGATATTTATCACTTATTATAGTTGAACACAGCTTTATTGCACAAGAAGGAAAAGCTAGCAAAAATCAGCTTTCTGTTGCAGATGACAGTACAATAGAAGGCTTAAGAAAAGTAGCTGATATTATTCATAAAAACGGCTGCAAGGCAGTTATGCAGCTCAATCATGCTGGGAGTGGAACTACTAGGGAAGTTACAGGAAGTATTTTAGTTGCACCTTCAGCTGTGGAAAATCCTTTTATGAAATCGGGTATTCCAAGAGAGCTTACTTATGATGAAATTCAAGGTATAGTTAAAAGCTTTAAGGATGCTGCTGTGCGTGTAAAGGCAGCTGGTTTTGATGGAGTAGAAATTCATTCTGCCCATGGATATCTCTTAAATCAATTCTATTCTCCTCTTACAAACAAGAGAACTGATGAATATGGTGGAGATGATGTAAAGGATAGAATTAAAATTCATCTTCAAGTTATAAAGGCAGTGCGTGAAGCTGTAGGAGATGAATTTCCAATTTTTATGAGATTGGGAGCTTCTGATTACATGGAAGGTGGAACTACACTTGAAGATAGTAAAGCTGCAGTTTGTGAATTTGAAAAAGCGGGTCTGGATGTTTTAGATATTTCAGGAGGATTTTGCAGATTTACTGTACCGGGAAATAACTCTCAGGGATATTTCTCAGAACTCAGTGGAAGCTTGAAGCAATTTGTATCAATTCCTGTTATACTAACTGGAGGCATTACAAAAGCTGAAGTTGCAGAAGAGCTTCTTGCAGATGTGAAGGCCGATCTCATAGGTGTAGGAAGAGCCATGTATAAAGACTCTAGTTGGGCCAAAAGAGCCGTTGAAAGTTTTGAACATAGTAAAGGCTAGTATGTTTTATATATAAGTGACTCACAACTTTCGCACATAAGAAATTAACTTAATATAAGAAAATTGCGAAGCTTTGCTTCGCAATATTTTAACTCCTGTTTTTATTATTTTAAAATTGTATTTTGGCTAGAGAAAGTATTTTTGAGGCAGTAGCGTCATCAGTAATAAGTGTATTTATATACTTTCCGCGTAGGGCTCCTAAAATTGCTTTGGCTTTAAATTTACCAGCAGCAATACCTATTACATGATTTGCTTGGCGTATAGCAGAAGTATCTATTCCTATGACTTTTTGGTTTATGTCAATATCTACTTCTTCTCCTAGATCATTGTAAACGCGTCCGTAAATGCATCCTACAGCTTTTAGATCATCTAAATTGTATTGTTTAACTCTTTCTAAATAATTTGCCCAAAGGGAAGAGGAGAACATAGCATCTGTTGTACCTACTCCTGTAAGAATTATATCTGATTTATTTGCAAAGAATAGAGTATCACTTAATACAGGTTCCCGCATGAGTGCCTTTCTGGCATAGTCATTATCTATATAAAGAGGTGCATACAAGTATTTGCATTTACCTCCATATATTCTTGCCATACGTCTCATGAGTTCTTGAGAATCTACAATAGTATTATCTTTAGCAGCAGAGCCTACCATCTGTACAGTAGTTATTGGAAGCTTCTTTTTTGGCTTCAAATTTTTTATTAAATTAAAAAGAGTTTTACCCCAAAGTACACCTATAATAGAATTTTCACTAATTAAGTCGTCTACATATTGAGCTCCTAATTTTCCCAGTGTACTTAAGGTTTCTTCATAAGCAAGCATTTTATTATCAAGCACGAGTGCATCTTTTAAATCAAAATTTTCTTTTAAAATATTTTCTAATTTAGGAACTCTACTGTGGGGTTTGTTTATGGTGATTTCTACTACATGTTTGTCACGAGCTTCTTGAAGCAATTTAGAAACTTTAAATCTAGTAGTAGATAATTTGCTTGCTATTTCACTTTGAGTCATATTTAATTCATAATACATATCAGATAACTTGGCAAGAAAATTTAATCTTTCAGCTTCATTTATTTTTTCAAATTCATCTATCATGTTTAACCTCTCAACTAATTTTATATTTAGTGTAAATTTAAAAACAACTTTTAATTAACTTAGAAATAATATTATTAAAGAAAACTACTGATAATCCTATATATACAAACTAATTATAATAGAACTAATTTGGTTTTTCAAGACAATGGGTGGAACCTTAAAAATTTAATTTGAAATTTTATGTAATTAAATGAATATTTTAGTTAAATTAATGTCTTGCCGTCAATTTTGAATTTTATAAGTAAATCATACAAGTCTAACACAAAAGTATATAAAGTTAACTCTTGTTTCACTAATGATATATTAATCTTATTATGTAAAGGCTAAAATTCGTATAGTACTAATTTTACAGGATAATTTTAAAACATTTGTACAATACACAAACTAATGTTGACTTTGCTAAGTAAATCTGATATTATGAAATAGTAGTCAAATGATTGCAAAATTAGACACATATATGCATATTGGAAAACAATTCTACATTATATTTGAAATTAATTTTATAAACTAATGTGGACATTAATAACTTTTGTTAACATTAAATTGCATAAAGATTACTTGAAGATTAAATACAACTAACTGTGGTTAATTTTTAATGTAAACGTTACTGCAAAAAATGCCATTAATATTTTATTAAAGTTATATGGGGATATAATTGAAAATTTAAATAACATAAAGCGATTATGTCGAATAAGCAAATGTGTAATAAATTATATTTGAATCTAATTGCAATTTTAGGAAGGTAATTATAAGATGATATTTTACAAGGCATTCAAAACAATTATTGATGCAGGATTTACAAGTACTTTTGTCAGTTATAATTTTACTTTTTTGCGCTTGTAAACGATACATTAGAAAAATTTTGTTTTCACATTTTGTATAAATGCCGAAAAATGTCAAAATTACTTTCCTACTAGGTGCAGGTTATTTTACAGTTAGGAGGTGATTTCGAAAAGTCAGGTACTATTTTTTACGGTTATTACTAATCGTAAATGGTTTTTTACTAATATATCCAAATGTATTTTTATATAAATAATTTTAAAACAAGAAAGCTTTTAACGTGGAATAAAAAAATCACCAGTGGTGGTGATATAGAAAATGAATTCTTATGAGTTTTCTAATACAATATTAAAATTTAATAAGAGTTGAATATTTAATGACAGCTCATGATATTTTATTGCTTACTATTGCGTTATGCAGCATTGTGGTGTTGGTACTTCTCATTGTTTCAAAATTACATTTTCATCCTATGGTAGCTCTATTAGTAGTTTCAGTTGGCGTGGGACTTACAGCTGGTCTAGATATGAATAAAATAGTAAAATCAATTACAGATGGTGCTGGTGGTACACTAGGAGGGGTGGGATTGCAAGTTGCACTTGGGGCAATGATAGGAAAACTATTAAGCATTTCAGGTGCAAGTGACAAAATTGCTTCAACAATCTTAAAACGTTCTACTGACAGAACTTTACCGTGGTTTATGAGTGCAGTGGCGTTTATTATCGGAATTTCAATGTTCTTTGAAGTAGGGCTAATTATGCTTTTACCAATAGTGTTTAGTGTCGCTGCGAAACTTGAAAAGCAAGGGAATATAAAAGGATCGGCATATATTTATATTGGGGTTCCGGTTATAGCAGCCTTGGCAACAATGCATGGTATGGTTCCGCCGCACCCTGGTCCTTTGACTGCCATTGCAGGTCTTAAAGCGAATCTTGGGATTACATTGATTTATGGTATTATTTGTGCAATCCCTGCAATAATTATTGCAGGATCGGTATATGGTAAATTTATTGCACCGCGAATGACAGTTCGTCCTGATAAACAACTGCTAGAACTATATGCAGCATCTTCAATTACTTCAGAAGAAAAAACTGCAGCATTAGATGATGATTCAAAACATATGGCTGCAACTGTTGAACATCCGGTTTCAGCAGCAACTTCATTTATCGTTGCATTACTGCCAATGTTAATGATGTTGGCCGATGCACTTGCAAAAACATTCTTTAAACAAGCAGTCTTGCTTAATAAAATAACAGGATTCATTGGTAATCCAGTAATGGCCTTATTAATCGGGCTATTAGTAGGAATGATATTTTTGGGATATGCACGGGGAGTAGATACAAAAAAACTTCATGATGAACTCGGTGCTAGTCTCAAACCAATTGCTGGTATCTTATTAATTATCGGTGGCGGCGGTGCCTTTGCAAAGGTGCTTATTAATTCTAACGTTGGAGTTGCTATCAATCACCTTTCATCTGGAATACATGTTTCTCCTATTTTATTAGGATGGCTGATTGCTGCTTTATTGTCTATCTCAACAGGGTCTGCTACTGTTGGTATTGTTGGTGCAACTGGCTTGTTAGCACCGCTTACTGTGTTTAATCCGGGCATTAGCAAGGAATTACTAGTAATTGCCATTGGTTCAGGATCATTATTCTTTAACTATGCAAATCATGCAGGTTTTTGGTTAGTAAAGGAGTCATTTAGCATGTCAATGGGTGAAACCTTTAAAACTATTACGGTTGTCCAATCAATCGTAGGACTGGTTGGATTAGCAATGACGCTATTGTTGAATTTTCTGCCTCATTTTAAAAAAATTAAAGAGAATGATAAAGGGAGTTTTTTAAAGAACTCCCTTTATCAAATCCTCTTCTGATTGATCTATCTGTAAAAATAATTGATAAGTAAAGAAAATGCGACTATTGGCAAAAGTATAAAATAATAACATTTGTTTTAATAATAATATAGAAAACTTAAGATATAAAGATTAATAGTAATATACATTTAGTGTTAGAAAATAATTTCAAAACATTTGTATAAAATATAAACTAATGTTGACTTTGCAAAATAAATTTGCTATTATTAAATCGTAGTGAAATATTCTATTTTAATGTTTAGTAAATAGAATAGATTAGTAATTTGTAAAGTGTAAACATTTGCTTAGATATATATTAGAAATAAATTTAGTTAATACAGGAGGAAAAAATGAAATGCAAAAATGTTAGATCTTGATTAGGCAATAAATGAAATTTTATTACATTATAATAGGGAGGAAATTATGATTAAATTACATGACGAAGGTGCATATTTATTAAATGGAGAAGAATTATACTTTGACAATAAAGAATACAATGAAAAACTTAAAGTGAAGTTAGGAAAAGGTTATGTTAACAAGGAAGAAGCTAAAAAACAAACTATAGCTTATTCTATACTGCAGAATCATAATAAATCAAAAGATGATGTAAACTTAAATATTAAATTTGATGCTCTTGCTTCTCATGACATTACTTTTGTAGGAATTATACAGACAGCTCGTGCCAGCGGACTAACAAAATTTCCAATACCCTATGTGCTTACTAATTGCCACAATAGTCTTTGTGCTGTTGGTGGAACAATTAATGAGGATGACCATTTATTTGGTTTGTCTGCTGCAAAGAAGTATGGAGGAATATATGTTCCACCTCATTTAGCAGTTATTCATCAGTATATGCGTGAAATGATGGCAGGCTGTGGAAAGATGATTTTAGGATCAGACAGTCATACCCGTTATGGAGCACTTGGTACAATGGCAATAGGTGAAGGCGGCGGAGAACTTGTTAAACAGCTGCTGTCTCAAACATATGATATATCTTACCCTGGAGTTATAGGAATTTATTTAACTGGAAAACCACAAAAGGGCATAGGACCACACGATGTTGCCTTAACTATAATTGGTGAAGTATTTAAAAATGGATTTGTTAAAAACAAGGTAATGGAATTTGTTGGACCTGGAATAGAAAACTTATCTGTAGAATACAGAACTGGCATTGATGTAATGACAACTGAAACTACATGCTTGACTTCCATATGGAAAACTGACAGCAAAGTTTGTGACTATCTTGAATTACATGGAAGAAAAGAGGACTATAAAGAATTAAATCCTGGAAGTGTTGCATATTATGATGGAATTGTATATGTGGATTTGTCAAAAATAAAATCTATGATAGCAATGCCTTTCCACCCAAGTAATGTATATACTATTGAAGATCTTAACGCAAACCTTTATGATATATTGGATAAAGTAGAAAAAGATGCACAAAAGAGAATGTCTAACAAAAATCTTAACTTTTCCTTAAAAGATAAGATAAGAGATAATAGATTATATGTAGAACAAGGATGCATAGCTGGATGTGCAGGAGGTAACTATGAAAATATTTGTGAAGCTTCCAGTATATTAAAGGGAAAATCCATTGGAAATGATGAATTTACGTTAAATGTATATCCTTCCAGTCAGCCTGTTTATTATAGCTTAGCTCAAAACGGAATTGCTGCAGAATTGATGCAGACAGGAGCAATAGTTAAGACAGCTTTCTGCGGACCATGTTTTGGAGGAGGAGATACACCTGCTAATAATTCACTCAGCATAAGACATACAACTAGAAATTTCCCTAATCGTGAAGGTTCAAAACCTAATGATAATCAGCTTTCTTATGTAGCACTTATGGATGCACGTTCAATAGCAGCAACAGCTGCTAACAAAGGATTTGTTACAGCAGCTACAGATTTAGACGTAAACTACAATATACCTAAATATTATTTTAACAAGACAATTTATGATAACCGTGTTTATAGTGCCTTTGACAAAGGAAATAGTGAAGAAGAATTGAGATTTGGACCTAATATAAAGAACTGGCCGGACATGCCTGAGCTTGCAGACAATTTAATATTAAAAGTATGTTCTTTAATTAAAGATCCTGTAACTACAACAGATGAACTTATACCTTCAGGAGATGCATCTTCTTATAGATCTAATCCATTAAAGCTTTCAGAGTTTACGCTGTCACGTAAGGATCCTGAATATGTTGGAAGATCAAAACAAATTCAAAAATCGGAAAAAGATAGACTTGCAGGAAAGTCTCCTTTTGATGCAAATAAGGATCTAGAAAAAGTATTTAGTGTAATAAAAGAAGAGTTTGGCAGCATAAATACAAGTAATACAGGTATAGGAAGCATGATATATGCAGTAAAACCAGGAGATGGTTCTGCTAGAGAACAGGCAGCCAGCTGTCAAAAAGTTTTAGGTGGATATGCTAATATTGCAAGAGAATACGCTACTAAAAGATATCGTTCAAATTTAATTAATTGGGGTGTACTTCCTTTTGTTATGGAAGATGAACCACAGTTTGAATGTGATGACTATATATTTATTCCTAACGTAAGGAAGGCCGTTACTGAAAGACCAGCTGAAATAGATGCTTATGTAGTAAAGGGTAGTCTCAAAAAGTTCAGCGTAAAAATTGACAAACTTACTGAAAAGGAAGTAAATATATTGTTAGACGGATGTTTGATAAATTATAATAAAACAGATAAATAAATTGAACAACTTTGTTATTTAAATAACAAAAAATATTTTTATTGAAATTCCATATTCTAAGGTGTATATTAATAATGTAGTAAAAAGTATATAAATTGGATGAATACAGTGCGAGATAACATCTAGATGTTAACCGAAGAAGCAATGATATACCGCCACGGTTATGTCAAAAACTTTCAGGTAAAGGGAGCGCTGTAGGACAAAACTCTGAAAAATCTGCTATTAAAAAGCAGTACCAAAGGTGAAAGATATTTAATATCGAAACTCTCAGGTAAGAAAAACAGAGGATATGTGGACTATTAGGTAAATAGTCTCCATATCCTTTTTTTAATGTATAAAAATATGAAGGAGGTCTTATGTTATGGAAGAATTAAAGAAAACTCCACTGTTTGATTCTTATAAGAAATACGGTGCAAAAATAATAGATTTTGCAGGATGGGATATGCCGGTGCAATTTGAGGGCATAACAGCTGAACACCAAGCAGTGCGTAAAAAAGCAGGATTGTTTGATGTTTCACATATGGGAGAAGCAGATATAACAGGAAAAGATGCACTAGAATTTGTTCAAAATTTAATAACGAATGATGCAGCTAAGATTAAAGAAAACCAAATATTATATACACCTATGTGCTATCCAGAAGGTGGAATAGTAGATGATATACTTGTTTATAAATTTACAAATGAGCATTTTTTTCTCGTAATAAATGCTGCAAATACGGATAAGGATATTGACTGGATGAAAAAAAATAAGGGAAATTTTCAGGTGGATATAAAAAATATATCTCCTTCAATTATACAGCTTGCAGTTCAGGGTCCAAATGCACAAAAAATACTTCAAAAATTGACGGATACAGATTTAGATAGCATAAAGTTCTATTTCTTCAAAAAAGATGTACTAGTTTCAGGAAAAAAGTGCATGGTTTCAAGGACAGGATATACAGGAGAAGATGGATTTGAAATTTATTCAGGAACTGAAAATGCAGAATATCTGTGGGATAGAATACTTGAAACTGGTAAAGAAGATGGCATAAAACCAGCAGGACTTGGTGCAAGGGATACTTTGAGATTTGAAGTTAGCTTGCCCCTTTATGGAAATGAATTATCTGACTCAATTACACCTCTTGAAGCAGGTATAGGAATTTTTGTGAAATTAGATAAAGACAATTTTATAGGTAAGGATGCTCTTGTAAAGCAGAAAAAAGAAGGACTAAAGAGAAAAATAGTTGGTTTTGAAATGAAGGAAAGGGGAATTTCAAGGCACGGATATGAAGTCTTTGCAGAGGATAAGAAAATAGGAGAAGTAACCACTGGATATCGCTCGCCTTCTTTAAATAAAAATATAGGCTTTGCCCTTATTGATGCTAAATATGCATCCATTGGAACTTCTATTTCTATAAAGGTGAGAAATAAGCTTTTAAAGGCGGAAGTAGTTAGTAAAAAATTTTATAATAAAAATTATAACAAATAGCAGGGAGGATTTATAAATGAAAACTTTAAAGGAATTATTGTACTCAAAAGATCATGAATGGATAAAAGTTGATGGGGACAAAGCTTATGTAGGTATTACAGATTTTGCCCAGGATTCTTTAGGAGAAATTGTTTTTGTTGAACTTCCTGAAGTGGATTCAGAATTTTCAAAGGGTGATGTATTTGGAACGGTTGAATCTGTAAAAGCAGCTTCAGATTTGTGTATTCCAGTTTCAGGTAAGGTCTTAGAAGTAAATGGGGAACTTGTAGATAGTCCTGAAGGTCTCAATGAAGATCCTTATAAAAACTGGATAATTTCAATTGAGGTATCAGATAAATCAGAATTGAAAGACTTACTTGATGCGGCAAACTATGAAAAAATATGTGATAAGGAGTGATTGGCATGCATCCTTATTTACCACTTACAGAAGAAGACAAGAAAATTATGCTAAAGAAAATAGGAGTAAGCAGCATAGATGATTTGTTTTCTGATATACCAGAAAGTGTTCGTTTAAATAGAAAATTGAATATAAATGATGGAATGTCCGAGCTTGAAGTGGAGTCCTACATTAAAGACATTGCAAAATTAAATAAAAGCTGTGATGATCTAACCTGCTTTTTAGGCGCAGGAGTTTATGACCATTATATACCTTCTGTGATAAAGCACATAACGTCAAGGTCTGAGTTTTATACCGCCTATACTCCTTATCAAGCTGAAATAAGCCAGGGTACACTTCAGACTATATTTGAGTATCAGACAGTTATGGCTAATTTAACAGGTATGGAAGTTTCAAATGCTTCAATGTATGATGGTGCTACAGCTTGTGTGGAAGCAGCACAAATGGCTGCAAATGTAACAAGACGTAAAAATATAGTTGTTTCAAAAACTCTAAATCCTGAAGTTAGAAAGGTACTTAAAACCTATTTGAGATTTAAAGATTTAAATCTAATAGAAATAGATGAAGTAGGTGGAGTTACTGATATAGACAAACTTAAAGGTGAGATTAATAAGGACACAGCAGCAGTTATAGTTCAAACACCAAATTTTTTAGGACTAATAGAGGAGCTGCAGGATGTGGAAAAGTATGTTCACGATAATAAATCCCTTTTAATAGTATTTTGTGATCCTATTTCTCTTGGAATATTAAAGAACCCTGGAGAGTATGGAGCAGATGTAGTTGTAGGTGAGGGACAATCTCTTGGCAACAGCATGAATTACGGCGGTCCTTATCTTGGATTTTTAACTACTACTAAAAAATATATGAGAAAGATTCCAGGAAGAATTGTAGGTGAAACTACGGATTCAGAAGGTAAGAGAGGCTATGTGCTCACACTTCAGGCAAGAGAGCAGCATATAAGACGTGAAAAGGCTTCTTCAAATATATGCTCCAATGAAGCACTAAATGCACTCACAGCCCTTATATATTTAACTACCCTTGGTAAAAAGGGAATTAGAGAAGTAGCTTATCAAAATGTCCAAAAATCTCATTATGCATTTAAAAAACTTACTGAAGGTGGAAAGTACAAAGCTGTATTTGACAAACCATTTTTCAATGAATTTGTAGTTGCTTCCAAAAATTCAGTAGGAGATATAAATAAGAAACTACTTGAAAATAAAATATTAGGTGGATATGATCTGGGGAAACAATATCCTTCTTATAAAAATTCCATGCTTTTATGTGTCACTGAAAAGAGGACAAAGAATGAAATTGATAAATTAACTTCTGTATTGGAGGGAATTGAATAATGAAAGAATATAACAAACTTATTTTTGAACTTTCAAAAGAAGGCAGAAAGGCCTATTCACTTCCTAAGTGTGATGTACCAGAAAAAGGTATTGAAAAATTGCTGCCTGAAGAATTTATAGGCAAAAAAGAACCTGAGCTTCCAGAAGTAAGTGAAGTAGATGTAATAAGACACTTTACGCTTCTTTCCAATAAGAATTTTGGTGTGGATACAGGGTTTTATCCACTTGGTTCCTGTACCATGAAATATAATCCTAAAATAAATGAGGATATGGCAGATTTTAAGGAGTTTACGCAGCTTCATCCATATCAGCCAGAAGAAACTACCCAGGGAGCTTTAAGACTTATGTATGAATTAAGTCAAAAACTTGCTGAAATAACAGGCTTTGAAACTGTATCTCTCCAGCCGGCAGCAGGAGCTCATGGAGAACTTTCAGGACTTATGATTATAAAAGCTTACCATGAAAAAAGGGGAGATTTTAAGAGAAAAAAGATTATAGTTCCTGATTCAGCTCATGGTACAAATCCAGCTTCAGCTTCTTGTGCAGGGTTTGAAATAATAGAAGTGAAATCGGATGAAGATGGAACAGTGGACATTGAATCTTTGAAATCCATATTAAGTTATGAAGTGGCAGGACTTATGCTTACAAATCCTAATACGCTTGGACTTTTTGAAAAAAATATTACGGAAATAGCTAAACTTGTTCATGAAGCAGGGGGACTTCTTTACTATGATGGTGCTAACATGAATGCTAATATGGGAAAGACAAGGCCTGGAGATATGGGATTTGATGTATGTCATATGAACCTTCACAAGACTTTTTCAACACCTCATGGGGGCGGTGGACCAGGAAGTGGGCCTATAGGAGTTAAAAAGGAACTTATGGAATTTTTACCTGTTCCTGTAGTTTCTAAAAACAAAGATAAATATTATTTGGATTATGACAGACCTTATTCCATAGGAAAAGTAAGAAGCTTTTATGGAAACTTTGGGGTTATGGTAAAGGCATTTTCCTATATTTTAAGTATGGGAGCAGATGGACTAAGGGAAGTTAGTGAAGATGCAGTCTTAAATGCCAATTATATAAAGGAAAGACTTAAGGATTATTATAATATACCTATAGATACAGTTTGCAAGCATGAATGTGTGCTTGGCGGCTTGAAAGAGGATGAAAAAGGAGTTACAACCCTGGATGTGGCAAAAAGACTTTTGGACTATGGATACCACCCTCCAACTATATATTTTCCATTAATCGTAAAAGAAGCGATGATGATAGAACCTACAGAAAATGAAAAGTTGGAAACACTAGATGAATTTATAGATGATATGATAAGTATTGCCAAAGAAGCTAAGGAAAATCCCGACATAGTAAAATCAGCACCAAATACGACAATAATTAAAAGATTGGATGAAGTCAAGGCAGCAAGAAAACCTGTAGTTAAGTGGAATAAAAAGTAATAAGAAAGAATAATACTTTAAATGAGCAAAATTGATTACATTATTTTACATCACCTAAGCACACTTATTTTTTGATAATCCAAGAACAAATCCTTTTTTGGGCGGTTTAGGTAAGGATGATATTGCATTTATAGCAATCTTAATTTTTATAATTTTTTCTTTGTTTTCATCTACTTTATCTTTATCATAAAGAATTAGCTGGTATGGAATCACAACATCATCACATTGTAGTAAAATTTCTACAACTTGATGACCATAAACTGTTTTACCTTCTAAATGCGATCTGTGAAATGCACACTTTTGTAATGCTTTTAAAACAAAATCTTCATTCCATGAACTCTTAGATAAAAATTTACCTATAGATGTTCTATGGGTTGAGTAAAAACAATTTTCAGCTATATGATCTACTTTAGCATTACATCCATGGCCTACGGTCCCATATAAGAATTCACAAACATGTTTAAGTTGAGGTATTGTTAAATAAAGAGTTAGTCCTAATTTTATAATAAAATTGTTAATTGATCTATCATGTGTTATATCATTTCCTGTAGACATTTTCCTCATCCTTTGTTTTGATTTTGTAGCAGAAATATAATACAACAGGATGAATGAAATGTCTACTTTTTATTGTTCCAATATTTGTTATGATTTTTGCTCATTTAAAG
>DAIMMR010000646.1:0-1779 GCA_036720575.1 Clostridium sp.
GAATTGTAAATATATAAAAAATATTATCGGTATTTTTGTAGTAACTTGTATGCTTTTGCTGCCTACGCAGGTACAAGCTGCACAGGCAGGTAGCAAAAACTTTATCAGTGGAAGTCAGCAAGTTGTCAATACAAATCTTCCTAAAGAAGCAAGGACAGCAGCAAATGTACAAGCACCCCAATTTTACTCCTCAAATGGTGATGTATACTCTTTATCTGAACTGGAAGACACAATAAGAGACAGCATGTATAATAGGGTTACAAGTCTTTCTATTGAGTATATGGGTGATACTTCTAACTTAAAATCGAACATAACTTATATAATTAATAATATTTTAAATGAAGATGATTATTTAAAATATTCCTATACAGGATACGGATTTAGTTATAATGGATATGAAGATGATGTAACTATAAATTTTTCATTTGAATATCTTACAACAAAAGCAGAGGAAGATTTTGTTGATTCAAAAGTGAGCAGCATATTGGGAGAAATTATTAGTTCAAGTATGAGTGATGATCAAAAAGAAAAAAGTATTCATGATTATATTGTAAAAAACGTCCAGTATGACACTTCATATGAAAGATATAGTGCATATAATGCATTAAGTGAAGGTAAAACTGTGTGTCAGGGATATGCATTACTAGCCTATAAAATGTTAACGGATGCAGGTATAGAAACTAAAATTATTCCAGGAACTGCAAACAACGGTTATGAAACGGAAAGCCATGCCTGGAATCTTGTTAAGCTAAATGGAAAATGGTATCACTTAGATTGCACCTGGGATGACCCTGTGCCGGATGTTGAAGGTAAAGTTTTATATGACTATTACAATCTAACAGATAGTCAAATCTCAAAGGATCACAGCTGGGATCATTCATTATATCCAAGTGCTACAACAATTTATACTGGTTCTTCGGAGAATACGCCAACAGAAACTTCCGTTACAGGAGTAAAACTTTCTAGTGAAAGTTTAGTTCTTAAAGTAGGACAAGCATTTACTCTTAAAGCTGCTATAAGCCCAACAGATGCAGATAATAAAAACCTCTCATGGCAATCAAGTGATTCAAGTGTTGTTACTGTAGATAGCAGTGGAAATATCAAAGCTTTAGATGAAGGCACTGCCGTAATATCTGTAAAGACAGAGGATGGTGGATATACTGACAGCTGTGAAATAAATGTAGTATCTGGTGATGGCACAAGCATTGATTTTTCATCATATAAAAAATGGGGAGATACGGTTACAGTAGCTAAAGACAAGCTTTGGAATATAAAATTTACCAAACCTTTTGATGCATCTACTGTAAACAGCGACAATGTACTGATATATGAAGAATATAATAGTCTTTTATATCCTATAAAGGATATATCAATTACCTGTAATGATGACAACAATATTATATATGTGAAACCAACAAAAGGGTATGTTTCTGGGAAAACTTATTGCTTAGTTATAACACAAAATGTTTTATCTAAAGATGGAGAAGTTATTCCAAAACCTATTGTCCTTACGTTTAAAATAGCATAAAGGTGCCTGTCACCGACTGGGATAAAAAAGTCCCCACTCGGTGCCAGGCACCAAAAAAGGAAAGTCGGAAAATAGCTTTCCTTTTTTGTATAGTTAATGGGAAATAAACTTTATTAAACTATTAATGATGAGTTTATGATATAATAGTATAAAATTAACAATATTGTGTGAAGGAGAATGATTATGAAAATAAGAAATATTTTAATTGCATCTACAATATTTGTATCGATATTTAGCGTAAAAGCTGCGGC
>DAIMMR010000647.1:0-1776 GCA_036720575.1 Clostridium sp.
TTTAACCTTTCTTAGCAAGAATTCTCCCATCTTCTATAAGTGGGAGATGAATTGCTAATGTGTTTGACATGGGTGTGCTAATATGATATTCTATAATCAGTATTAAATGATGAAAGGCTGATTATATGAGAGAGTTAGATACAAACAATCATTCAGTGTTTGCAATGTATTACCATCTTGTATTAGTTATAAAATATAGAAGAAAAGTCATAAATGAAGATGTATCTGTAAGATTACAAGAAATATTTGAAAATATACAAGATAAATACAATATCACACTACTAGAGTGGAATCATGACAAAGACCATATTCACATATTATTCAAAGCACATCCAAATACAGAAACAAGCAAATTCATAAATGCTTACAAAAGTGCGAGCAGTAGACTAATAAAGAAAGAATTTCCTATAATAAGAAAACAACTGTGGAAGGAGTATTTTTGGTCTAGGAGTTTCTGTCTAATAACAACAGGCGGAGTACCGATTGATGTAATTAAGAAATATATAGAAAACCAAGGAAAGTGAGGTGTATTTATGTTAAGATCATACAAGTTTAGACTATATCCAAATAAAGAACAGCAAGAATATTTCTCTAAATGCTTTGGTTGTACTAGATTTATTTACAATAAAATGTTAGCAGATAAAATTGAACACTATAAGAAAACTGGCGAAATGCTTAACAATACACCTGCACACTACAAGAAAGAATATCCTTGGCTTAAAGAAGTGGATAGTTTAGCATTGGCGAATGCACAAATGAATCTAAATAAAGCATATATGAACTTTTTTAGAGATAAGTCTGTAGGTTTTCCTAGATTCAAGAGTAAGAAAAAGAATAGACATTCTTATACTACCAACAATCAAAAAGGGACTATCTATATTGAAGACAAGTATATAAAATTACCTAAACTAAAATCTATGATAAAAATTGTTCAGCACAGACAGTTTGATGGTGAGATTAAATCTTGTACAGTATCAAAAACACCTACTAACAAATACTACATATCCATATTAGTAAATGAGGACACAAAACAATTGCCTAAGAGCAACAATAAGATAGGAATTGATTTAGGAATTACAGATTTTGCAATTACATCAGACGGGGAAGTATTTGAAAACCCTAAATGGTTAAGAAAATCAGAGAGACGACTTGCAAAACTACAAAGAGACTTATCAAGAAAGAAAAAGGGTAGTAATAATAGAAATAAAGCAAGACTTAAAGTTGCTAAATTGCATGAAAAAATAACCAACCAAAGAAAAGATTTTCTCCATAAGTTATCTTCTAAGATTATAGACGAAAACCAAGTGATAGTTTTAGAGGATTTGAAGATAACAAATATGTTAAAAAATCACAAACTAGCAAAAGCAATAAGTGAAGTATCATGGTCTGAATTTAGAAGGCAATTAGAATATAAAGCAGAATGGTATGGTAGAGAGATAATAATCGCACCATCTAATTACGCAAGTAGTCAGTTATGCTCTAATTGTGGATATAAAAATCCAGAGGTAAAAAATCTAGCACTTAGGGAATGGATTTGCCCTGAATGTAATACTGAGCATGATAGAGATATAAATGCTAGTAAAAACCTACTGAAATTAGCTATATAATTTTGGTACTATTGGGGTAGGAATTACCCTTAGAGCTTGGGTAAACTTGGCACATTGGTGCTATTGACCAAGAAGCTCCCACTTCAACGAATGTAATGAGTAAGTGGTGAGTAATTCACCGTAATCAAAATGTAATATATCATCATTGATAATTGTCGAACAATGTGTT
>DAIMMR010000648.1:0-1776 GCA_036720575.1 Clostridium sp.
GAAAAAAAGTAAGTGTTCTTATATCATCTAAACCACTACCACCTAATGTTCCTTGAAAATCAATAAAAGCCACTATTTTCATTACTAATCCTCCTCATAGGGTCCATAGGTTCACCATTACTAGTTGGCCATTTTTCATTTGGTAAACTTAGTAATACTTTGCCAAACCATGAACTATAAATATTATCCTCTTCTATAAAATCACCTATTTGCATTAGTGTAGCTTTTCTACTTAATTTATTTTTTATATACTCAAGATTAGTAATGTTTTTATCATATAAATTATTGTCATTATGAACCTGGCACTTTTTTTGGACACTTTCTAATAGAGGGTGCTAGGTAATACTTAGTTATTTTAATTAACTAAGAAGGTTGATTCTAGGTCGATAATATTATATAATTTTATTATCGAGAAAGGAATCAAATCATGGCTCAAAAATTCAATGAAGACTTTAAGAACACTATTATTGAACTTTACAACTCAGGTAAAGGTGCTACTGAATTATCTCGTGAATATGGCGTAAGTATTGCAACTATTTATCAATGGATAAACAAGACCAAAGAAATTAAAGTAGAAAATAAACCTGTAACAAATGAAGACGTTGTTGCTTTACATAAAGAAATAGCTCGTTTAAAAGAAGAAAATGAAATATTAAAAAAAGCTACCGCCATATTCGCAAAAAGAAATTAATTAATACAGAAGATATATTTATATTCATGGAAGATCATATTGATGAATATAATAGTAGTCTTATGTGCAACGTACTTGAAGTACCTCGCTCAAGTTTTTACTATTACTGTAAACATAATATTTCAAACAGAAAAATTGAAGATAAAAAAATCAAGGATTTAATTTATAAGATTTGGATTGATAGCTACAAAAGATATGGCTCTCCAAAAATAACAAAAGTGCTAAGTAAACTACATAATGTTCATATTAGCGTTAAAAAAACGCAAAAACTCATGAGAGAACTGAAAATCGGTTCAATTATCACTAAATCATACAAACCAGCGAAAGCAAAGCCTGAAGGAGGTGAGTTCAGTAATCTATTGAAACGAGATTTCACAACTACTGGAATTAATGAAAAATGGGTATCAGATATAACTTATATATGGACTGATGAATGTGGTTGGTGCTACTTAGCAACAATTCTTGACCTTCATTCTAAACGCTTAATAGGCTGGAAGTTTGGAAAGAAAATGACTACCAATCTAGTAGAGGGTGCATTAGATAATGCATTAACCATTAGAGGGTTAAACAATTTATTAATACTTCATTCTGATAGAGGAAGTCAATATACAGCAGAAATTTATAGAAATTACGGAAGAGATAATGATATAAAATTATCATATTCAGAAAAAGGCTGTCCTTATGATAATGCACCAATGGAATCATTTAATGCAATTATCAAGAAGGAATTAGTTAATCATACACATTATGAAACGTTTGATCAAGCGTATATGTCGATTTTTACGTTTATTGAAAAGTGGTATAATCGAAAGAGAATCCATGGTTCAATAAAAGATATGACACCGATTGAATTTGAAAATAATATGCTTCAAATTCAATCTTAATTTTCTATTAAAAAGTGTCCAAGAAATCGACCTAGATCCATTAACTATATTCGTTTCATTATTTAATACCTCGATGAGATTTTTTATATTGATTAAAGTGTTATCTGAAAAAACATCTTTATAAAATAGTCTTAAACTTTTCTCACTGAACCTGGCACTTTTTTTGGACACTTTCTAATAGAGGGTGCTAGGTAATACTTA
>DAIMMR010000649.1:0-1775 GCA_036720575.1 Clostridium sp.
GCAATATTTTAACTTTGAAATATCATTTAATTCCGAGAGGCTATAGAAATGTGAATAATACTAGCCGCAGGATTAAGACAAAATTTACATATAATGTAATTAAAATATCATTGACAAATACCGCAACTATGTAAAACTCAATATATTCATATTTATTTTAATATGATATACTTAATTTTACGAGGTGAAATTCTTGATAAAGACTTATTGGCGATTCTTTGACAAAGTATCAAAAAACTTATATTTAAATATGGATTTTAAGAATAGCTTGGAATTTGAAAAAAAGTATATATCAATAAGTATACAGCGAGCTAAATTACTTAAGTTGGTACTTTTTGCCTTAAGTTTTTTTAACTTTTATCTTGACCTGAGTTTATATAAAGATGATAATACCGATATAGTTTACCGACAAAACCTTATGAAGGTACATATTATTATCCTGATATTATCAATTACTTATTTTATTATATATAAATTACTTGAGAAAGCAGGACTAGATAGATTTTATTATATAGCTAAGCCTGTGTTACTTTCAAATATTTTTTTGACAGTTTTAATAGGAGCTCTTCTTTCTATAAATAGTCAAAGATTCACCGTAAATATTGATGCATATATTTTAGCAACTTTAACAATAGCATTGATAGTTCCAATATATCCAAAATGGGTGATAGGGATATATTGCTTAAATCATATTTTCTTTTTAGCAAGTATTTCGTGTTCTTGTAAAAACAATACTGCAATTATTAAACAAGGTAATTCAACTACTACTGTTCTAACTGCAATTGTTTTGTACTTGATAATTTACAGTTATAATGTAAAGAACTTTATAAACGAACAAATACTGAAAGAGGATAAATTAACCTTTATCAAATTGTTTGAAATTAATCCTTTTCCTTTATTGATATCTAGATTTGAAGATGGTAAAATTCAATACACTAATAATAAAGCCATGCTATTCTATGATATTAAAAAAGAGGAGCTTGATACTATTAACCACAGAGATGTATATAAAAATACCTCTGATTTAGATACAATTTGTGAAATATTAAACAAGAATGGTAAATTGAATGATTATGTTGTAGAACAAAAAACTTTATTAGGACATTCTAAATATGCTATAGTTAATTACGAATTAATCGATTATTTTGGAGAGAAATCTATTCTAAGTGGTGTTGCAGATATAACTGAGATAAAGAGAATGGAGAATGAATTAAAGATACATGCATCAACCGATGCATTAACTGGAGTTTTAAATAGAAGAGTAGGAATGGATCTCATAATGGAGAAATTTGATAAAGCTAAAAATAATGGAGAGGAATTTAATCTTTGTTTTTTTGATATAGACAATCTTAAGATAGTAAATGATAAATATGGACATTTAGAAGGAGACTCTTTAATTACTGCTGTATGTAAAGTAATTAGGGAGGAAATGAAGCCAAATGATATTATTTTCCGCTACGGCGGAGATGAATTTATTATATTATTCGATAGTAATTCTGAATCTGAAATAGATAAGACTTGCCTCAGAATTAGTAAAAGATTCGATGATATGAACAAAGATGGATATAAGCCTTACAGTATCAATGCAAGCATTGGGATATTCTCTCATAAACCAGAAATAGGTCTAACATTAGAGGAAATTATTGAAATAGTAGATAAAAACATGTATAACAATAAATTAAGAAGAAAGGAAACCATATAATGTACTTACCTATCTAGTCAAAGTCACTACCGGATGAGGTAGTACATTTTGTTGATACTCATAGTATAAAACA
>DAIMMR010000650.1:0-1758 GCA_036720575.1 Clostridium sp.
TACCAAATGGCTAAATAAGAGTGTTTTGAAGGGCTTCAAGACATTCTTATTTTTTTAGTTTACCACAGTTTTACTACATAAGTTTTAGGTGGATATATTTATTTGTAATAATAAATAAAATATTAACTGTTTTTATATTACTGTGTCCTAATAAAACTTGTATAGTTGAGTTAGCATTAAAATTAATCCTTTTAAAACATTTTTTAAAAAACTATAACCTTTTTAGCACGAAATATTTCGAAAATATGATAATATTAACTCATAGGATTGGTATATGAAAGATTTTATGAGGGTGTAAAATGAAAAAGACAGTATTGGTAATATTATCTTTGTTTATTATACTTACTGGTTGCTCTACAACAAAAACACAACAGACTAATTCGCAAAAACAAGCATCAGAGTCACAGCGGTTATTGCAACCTAAACAAGTAGTGGAAAATTATTTTAAGTATCTTAATGAGAAGAATAAAAAGGCTTTGTTTACGACAATAACTGAATGGCAGAAGGCGCCAAATGTGGAATGGGGATTTGATGTTCGTGAATATATTAAGCTTATTTCTGTTAAAGAAGAAACGAATCCTGTCTTTAAAGAGGGTTATCTATCTAATGGTAGAGGAAGTATTAATGGTGTCAAGAAAGAAAATGTAAAAATATATAAAATCGAATATAATGTGAAATATAAAAAAGGAGCAGTTGTAGCTGAAGAAAGTGGAACGCAGCAAAAATGGTGTACACTTATTAGGAAAGATAAGAATTCACCATGGTTAATTGATGAAATTGGAGAATGATAGTAATTTGCATTAGAAGTTTTTCAAATTCCAGGAACTAAATTTTATAAATAGGATAAATTTATCCTATTTGCGCTATAATATAAATATGCTATAGTTGAGGAGGAATTCGAATGCTTGTTAATACAAATAAAATGATTTCAATATCAGAAGCGAATAAGAATTTTTCCAAGGTAGCAAAAATAGTTGATGAAGATAAATCAGTTGTTATAATGAAAAATAATAAACCTAGATACGTTATTTTGAATTTTGATAAATTTAGTAAAGAGGCATCATCTGAGGACCAAAGTCTTGATAAAATTGCCGATAAAATTTTAGATGACAATATAAAGGCATTTAAGGAATTACCTGATAGATGAATTATATTACCTACCGTTGATTATATTTTAAAACTTCATGATGGGTTAATAAAGACTGTTAGAGGGATAAGTGGTATAAGGAATTTGAAACTTTTGAAATCATCAGTTGAAAATTCTAAAGCTGCGGTTTATGGACGAAATTTATATTCAACTATTGAATCAAATTGCGCAAATATATGTTTTAATATAATAAAAAATTATGCATTTGTATATGGAAACAAGAGGACTGGAATTTATGTAAAAGTAGTATATACTATATATAGTCGATTATGACTAAAATGAACATCAGGAATTGCATTTAGAAATTAGGAGTAGATGTTATGAAAAAAATTAGAGCAATATATATTGGTGATGTTAGGTATGACGAATGTCCAGTTTTTGAACTTAATGAAAAGACAAATTGGTTTGAAATGTTAAAAGATAAGACGTTTAGATATGAAAAAGAGTGTGTTGAAGAAGATGATGATTTCTTGATTTTTGAAGTTGAAAATGATGAAGCTAAATTAATAAGCCATTAATATTTTTTCGGTGTATTGGAAAGCTACTATTGGCTGACCAGTACCTTAAACGTGAGCCAACTGCCAATGAGGAAAACTGCAAATAAAGTTTAA
>DAIMMR010000651.1:0-1748 GCA_036720575.1 Clostridium sp.
TTATGCTTATATGGGGAATAATAAAAATAAATTTTATGGGATATATACCTAAATCCAGTTATAAGATACCTGATGTTTCTGGAACTATAACCATATTTCTATTTTTAAAAGCTTTTGCAGCAGGATGTACAGCTTTAACAGGTGTGGAAGCTGTAAGCAATGGAGTTCCAAACTTTAGAGAACCATCACAGAAAAATGCTAAGATTGTGTTAATGCTTCTAGCTTTTATAGTACTTTTAATGTTTGGGGGAATTTCTTATTTGGCTACACTTTATCATGCTGTCCCAAATTCTAATGTAACTGTAATTGCTCAGATTTCATGGCAAGTATTTAATGGAGGAATTATATTTTATATAATTCAGGCAGCTACAGCTGTTATACTTGTTATGGCATGTAATACTGCTTTTGCAGGATTGCCGCTGTTGGTTGCTCTTATGGCTAAAGATGGATATGCTCCAAGACAGTTTGCAAAACGTGGTAAAAGACTTAATTATTCCAATGGTATAATAATGCTTGGTTTGCTAGCTGCTATATTAGTTATAATATTTAAAGGAGATACCCATTACTTGCTAGGACTTTATGCTGTAGGAGTGTTTATATCATTTACATTATCTCAGTTCGGTATGTTCAAAAGGTGGACTAAAATTAAAATAAACGGATGGAAACACAAGGCATTTATAAATGGATTAGGTGGAGTATTAACTTTTGTTACAACTATTATTATAGGAGTTACCAGGTTTACTCGTGGTGCTTGGGTAGTTTTGATACTTATACCTATAATTGTATATACCATGGAAAAGATAAAAAGACATTACTTAAAAGTTGCACAGCAGTTGCGGCTTTCCATGGATGAACTGATAAAATATGAGAAGGTAAGTTTTGAGGGGCAAAAGAGGTATGTAATAGTACCTATAGATACCTTAAATAAATCTTTCCTGAAAGCTTTAAATTATGCTAGAACTATATCTGAGAATATAATAGTATTTCATGTTTCTGTAGATGATGAGGTCACTAATAAACTTTTAAAGAAATGGAATGAATATAATATAGGTATACCTATAATAGTGAAAAAATCTCCTTATAGAAGCATTATAAAGCCTCTTGCAAAGTTTATAGATTCTGAAGAGTATGCTGCAGGACCTAAGGATACAATAACTGTTGTACTTCCACAATTTGTAGTTACTAAATGGTGGGGAAATATTTTGCACAATCAAACTGCATTATTGATTAAAAGTATTCTTCTTAAAAGAAGAAATATAGCAATAGTTACGGTGCCGTATATAATAGATGAAAATTAAATATGTATAGAGATTCTAAACCCAAAATAAACTTATGCTTCGAATATTTTTACAACCACAAGTACGGTTAAATATTTTGATAAGTCTAAGCAGAAAATTTACAAAAACCTAAGGACTTTTGAAAACTCGTACCTCAGACAATTCAAAAGTCCTAAGCTTTTTCATAAATTTTCAACTAAGACTTATATACAAAATATTTAAATGTACTTGTTTATTGTAAAATATTTCTACGCATAAGTTTATTTTTTAGTTAGAAAACCTATAATTATTTTTTCCCAGAGAAAAGTATTTTAGCTTTGAAAATTATAATAGCAAAAGAAATAGAAAATAAAGAAAGAAATTCACATTTTGTGGATTTCTTTCTTTGTGGAATAAAACATTTATAGAATTTTTATATAGGTAGGGTTTATCTTAACTCTAATTTTATACATTAGGTGATAGTATTATGGC
>DAIMMR010000077.1:0-12696 GCA_036720575.1 Clostridium sp.
TTGCTTTTAAATGATCCTGAGATAATAAGGCAAATGGATAGTGAAATGGAAAAAACCTCAGATATTATATGTGCTTCCATAAAGAAAGATGGTAACCTTTCAAAGGTTCAATCATCTCTAGCAACTAGAGAGCAATTTGAATTACTAAGGAAATATGTAAGAAGCACAATAGTAGACTTAAGTGAAAAGATACTAAAAGGAGATATAGAGGCAGCTCCATATAAAAATAAAAGCAAGACAGGATGTAGTTATTGTATTTATTCTGCTATTTGTCAATTTGATACATCTATAAAAGGAAATGAATATAAGATAATTAAAGATAAAAAAGATGAAGAAGTTTGGAAGGATATTGAAGAAAAAGTTGGAAAGTAAAAATTTCGAATGAATAGTTGCAAAATTTAAAGGATTATATGGAACTATTTACTAAAATAATAGTACAGATATATATATGATAGTAGTACAGATATGCGCATATTTTACAATTGCCATAGATATTGTAAAAAAATATATAAACTATAATTGACAGGTCAAATGACTTATTATATAATAAATTTGTAAAAACGTTATCAAAGCATTTTAAATTATAAAAGATCTGAAGTATACGTAAGCTTTAGTTTTGAACCTACGTTATGTAAATGGAAGTTCAATATTTAGATGAGTACATGAAGCCTACTTATAATTATAATTGAAAGTTTAGGAGGATGGAGACATCTGTGAGGACATCCACCTATTTTGGGATAGGTGTCAAAGTAAAGTTAAACGGTATTTTGGATAAAATAAAAGTAATCGTTAAGATTATGATTTCTAAAGGGAGGTTGAGAGATCTCTCTTTTTATGTCTAGCGTAAGGTATCTGTATTTCACTTTAATCTATTTTAAGACCATATTTAAGAAGTGTTTAAAAAAATGGAACTATTCTTTTAAATTGCAATAAAATCTCAATAAAGTATTTAAAAAAAATTAAACAAAAGTAACCTTAGTAACCTTGACTTTAAATTCTGAATATTTTAAAATGAAATTATAATCGGTAAAAGTAATTTATAGGTAAATGTAATATATAAACTTATGGGGGGTTAAACGATGGATAAAAAAGTTTTAACTATTTGTCCTTACTGTGGTGCTGGTTGTAATTTATACTTGCATGTAAGGGATGGCAAGATAATTAAAGCAGAGCCTGCTAATGGTAGGACAAATGAAGGATCATTGTGTTTAAAAGGACGCTTTGGTTGGGATTTTTTAAATGATCCTAAAATATTGACATCTCGACTTAAACATCCAATGATAAGAAAAAATGGAGAGTTAGAAGAAGTAAGTTGGGAGGAAGCTATTAGTTTTACCGCTTCAAAATTGTCACAAATAAAAGAGAAATATGGGCCTGATTCTATAATGGGAACAGGATGTGCTAGAGGTTCTGGAAATGAAGCAAACTATGTAATGCAAAAGTTTATGAGGGCGGTTATTGGAACCAATAACGTAGATCACTGTGCTAGGGTTTGACATGCTCCTTCTGTAGCCGGTCTGGCTTACGTTTTAGGAAATGGTGCTATGTCAAATGGTATACATGAAATAGATGATACAGATTTACTGCTTATTTTTGGATATAATGGAGCAGCTTCGCATCCAATAGTTGCTAAGAGAATAGTTAGGGCAAAACAAAAGGGTGCAAAGGTAATAGTTGTAGATCCACGTATAACAGAGTCTGGTAGGATAGCAGATTTATGGCTCCCTATAAAAAATGGAACAAATATGGTTCTTGTAAATACTTTTGCCAATATACTTATAAACAAGCAATTTTATGACAAACAATATGTAGAAGATCATACTGTTGGTTTTGAAGAATATAAATCTATAGTTGAGAATTATACTCCTGAATATGCAGAAAAAGTTACTGGTATACCTGCAGAGGATATAGTAAAAGCTATGAAAATGTATTCCAGCGCTAAAAATGCTATGATATTGTATGGTATGGGAGTATGTCAGTTTGCTCAAGCTGTAGATGTAGTTAAAGGGTTAGCTTCAATAGCTTTATTAACTGGTAATTTTGGAAGGCCTAATGTAGGTATAGGACCTGTAAGAGGTCAAAACAATGTTCAAGGTGCCTGTGATATGGGAGCACTTCCTAATGTATATCCAGGTTATCAAAGTGTAACTAATGATGCAATTAGGGAAAAATTTGAAAAAGCTTGGGGAGTTAAACTTTCAAACAAAGTTGGTTATCACTTAACACGAGTTCCTGAATTAACGCTTAGACAGGATAAAATAAAGGCCTATTATATAATGGGCGAAGATCCAGCTCAAAGTGATCCTGATTCTCAAGAAATGAGAGAAACTCTTGATAAAATGGAACTTGTAATAGTTCAAGATATATTTATGAATAAAACTGCACTCCATGCAGATGTAATTTTACCTTCTACGTCTTGGGGAGAACATGATGGAGTCTTCAGTTCTGCTGATAGAGGATTCCAGAGATTTAGAAAAGCTGTAGAACCTAAGGGAGATGTTAAACCAGATTGGGAGATAATTTCAGAAATTGCATGTGCTATGGGTTATGATATGCATTATAACAATACTGAGGAAATATGGGATGAACTTATAAATTTATGTCCAAATTTCAAAGGAGCAACTTATAAGAGATTGGATGAATTAGGAGGAATTCAATGGCCTTGTCCATCTGAAGACCATCCAGGAACTTCTTATCTCTACAAAGGAAATAAATTTAATACACCTAATGGAAAAGCAAATTTATTTGCAGCAGAATGGAGACCTCCTATAGAGCAGACAGATAAAGAGTATCCACTTGTTCTTTCTACAGTTAGAGAAGTAGGACATTATTCTGTAAGAACAATGACAGGGAACTGTAGAGCACTCCAGCAGTTAGCTGATGAACCAGGATATGTACAAATTAATCCAGTGAATGCAAAGGCTAAGAAAATAGTAGATGGTGAGCTTATGAGAGTAAGTTCACGAAGAGGTTCTGTAGTTGCCCGTGCGCTTGTTACTGAAAGGGCAAACAAAGGAGCAGTTTATATGACCTATCAATGGTGGGTAGGTGCGTGTAATGAACTTACAGCTAATAATTTAGATCCAGTGTCAAAAACTCCTGAATTAAAGTATTGTGCAGTGAAGGTAGAAGCTATAGAAGATCAGAAAAAAGCTGAAAAGTTTATAAAAGATGAATATGCTGCAATAAAGAAAAAGATGAATGTTGTTTAATATCAAGTGATTCTTAGACTCAGGTGGAGTTTGCTTAAGAGGAATACATTTCTTCATCTGAGTCTTAGGAGAACTTATCCAGGGGCGTATCAGCCATTGTCTCCCACCTTAATAGGATGGGAGTGTTACGGATGGTAGCCATCGGATAAAGATGGCTAAAAAGACCTTGATTAAAAGGCCTTTTAGCCAAAAGCTTTAAATCAATAGGAGTTGATAGACTGTGATAGATGTACATGAAGCATTGAATATAGTAATGAATAATACAAAACTGCTTAAAGGTGAAGATATGTACCTGATAAATTCTCTTAATAGGGTATTGGCAGAGGATATAAGCTCAAAAGATAATCTTCCCCCATTTGACAAATGTTGTATGGATGGGTATGCTTTAAAAAGTGAAGAGACTAACGAGGAAATGTCAAAATTTAAAATTAAGGGAAGTATAAAGGCGGGAGATTTTTCTGATATAGTGTTGAAACATGGTGAAGCCATAAAAATAATGACAGGAGCTCCAGTACCAAAGGGTGCAGATGCAGTTATTCAAATAGAAAAAGTAAAAGTAGAGGGAAAAGAACTTCATGTATTGGAAAAGGTATATCCTGGAACCAACATATTTGAAACTGGTGGGGAGATAAAAATTGGTGATGTTGCTTTAAAAAAGGGAAAAATTTTGAGACCTGCAGAAATAGGGTTATTGGCATCACTAGGTTATACTAAAATAAAATGCTATAAAGCCCCTAAGATTATAGTAATAAATACCGGGGATGAACTTATAAATATAGATCAAAACTTAATGCAAGGTAAAATAAGAAATTGTAATGAATACACATTAATTGCCCTTATTAAAAATTTAAATGCAGAAGTTAAATCTTATGGGATAATAAGAGATGATAAGGATAAAATTTTTAATGCTATAAAAACTGCATTTGAAGAGGGAGATATAATTATAACTACTGGAGGAGCATCTGTAGGTGATTACGATTTTATAGAAGATGTTCTTCATAAAATAGGAACAGATATAAAATTTACTTCAGTAGCTATTAAACCAGGAAAACCAGTTGTTTTTGCAACTTTTAAAGATAAACTATTCTTTGGACTTCCAGGGAATCCACTTTCTGTAATAAATTCATTTGAAACTTTTGTAGCACCATCCATTAAAAAAATGATGGGAAGAGAAGATATATTTTCCAATGAATTTCCTGTAATTTTAAAAGATGATTTTAAATCAGGAAAAGAAAGAGACTGCTATATGTATGTAGACATAAAAAAGGAAGATAACCATTATTATGCTTATGATGTAGGAAGACAAGATTCCAATGGGCTTTTTACGCTTACTAAGTCAAATGGAGTGGTCATCATGAAAAAGGGAACTAGTATAGCAAAAGCTGGAGATATTTTAAATGGAAAATTTATATTCAAATAAGAGGTCAGTAATTTCTATTATTTCATCTAGTTCAAATTCGGGTAAGACTACCTTGATAGAAGGAATAATAAGAATTTTAAAAAGCAGAGGATATAAGGTTGGTGCAATAAAGAATGATGCTCATAAGTTCCAGATAGATTATCCAGGAAAAGACAGCTTTAGATTTACAGAGGCAGGTGCAGATAATGTTGTTGTTGCATCAGATACTACAGTGGCTATGATAAAAAAAGTAAGTGGACCAAAAAGTATAGAAGAATTGCTGTCGCTTTTTCAAGATGTAGATATTGTAATAGTTGAAGGTTTTAAAGGTAACGAGTTTCCTAAGATAGAAGTATATAGGAAAAATGCAAGTAAATGTTTGCTATACAAAAATCCTGAATATAATTTTCAAAATTTTGTAGCTATTGTAACCAATGAAAATTTAATGACTGATATTCCTGTATTTGATATAAATGATACAAAAAAAGTAGCTAATTTTATTGAAAGCAACTTTATGGGAGGCAACAAAAATGAAGAAAACCATGGAACTTCATATAGTCAAATATGACAAAGAATGTAAGAAGACAGTGGAGGAATCAACTATTTGCGAATATCCTTTAAATGTGTTTGTAAATGGTGAACATTTGACAGTACTCTTATGTACTCCTGAAAAGCTTAAGGAATTAACAATAGGTTTCTTGGTCTTTAAAGGTATTATAAAATCTCTAGATGAAATAAAATCTCTGGAGATAGATGAAAAAAGTGGAGTGTCCAGGGTAACTTTGAAAAATAGTCAATTTAATAAAAAATTGTATTCAAATCAAATACTTCCTGCAACATTTAATGAAAATGAGAAAAGTAAATTCTTTTCATATATTATTGATTCCATGAAAATTAGTCTAATCAACAATGATAATGTTTACATACATGTCGATAAAATCTATGATTTAATGATGGACAATCTTGGATATTCCAAGACTTTTAAACTCACTGGAGGAGCACATTGTGCAGCTCTTTGTGACGAAGATAAAGTAATATCTATTTGTGAGGATGTGGCCAGACACAATGCTGTAGACAAGCTTATAGGTGAGGCATTTATAAAAAATATTTATTTAAAAGATAAAATAATATTTGTGAGCAGCAGGGTATCTTTTGAAATGGTATATAAAATTGCTAGACTTGGGGTACCTATAATAATATCTAAATCTGCACCTACAAATCTTTCTATAGAATTTGCAAAAACTTTAAATGTTACATTAATTGGATTTGTAAGGGGAGAAAGAATGAATGTATATACAAATCCACAGAGAATAATATAGTAATTTATGCTAATACATTTTTGAATATAATCTTAAAAAATTAGTCATATAGTTATATAAAAAAATATAATATTTAATGTTGATAATTAGTTCCTAATTAAATAGGACTAAATTTATATTTTAATTTTTAAATAAGGTAATTAAAATAATTTTAAATTAAATATGTTGTATGTTTTAAAATTATTTATTAAGCATAGAGGCTCAAATCTTTGATTTAGAGCTAATATCTTAGTCCTTCTGATATTTTAAGGGGGAAATTAATTATAATATTTAAATGGGAGGGTGAAGTATTTAATGTTAACTAAACAGCAAAATGAAGACCTGTCTGGACAAGATGTAATTCAGAAATATCCTAAAGAGCAGAGATTTACTCTTGCTATACTACAGGATATACAGAGAAAGTACAAATATATACCAAGAGAAGCACTGGAGAATTTAGCTAAGTATTTGGACACGCCTGTAAGTAGACTGTATGGTATGGCTACTTTTTATAAGGCATTGAGTCTTACTCCAAAGGGTGAAAACATAATAACTGTATGTGATGGAACCGCTTGCCACGTTGCTGGTTCTATGGTTGTAATGGATGAACTTGAAAAGGCAATAGGAATTAAACCAGGTGAAACTACAGAAGATCTTAAATTTTCAATAAATACAGTTAACTGTATAGGGTGCTGTGCAATAGCTCCTGTCATGATGATAAATGACAAATATTTTGGAAATTTAACACCTAAACTGGTTGAAGAAATTCTTAGTGAGTATAGGAGTGAAAGCCATGAGTGATAAAAAAATTGTCAATATATGTTGTGGAACAGGCTGCTTAGCTAAAGGCAGCAAGGAAGTATATGAAGAAATGAAGGCACAAATAGCTAAATTAGGAGCAAATGCAGAAGTAAGTGTTAAATTAAAAGCAACAGGTTGTGATGGATTGTGCGAAAAAGGTCCTGTACTGAAAATATATCCAGATGACATTGCATATTTTAAAGTTAAAGTAGAAGATGTAGAAGATGTAGTAAAAAAGACATTGATGAATGGGGAAATAATTGAAAAGTTATTATATTTTGAAACTGCTACAAAGCAGAGATTAAGAAATCATAAAGAAAGTGAATTCTGTAAAAGACAATACAAAATTGCCCTCAGGAATGTTGGTGAAATAGATCCAATAAGTTTGGAAGATTACGTTGAAAGAGGCGGATATAAAGCTCTTAGAAAAGCAATAGCTAATATGAAGCCTGAAGATGTACTTGGAGAAATATCAAAATCAGGTCTTAGAGGAAGAGGTGGAGCAGGATTCCCAACAGGACGTAAATGGAAAACTGCTGCAGACATTGATACAGCACCTATATATGTAGTATGTAATGGTGATGAGGGAGATCCTGGAGCATTTATGGATAGAAGTATAATGGAGGGAGATCCTAACAGCGTTATAGAAGGTATGACATTGTGTGCTTATGCAGTAGGAGGTACAAATGGATTTGCTTATATAAGAGATGAATATGGACTTGCTGTAGAAAATATGCAGAAAGCTATTAATAAAGCAAAAGAAGAAAATTTATTAGGTAATAATATATTGGGAACTGATTTTTCCTTTGATATACAGATAGTAAGAGGTGGAGGAGCTTTTGTATGTGGTGAATCTACTGCACTTATGTCATCTATAGAAGGTATGGTAGGAGAACCTAGAGCTAAATATATACACACTACAGAAAAAGGATTGTGGGGACAGCCTACTGTTTTAAATAATGTAGAAACTTGGGCCAATGTACCTGTAATAATTGAAAAAGGCGGAGATTGGTATCATGCTATAGGAACTATGGAGAAGAGCAAGGGAACAAAAGTATTCTCACTAGTTGGAAAAGTTAAGAATACTGGACTTGTAGAAGTACCTATGGGAACTACTCTTAGAGAAATAATATATGACATTGGCGGTGGAGTATTAAATGACAGAAAGTTTAAGGCAGTTCAAATAGGTGGACCTTCAGGAGGATGTTTACCAGCTGAATATCTAGATTTGCCAGTAGATTATGATACTTTGGTTAAAGCAGATTCTATGATGGGTTCCGGCGGAATGATCGTAATGGATGATAGAACTTGTATGGTGGATGTAACTAGATATTACTTGAGTTTCCTAGCTGAAGAATCTTGTGGAAAGTGTGTACCTTGTAGAGAAGGCGTAAAGAGGATGCTTGAGATACTCACTGACATGTGCAATGGTGATGGAAAAGAAGGGGATATAGAAGAACTTCTTGAAATATGTTCCATGACAAGTAAGGCATCTTTGTGCAGCCTTGGTAAAAGTGCAGCAAATCCAGTAAAAGCTGCTATAAGATATTTTAGAGATGAATTTGAAGAGCATATAAAGAATAAGAGATGTAGAGCAGGAGTTTGTAAGAAACTTACTACATTTGGTATAGACGCGGATAAATGTAAGGGATGCGATATGTGTAAAAAGAATTGTCCAGCTGATTGTATAACAGGGGAAATTAAGAAACCACATACAATAGATGCTGATAAGTGCTTGAGATGCGGTAACTGTATGAACATCTGTAAGTTTAATGCTGTTAAGGTTTTATAGGGAGGTGAATGTAGATATGAAAATTACAATAGATGGAAAAGTTTGTGAAGCTGAAAAAGGAGAATTCATATTACAAATAGCAAGAAGAAATAATATATATATACCTACACTGTGCCACAGCGATGCATTGCCTGGGCTTGCTAGCTGTAGACTGTGTATAGTTAAAGTAGTAGATAGGGGACGTGCAAAGATAGTAACTTCCTGTATATTCCCTGTAAGTAAGGAAGTAGAAGTTATAACTAATGACGATGAAATAAAGAGAATGAGAAGAAACATAGTTATGCTTCTAAAAGTAAGATGTCCTGAAAATAAAGAGGTAAATGAACTAGCTAAAGCCTTTGGAGTAGAGGAAAAGAGAGTAAAGAGGTTCAAATTGGATCCAGAACAAAATTGTGTTTTGTGCGGACTTTGTGCAAAAGCTTGCAAGGAATTAGGTACTGGAGCAATTTCAACTGTTAACAGGGGTATGTATAAAGAAGTAGCAACTCCATATCATGAACCTTCACCAGAATGTATAGGATGTGCTTCCTGTGCAAATGTTTGTCCAACTAATGCAATAAAAGTTGTGGATAAAGATGGAGAAAGAGAAATATGGGGCAAAAAATTCAAGATGGTTAAATGTGATTTGTGCGGAGAATATTTTGCTACTGAAGAACACGTAAAATATGCGTATGATAGGATTGGAAAAGAGCAGCCAGAAAAGCTTATGTGCAGCAGCTGCAAGAAGAAAGTTACAGCCAAAGATATCAAAAATATTTTTGAAAACGTGTAAAAATTAAAAGAGGGGTGGTAATTTAAATGAAACCAGAGTTTAATTCTTTTGTAATAGCCGATCCTGACAAGTGTATAGGCTGTAGATCTTGTGAGATTGCCTGTGCTGCAAAACATAGAGAAGATACTCAAGGAAAGACTATTGGAACTATGAATAATAAAGTTACTCCAAGGTTATTCTTTGTTAAAAATAAAGGAAATGTAATGCCAGTACAATGCAGACATTGTGAGGATGCACCATGTCTAAATGCCTGCCCAGTTAATGCTATAGTTGAAAAAGATGGAAGTATCATTATAAATGAAAGTGCATGCATAGGGTGTCAGACATGTACAATAGTATGTCCGGTAGGTGCTGTAAGTTTGCTTCCTAGAACTCAAGGTAAAGTAGTTACAGGAGGAATTCAGGTTAAAGTAAGAGCAGCAGCTTATAAATGTGATTTATGTAAGGAAGAGGGAGGAGAACCTGCTTGTGTCAAAGAATGTCCAAAAGAGGCCTTGAGGTTAGTAGATCCTAGAGAAGATAAAAAAGATCGTAATGTGAGAGCTGCTATGGAACTGTTAAATATAAACGCAAATCTCTAATTTATAAGTTATAAAAATCCGGAAAAGAAAGGAATGTTAAATATGCCAACTAGTACTTCTATGATAAATATAGATGAAGAATTATGTACAGGCTGCAGACGATGTGCGGATGTCTGCCCTGTAGATGCTATAGAAGGTGAACAGGGTAAACCTCAGAAGATAAATACTGAAAAGTGTGTTATGTGCGGACAATGCATTCAAGTTTGTAAAGGCTATCAATCTGTATACGATGATGTTCCTACTCCAGTTAGCAAAAGGTTATTTGATAGAGGATTGTTAAAGGAAGTAGATGAACCATTATTTGCAGCATATAATAAAGGTCAGGCAAAGAGAGTTAAAGAAATTTTACAAAACAAAGATGTATTTAAAATTGTGCAATGTGCACCTGCTGTAAGAGTCGCTATAGGAGAGGATTTTGGAATGCCTCTTGGAACTTTAAGTGAAGGAAAAATGGCAGCTGCGCTCAGAAAATTAGGATTTGACAAAGTATATGATACAAACTTTGGTGCAGATCTTACTATAATGGAAGAAGGTAGTGAGCTGCTAAAAAGAGTAGCTGAAGGTGGAGTTTTGCCAATGTTTACTTCTTGCTGTCCAGCATGGGTAAAATATGCAGAACAAACATATCCAGAACTTTTACCTCATCTTTCAAGTTGTAAATCTCCAAATCAGATGGCTGGAGCTATATTTAAAACTTATGGAGCAGAGATAAATAAAGTTAATCCAGCTAAAATTTATAATGTATCTGTTATGCCATGTACATGCAAGGAATTTGAAAGTGAAAGAGAAGAAATGCATGATAGTGGACACAGGGATGTAGATGCAGTTATAACTACAAGGGAATTAGCACAACTATTAAAAGATGCTGATATAGATTTTAATACTATTGAAGAAGAACAGTTTGATACTCCTCTTGGCATGTACACCGGTGCAGGAACTATATTTGGTGCTACAGGTGGAGTTATGGAAGCAGCACTTAGAACTGGATATGAACTTTATACTAAAAAGACTATTCCAAGTGTAGATCTTACTATGGTAAGAGGTGGAGAAGGTTTTAGAACTGCTGAAGTAGATTTAGGAGATATTAGACTAAAGGTAGGAGTAGTTTCTGGTTTAAAGAATGTAAAACAAGTTATGGAAGCAGTAAAGGAAGGCAAATGTGATTTACATTTTATAGAAGTTATGACCTGTCCTCAAGGATGTATAAGTGGTGGAGGACAACCTAAAGTTATACTTGATTCCGATAAAGAAGAGGCTTATAATAATAGAAAAAAGGGACTATATAATCATGACGCTAATCTTACTTATAGAAAATCACATGAAAATCCAGAAATAAAGAAAATATATGATGAGTTCTTAGACAAACCATTAGGAGCTAAGTCTCATGAATTATTGCACACTAAATATATCTCAAGAAAAAAGGAGAGTTAATAAAATGAAAAATTGCCTCGTAGTAGCAGATCCTAATAAATGCATAGGGTGTAGGACTTGTGAAGCAGCTTGTGGTATTGCACATTCAGGAGAAGATTTTTTTAATACAAATGTATCAAAAATTAACTTTAATCCTCGCTTAAATGTGATAAAGACTGCTAAAGTAAGTGCTCCTGTTCAATGTAGACAATGTGAAGATGCACCTTGTGCTAAAGCTTGCCCAGTTAATGCTATTTCAAATGAAAATGGTCACGTTAGTGTAGATAAAGATGTATGTGTAGGATGTAAAATCTGCATGTTGGCTTGTCCTTTTGGAGCTATTGAATTGGCTTCTCAATATAAGGACGGAAAAGTTGTAGGTCAAAAGGCACTTAAGATGAGTGAAGAAGGTAATCCTACTGTAAATGGAAAAGGGAGAGTGGTGGCAAATAAGTGTGATCTCTGCGAGGATAGGGATGGAGGACCTGCTTGCATAGAAGTTTGTCCTACAAAATCTCTCAAATTAGTTACTTATGATGACAATAATAATATAGTTGAAAAAAAAGATGACGACGAACGTGAGGTAAGCTAAAAAGTATATAAAACTATAAATAAAAGTTAGGAGCTTTCATCATAGCATATGGTGAAAGCTCTTAGTTTTTTGTTGTATATAACTTAACTCAATTTCTTAAATACCAAAGTACAAAGGTTAAAGAACAAATAAGGATAAGTTTCTTCCTAACGTCAGAAAATATTAGAATTATAGATTTCCTGAGGTACAAGGGAAATCATCTTTATCTGTTCTTTGTTATTTGAAGTTTGTTCTTTTTAAAAGATTTGCTTCTCATTATTTTTTATTAAATCAAAATTTCATATGTGTGAAAGTTGAGTAATTTGGATAAGTAAAAAATACTCCAGCATAGGGGTCTAACTATGCTGGAGTATTTTTACTTAGATTTTAGGCTTTTAGGTTTAGGGCTATTAAAATGTTTTTTCAAACATATATTCACATTTATATTAAAGCAATTTTTGTGCCAATTGTTGTTCTATTGAAACAATACACTTTATATTTATATAATATCATATTGACACAAAAAGTCAATATCATTATGATATTATATAAATATTTATCATAATGATACAATAATGTTTTATGATTACTCTCAAAATATGATATACTAAAACTAAATATAAGATTTATCCGATGACTACCTGCTCTAATACTCCCACTTTTCCAAGTGGGAGTAAAGAGCAGCTACGTCCCTGGATAACGATTTCTAAGCATCAGGTGGAGTTAACTCCATCTGATGCCAAGAACTTTGTTTACATATTGAGGAGGTTAAAGAATGGAAGATATGAGTTTCCTAGATGATGTAGGTAGTATGTGCAGGATTGATATGGACAGTATATTGGAATATGATATATCATCTT
>DAIMMR010000652.1:0-1739 GCA_036720575.1 Clostridium sp.
TGAATAGTTTTATAAGTTGGATAGGCGGAAAGAAATTACTCAGGAAGGAGATAGTCAAACGATTTCCTGAAAAGTTCAATAGATACATAGAGGTATTTGGAGGTGCAGCATGGGTATTGTTCTCAAAAGATAAATTGTCTAATATGGAAGTTTACAATGATATAAATGGAGACCTGGTCAATTTATTTAGATGTGTAAAATTCCACTGTGGAGAACTACAGAGAGAACTCTCTTTTATGCTGAATTCAAGGGAGATGTTTTATGATTTTGCAAGTCAATACAACACTAGGGGTATGACTGATATTCAGAGAGCAGCTAGATTTTTCATATTAATCAAGACAAGCTATGGAAGTGACCACAGGTCCTATGGATGTGTAAAAAGAAATGTTAATGTAATGACTCGATATCTCACTGATATTCAAGAAAGGCTTTCAAATGTAGTGATTGAAAATAAAGATTTCGAGGATTTACTTGAGGTCTATGATAAAGAGGATGGACTTGTATATTTAGATCCGCCATACTACGGAACTGAAAGATATTATCAGGCACAATTTTCAAAAGAGGATCATGTGAGGCTGTGTGAAGTTCTTAAAAATGTGAAAGGGAAGTTTATTCTTTCTTATAATGACTGTGAATTTGTAAAAGATTTATACAGGGACTTTAACATAGATGGAGTTGAGAGAAATCACAATCTAGTGGGAAAGTACAAAGATAAAGGACACAGGTATAGTGAGTTGGTTATTAGGAATTATTAACGATTAATAAAATTAAATTTCATAAAATAGGATAAATTTATCCTATTTATGCTATAATATAAATATATTATAGTTGAGGAGGAGTTCAAATGCTTGTTAATACAAATAAAATGATTTCAATGTCAGAAGCAAATAAGAATTTTTCCAAGGTAGCAAAAATAGTTGATGAAGATAAATCAGTTGTTATAATGAAAAATAATAAACCTAGATATGTTATTCTGGATTTTGATAAGTTTAGTAAAGAGGCTTCATCTGAAGATCAAGCCATTGATAAAATTGCAGGTAAGATTTTAGATGAGAATATAGAGGCATTTAAGGAATTATCCAATAGATGAAGTATATTACCATTAAGTATATTTTAAAACTTCATGATAAGTTGATAGAAGCTACTGGAGGGACAAATGGAGTCAGAGATTTAGAAATTTTAAAATCATCAGTTGAAAATTCTAAAGTTACTTTTTATGGACAAGAGTTATATCCAACTATTGAATCAAAGTGTGCCAATATATGTTTTAATATAATAAAAAATCATGCATTTGTAGATGGTAACAAAAGGACCGGGATTTACGTCATGCTTGTACTTCTTGAATATAACAATATAAAAATAGGTTTTAGCCAGAATGAACTTGTAAATTTTGCTGTGGATATTGCATCTGATAAGATCGGACAAAAAGGTATAGTTAATTGGATAAAGAGTCATGAAAAAGGTACTTGTTAATAATGAGTACCTTTTATCTTGATAATCTAAATAAGGATAAAGATTACTTAAAAATATTGGCATGATTTTGTCTTAGAAGCAAAATAAATTTACACCAAGTTTACACCATAGTTTTAGATAAACATATATAATGATATTTTATTATAGTTGTAAAACCTTTATAATCAGTACATTACAGAAAATCATATATACTTATAATATTACAAAAATAAAATCAGGAGTTCGATCCTCCTAGGGACTACCAATTGAGTAATACAAGTGTTTTG
>DAIMMR010000653.1:0-1739 GCA_036720575.1 Clostridium sp.
AATATTTAGAAGCAGGGATTAAAATGAAGAAAAGAGGATTTACTTATATAGAAGTAATGATGGCCATCGGTGTATTTATAATGTTATCTGCCTTTGTTATTAGACTTAATATTGCAGCTAATAAAAATGTAAATACACAGGTTTTAAAGCAAAACATGATGATGGAAGCACAGAGGTGCCTTGAGGAAAGTAAAAATGATCCAGACAGCAGCGAATATAAAGGCAGTGATTATAAAGAGATGAAAGAAGATAATAAAGATACTAATAAAGATACTAATAAAGATGTTTACTATGTTAATATAAGTTCCATGCAAGTTAAAGCTGATTCGCCTAATCTTTTTGAAATTACAGTAAAGGTTAGAGATAGTATTGATGATGAGAAAAATGAAGTGGTGTTAAAGTCACATTTTTTTAAGAAATAAGGTGGTAGGACATTAGTATGAAAAAGAGAGGATTTACTTTAGTAGAACTTATGATAACCTTGGCCATATTCTCTATATTTTCTGTATATCTTTATCAAACTTTTTTTTCTGAAATAAGGCAATCTTTTAATTTTAAAAATAATATAGATATTCAGTATAATACAAATAAAGCCTTAAATATGCTTACGGATCAAATAAGAAATTATAGCTCAACTAATGATACTAAAACTTTAACATCTTCAGATGGAAACAACATTCTTAAATTAGGATCTAAAGACAAGGATGGCAAAATTGAAGTTAGTTCTGTTAGTAATGCTGGTGCAGCTAATAAGGATATAATTAATTTGATTTTAAATCCAACAGAATCTAATGTTCCTTCTTCTAATATATATTATGATAGAAAAAGTAAAACTCTTCAGGATAATGATGAAAATAAATGCTTTAATATAGATTCAGTTGATTTTTCATATAAAAATGGATTGATTTTTATAAGTGTTTCAGCTTCAGAGGGGAATATACAGATTAAAAGTCATACTGCCATTAATGTTCAGACAAATTAATTTGTAAGGAGATATAAGATATTTATGAAAAAAAGAGGTTCTGCCCTTATAATTGTTATTATTATTATGACGGTGACTTTTGTATTAGCTGCATTTATGGTAGATACTAGTATAAAAAGTAACAGAGCAGCTTCAGATACGTCTGATAAAACCAGGGCATATTATAGTGCTGAGACAGGTATCTATGATTTTATAAATTACGTCAATGATGATATTGAAAAAAATATTAAGAACAATAAACTTGATGTATCTTCAGGGAATACTATAACTAATAATTATAACAAATTAGGTCTTTATAATGACAATATGGAAGTATATAAAGCTGAACTTATGCATGATATTTCAATGCCGCAAGATAGTGATTATATAAAGACTTATACATTTGATGTCTATTCGAAAGGAAATTATGGTGCTGAAACTTGCACCATAATTGCAAATGTATCTGTTGTTTATACAGATAGTAAATATACATCTTATACAATAAATTCTAGGCACGTAGAAGACTGATTAGAGTTTCAATATAGGGGTTTCTAAGCAAAAAAATCGACTTATTCTCCGGATATTTTTTACAACCTTCAGCTCATTAAATATTTTGATAAGTCTAAGTAAAAAATTCTAAAAAAGCTAAGAACTTTTGAAAACTCGTACCTCAGACAATTCAAAAGTTCTAAGTTTTTACGAATTTTTTCCAAGACTTATATCCAAAATATTTAAAAGAGCTTCATTATTGTAAAAATATGCCTGCGTATAAGTCGAT
>DAIMMR010000078.1:0-12670 GCA_036720575.1 Clostridium sp.
TGTTAAGAAGGAAAAGATAGAAGAAAATGTTGTAAAATTAGAAATAACTGTAGAAAAAGAGAAATTTAATGAATCCATGAAAAAAGCATTGCCGTCTCCATAGTACTTCTTTAATATACCTGGCTTTAGAAAAGGTAAAGCCCCTATGAATATAATAAAGAAGTACTATGGAGAAGGCGTATTTTATGAAGATGCGATAAATTTCTGTTGTGATGATACATATCCACAGGCCATTAAGGAAAATGATATAAAACCAGTAGATTATCCTGAAATTGATATAGTACAAATAGGAGAAGGAAAGGAATTCATATATACTGCAAAAATAACTGTATTTCCTGAAGTTAAACTTGGAGAGTATAAGGACTTAGAAGTTAAGAAAAATACATATGACGTAAAAGACGAAGAAGTAGAAGCAGAATTAAAGACAATGCAGCAAAAGAATGCTAGAATAGAAACCAAAGAAAGTGGAAGTATAGAAAAGGGAAATATAGCAGTAATAGATTTTAATGGATTTGTAGATGACAAAGAGTTTGAAGGTGGAGCAGGAAAAGATTATCAGTTGGAAATCGGATCTGGTACTTTCATAGATAATTTTGAAGATCAGTTAATTGGACTTAATGCTGGTGATTCAAAAGATGTTCATGTTACATTCCCTAAAGAATATGGAAGAGAAGAGCTAAATGGTAAAGAAGCTGTATTTAAAGTTACTGTTAAAGAAATAAAGATTAAAGAACTACCTGAATTAGATGATGAATTTGCTAAAGATATATCAGAATTTGATACTTTAGATAAAGTTAAAGAAGATATAAAGAATAAGAAAAAAGAAGCAAATAAGATTAGAACTAAAAGAGAATTTGAAGAAGCAGTTTTAGATAAAGTTTGCTCAAATGCAGAAATCAATATACCAGAAGTTATGATAAAAAAAGAAGTAGATACTATGCTTAAAGATTTAGAATTGAGATTAAAATATCAGGGATTAGACCTTAAGACATATTATCAATATACAAATAATACTGAAGAAAAAGTAAGAGAATATATGAAAGAATCAGCAGAAAAAAGAGTAAGAACAGATTTAGTAATTGGTGAAATAGCAAAAGTAGAAAAGATAGAAGCAGCTGATGATGAACTTATGGAAAGAGCAAAAGAAATGGCTGCACAATATGGTAACAAAGAAGCAGAAAAAACTGCAAAAATAATTTTTGATAACCAAAAATCATATTTAGAGACAGATGTGGTTAATGAAAAAGTTGTAAAAATGTTAGTAGATAGTAATAAAGCAATAGCATAGATTATATTTAAATTAATTGCCAGGAGCTTTTCTGGCAATTAATTTAAAATAAAAAAGTTCAAAGGGTTTATACTTATAGGTTGATATGAATTAATTTTAATATAAATTAATTGCCTTAAATGGTTATATAAGAGGAGGAGATTTTATGAGTTTAGTACCAGTAGTTGTAGAACAAACAAGTAGAGGGGAAAGGTCTTACGATATTTATTCTAGGCTTTTAAAAGATAGAATAGTAATGCTTAGTGAAGAAGTTAATGATGTTTCAGCTAGTCTGGTAGTAGCACAGCTGTTATTCCTAGAAGCTGAAGACCCTGACAAAGATATATATCTTTATATAAATAGTCCAGGTGGATCAATAACCTCAGGAATGGCAATTTATGATACAATGCAGTATATAAAGTCAGATGTGTCCACTATATGCATAGGTATGGGAGCTTCCATGGGGGCATTTTTGCTTACGGCTGGTGCAAAGGGAAAGAGATTTGCACTTCCAAATGCAGAGATAATGATACATCAACCACTTGGAGGATTTCAGGGTCAGGCAACTGATATTGGAATTCATGCAAAAAGAATATTAGACATAAAGAAAAAGTTAAATACTATAATAAGTGAAAGAACAGGGCAACCCCTTGAAAAAGTTGAAAAAGACACTGAGAGAGATAACTTTATGACAGCAGAAGAAGCAAAAGAATACGGATTGATAGATGAAGTTATTACCAAAAAGAAATAACCTTTAGTGAGGTGTGGAAATGGCCAAAAACGATGAAAAAAAACAACTTAAATGCTCATTCTGCGGTAAAACACAAGATCAAGTTAGAAGATTAATTGCAGGACCAGGTGTGTATATCTGTGATGAATGTATAGAATTATGTTCTGAAATAATAAGTGATGAATTTGAAGAAGATGTTCAAATAGATATGACTTCTATACCTAAACCTGTAGAAATAAAAAATTATCTTGATCAATATGTAATAGGTCAGGAAGATGCAAAAAAATCACTGTCTGTAGCAGTGTATAATCATTATAAGAGAATAAATTCAAATAATCAAAATGATGATGTGGAACTTCAAAAAAGTAATATATTATTACTTGGTCCTACAGGATCAGGAAAAACATTGTTAGCTCAAACTTTAGCAAAATTTTTAAATGTACCTTTTGCTATTGCAGATGCTACTACTTTAACAGAAGCTGGCTATGTAGGTGAAGATGTAGAAAATATATTGTTAAAGCTTATACAAAATGCAGACTACGATATAGAAAGAGCTGAACATGGAATAGTATATATAGATGAGATAGATAAAATAGCAAGAAAATCAGAAAACCCATCTATAACTAGGGATGTTTCAGGAGAAGGCGTACAGCAGGCACTGTTAAAGATATTAGAAGGTACAGTAGCTTCAGTGCCACCTCAGGGTGGTAGAAAACATCCGCATCAAGAATTTATTCAAATAAATACTACAAATATATTATTTATATGCGGTGGAGCTTTTGATGGTATAGACAATATAATAGAACGTAGGACTAGAGTAAGCACTTTAGGATTTGGTGCAGAAATACAATCTAAAAAGGAAAAGGACATAGGAAAACTTTTAAAAGATATAATGCCTGGAGATCTTCTAAAGTTTGGACTTATACCAGAATTTGTAGGTAGAATTCCTATTATAGTAACTTTGGAGGCATTAGACAGGAGTGCTCTTGTAAGAATATTAAAAGAACCTAAAAATGCACTGATTAAACAGTATAAAAAGCTCTTTGAATTTGATGATGTAGAACTTGAATTTAAAGAAGATGCACTGGAAGCTATATCAGATAAAGCATTAAAGAGAAATACAGGAGCTAGAGGTCTTAGAGCTATTATAGAGGAAACTATGAAGGATGTAATGTTTGATATACCTTCAAAAGAGGAAATAGCTAAAGTAATAATTGATAAGAATGCAGTGGAGACAAAGAAGCCAGAACTTATAGAGGCAGAGGATGGAAAGAGGACGCCTATTAAATTAAAAAAGTCAAGAACACGAAAGGGTCCTGAAACTGCATAGGTTATTAAAAAGAGAGTACTGGTTTCGGTACTCTCTTTTAAGCAATAGTTAAGTATATAAAACGCTGATATATGAATTTAAACTATTTAAAGTGAGGAGAGAAAGATGGATAAAAACTTAAAAGTTCTTCCTCTAATTCCATTGAGGGGTATTACTGTATTTCCATACATGGTTTTACATTTTGATGTAGGTAGGAAAAAATCCATACTTGCACTAGAAGAAGCTATGATTGCAGATCAAAAAATATTTTTAACCGCTCAAAAAGAAGCTAAAATTGAAGAACCAGAAGAAGAAGATATTTTTAAAACAGGTACTATTTGTAATGTAAAACAAATATTGAAGTTGCCGGGAGACACAGTTAGAGTACTTGTAGAAGGTGAAACAAGGGCAGTATTAAAAGAGTTTATAAGTAAAGATCCCTTTTTTAAAGTAGAAGTGGAGATTTTGGAAGACGAAGAAGAATGTAACGACGATAAAAATTGTGAAGCCCTTGCCCGTACTGTTAAAGATAAATTTGATGAATACATAAAATTATCTGGAAATATACCAGTAGAAACTATAATAACCTTAGATGAATTAAATAATTGGGGAAGATTAGCTGATACTGTAAGTTCATATTTAATGCTAAAGCAAGAAAAGAGACAGGAAATTCTGGAATGTTATGACATAGAAGAAAGGCTTAAAAAGCTTTTAGATGTACTTGTAAATGAAATAGAAATTTTAAAGTTAGAAAGAAAAATAGGAGTAAAAGTAAAAAATAAAATAGATAAAGTTCAAAAGGAATATTATTTAAGGGAACAGCTAAAGGCAATACAAGAAGAACTTGGGGAAGATGATGAAGATAAAAAAGAAATAAAAAGGTATAAAAATAAAATAAGTAAGGCAAAACTTCCTAAGGATGTTAAAGATAAGGCATTGTATGAATTAGATAGATTGAAAAATACAGGTACCTATTCTGCAGAAGGAGGAGTAATAAGGACTTATCTGGATTGGATACTAGATTTACCGTGGAATACTCAGACTAAAGACAATTTAAATATAAAGGCTGCTAGAGAAATACTTGAAAAAGAGCATTATGGATTAAAAGATGTCAAGGATAGAATAATTGAGTATCTAGCAGCCAAAAAAATGAGTAAGTCACTTAAAGGCCCCATACTCTGTCTTGTAGGTCCTCCAGGAGTTGGAAAAACTTCTATTGCAAAGTCCATAGCACATGCTTTAAACAGAAATTTTGTAAGGATGTCCCTTGGAGGGGTAAGAGATGAAGCTGAGATAAGAGGACATAGGAAGACCTATGTAGGAGCTATTCCAGGAAGAATAATATATGGAATAAAACAGGCCGGATCTAAAAATCCCCTATTTTTATTGGATGAAATAGATAAGATGAGTGGGGATTTTAGAGGAGATCCTGCAGATGCTCTTTTGGAAGTATTGGATAGTGAACAAAACAGTACATTTAGAGATCATTACCTTGAGTTAGATTTTGATTTGTCAAATGTAATGTTTATAACTACTGCAAATACCCTTGAAACTGTCCCAAGACCACTTTTTGATAGAATGGAAGTAATAGAGGTATCTGGGTATACTAGTGAAGAAAAACTCCATATATGCAAAGAATATCTTATACCTAAACAGTTAAAAGAAAATGGAGTAGTGGATGATAAAATTGTTTTTTCAGATTCAGCTATATACAAGCTAATAGACAATTATACTAGAGAATCAGGGGTTAGGAGTCTTGAGAGAAGAGTTGCATCTATTATAAGAAAAGCAATAGCAGAAATTATGGAAAAAGATAAAAAAAGCATAAATGTTACTGTAACTAAAGTAAAATCTTATCTTGGACCTGAAATATTTACTTATGATAAGGTAGATAAGGAAGATAAAGTGGGAGTAGTTACTGGAATGGCATGGACAGGATACGGAGGAGACACTCTTCCTATAGAAGTAAGCGTAATGCCTGGAAATGGTAAGCTGCAATTAACAGGCCAACTTGGTGATGTGATGAAAGAATCAGCTAAAACTGGGTACAGTTATATAAGGGCTAATTCTCATAAATATGGAATAGAAAATGGATTTTATAAAAACTATGATGTGCATATACATGTCCCAGAAGGTGCAGTACCAAAAGATGGACCTTCTGCAGGAGTTACTATGGTTACTGCAATGATATCTGCACTTAATAAAAATAAAGTAAAGCACAATGTGGCTATGACTGGAGAGATAACTCTAACAGGTAAGGTTTTACCTATAGGTGGATTAAAAGAAAAGAGCCTTGCAGCGTATAGGGCAGGTATAGATACGGTTATAATACCTAGGGAAAATGAAAAGGATCTTTTGAAAATTCCAAAGACAGTTAAAAGTAAATTGAAATATATACTTGCAGATAATATAGACACTGTACTTGAAAATTCAATCTTAAACGATAATTAAGTGGGGTATTATTTATGGAAATAAAACAGTCAGAATTTATAATTTCAGCAGTAAGTCCTAGGCAATATCCTGTGGATAATAGAGTGGAAGTAGCTTTTGTGGGTAGATCTAATGTAGGAAAATCTTCTCTTATAAATACTTTAACAAATAGAAAAAAGCTAGTTAAGGTCAGTGCTACACCTGGGAAAACCAGGCAAATAAATTTTTTCTTAATAAATAATGACTTTTATCTTGTAGATTTGCCTGGATATGGTTATGCAAAAGTTTCCAAGAAGGAAAAGGAAAGCTGGGGAAGGATAATAGAAAAATATTTAAATGCTAGACAGCAATTAAAAAAAATAGTGCTTATTTTAGATTGCAGGCATAAACCAACAGCTGATGACATAACTATGTATAAGTGGATTAAGCACTATGACTATGATATTGCTATTGTAGCTACTAAAATTGATAAAGTTTCTAAAAATCAATTGTATAAAAATTTACAAATTATAAGAGATACTTTAGGAATGAATAGGGAAGATGAGATTTTAACTTTTTCTGCATTAAACAAGCAAGGAAAAGAGAAAATTTTAGAAGCTTTGGAGTCTACAATAAGTTCCTACTAAATGGTGAAATATTAGTGCAGGATTCATAGGATAAAATTTAAATTGAGGCAGGCAAATAATAGCAAGGAGAAATCAGTTATGTTTAAATTAGATATTATAAAGGATGTCCTTGTATTTTCAATCGTGTATGTACCACCATTTTTAGTATTTTCAAAGTTTTGGAGAGAAAAGAAAAAGAGTAATTTACTATTAGTGTTAATTGGTATAGCTTATGTAATTACCTGTATATTTACGGAAAATCTTATCCCTTTCATATTTGTACTTTTAAATATGAGATATTTAAAACATAGGGATGGACCCTATGAATTTGATATAAGAAGATTTAAATTTTTTAATGCTATAGTATCAGTGGTGGTATTTTATTTGATAGCCATAGGTATATCTATAATTGAAACTATTATACTTTCTAATTTCAGAGTCGAATTAAAACAGCAGGAAATAGTTACACATATGGCAAATATGTCCTTAAATAAATTTTTGATAATGATACCTGTAATTATAATATTTGCACCTATACTTGAGGAATTTGTATTTAGGTGGCTTCTATTTGAAAAAATATTTACTAAAAGAATGGGAATATATATGGCTGCACTTTTGAGTAGTTTAATATTTGCGGTAATTCATTTTAGTTTGAATGCATTTCCTATAATATTTTGGATTGGTATTTATAACTGCTATTTAATAAATAAAAAGGGATACTGGTATGCAGTGTTCAACCATTGTGCATTTAATTCAGTAACAGTGGCAGCACTTTTATTGCAAAAACTTAATATGATGTAATCATATTAAAAGGGAGTGTTCAAAGCAATCTAAAAAATTGCTATTGCAACACTCCCTTTTTTTGAAGAAAAAAATTAAAAAATGTAATTCAATTATTTTTTATTATTACTGGAATTCATAAAACTATTTAATATTTTAGCTGCATCTGGAGAGTTTTGAAGTTGTCTTACTGCATCTAATATCTCGTTTTTTCCACTGCTATTGTCTTCCGTTTGAGATAATCTCTTTTCCAATTCTGCAAGTTGAGAGTTTATATTGGACTGATTAAACTCAGGCACATTATTTTTCTTGGAAATATCCCCTAAATTTAGATTGCTCAACATTGCACCCAATTGGTCATTGGAAGAGTTCCTGGAGTTACCACCTAGGGCAGATATTATTGAGACAAGTTGAGTTATATCTATATTATTTAGAATATCACCTAAATTGAAACCAGTATTGTAATTTTTGCGATGGTGTTTTGACATCATATTCACCCCTTATTTTTAAGTAAATAGATTTGCATTTATTTAAATTAAACATAATTAATTTATAATATATATTATTCAGAGTTAAAAAATTTGATACTAAAATTAAAACTTATACCTTAAACTCTAAATTAAACCAGAACAGGTTTAATTTAGAATAAAGTTTTACTAAAAAGTTTATAAAAAGTAACGATATAAATTATTATAAACACTAAATATATTGGGGGTAAAGACTATGTCTAAAATTTCTAATTTATTAGAAATTATAATAATGTTGCAATATAAAGGTTTAACTACTGCATCAGAATTATCTGAAATTTTGGAAGTGGATAAGAAAACTATATATAGATATATAAGAAATTTAAATGAAGCAAGCGTACCTATATATACAAAAAAAGGAAGAAATGGTGGATTTTATATAGACCAAAATTTTTATATAAAACCTTCCAACTTAAATGAAAATGAACTGGAAGCTCTTCTTATGGCGGAGGAAATACTTACGTCAAAAAATGGTTTTGCGTATGAAAAGGATTTAAAAAATGCGATTTTTAAAGTAAAAAGCGTAAATGTAAATAAAAGTAAGGATTTAAGTAAAATAAATAGTAACAAGAATTTCTCGATAAATTATGTGGGAAGTATGGAAAATTTAGAAGATAAGATATCTAAGATAAATTATTCTATGAGCAGGGGGAGAAGTTTAAGCATAAATTATTTTTCAGTAAATAAAAATAATTTAACTATGAGAAAAATAGATCCCTACGATTTGATATTTAAAGAAGGAGATTGGTATATAATAGGATATTGCCACATGAAAGGTGATATACGTAGTTTTAAGCTAAACAGAGTAAAAAATTTGAAAATTAGTAAAGATATATATATGAGACCCCACACATTTTCACTAAAAGAATATTTGGACAAGAACTGGGGTATATTTATGGGCGATAAAATAAAGGTAGTAATAAAGTTTAGCGAGAAGGAAGCTGCTTTTATAAAAGATACCACATGGCATATATATCAGAATATAGACCAGATTGAAGGGGGAAAAATACTTTTTACTATATACTTGAATGAATTGGAAGATATTAAAAAATGGGTACTGAGTTTTGGAAAAGATGCGGAAGTAATTGAACCTATAGAGCTTAGAAAAGATATAAAGAGAGAATTAGAAGAATTGTATAAAAGATATTAAAAATTTTAATTTTTATGAATAATTTGTTTAGAATGGGGCATTATAATAAATGTAATTAGGAGATTTAAATCTCCTAGCATCAAGTAATAAAAATGTTATTTGATGTAATAACCCCCCATCCCCCTTGGGACCGCGTGAACGGTCCCTTTTTTATTTAGACCTATACATAGATGCAATTTTAAAATGATATTTTTTTTCACTACTTTTATCTGGTATGAGAGCTAAATTTAGGGTATAGTTTTTTACTATGTTGGTATCTGTGTTAGAGATGGCTTTAAAATTTAATGTCCAGGATAACTCAGAAGTATTTCCATTTGCATCACATTTATTTTCCATGAACAGTGCATCCTGAAATACATAGGAATTGTTTTCACCGGACATGTTACCTATTAGAGACATATTTTCACTGGATATATTAGAATAAAATATATCTTTAGGTTTGTAGGATTCACTTTGAGGAAGTCCCTGAATTAATTTAATAAATGTGCATATAGTATCCTTTCCCATAAAAGTATTGTCATTCTCATAATTATAATTTTTAAATTTATAGTTTAAAAAAATGTAATTTGAAAGTGTCATGTTGTCTCCTTGGAATTTACCAGATATTATTTTTGGTGTCTTGTTGTTTTTACAGTCTATAAATCCCAATATGTTGTTATAATTTGAAAATATATTATCAAATTTGTTATTATTGAATGTAAAAACACGTTGAACTGGTTTATTTGCAATGGAACCTTGTACAAATATTTCAGGAATCTTATTCCTGGATACATCCATAAGAATTACTCTAATGGGCCAATAAGGAGAATAACCTTCGATTGTAGGGGAATTCCTATCTGTTTGAAAATTAAAGGACTTATCTCCAATTATTGCTTTCATTGAATATTTATTTTTATTACGCACAATAGATAATATATCTTCTTTTCCATCACCATTAAAATCTGCTTTTATCTTTTTATTATTTGAAATAGTGTTAAATGAAGGAGAAGAGCTTCTGGATACCATAAAAACTATGACTGCTGATATAAATATCAATAATAATATAAAAAAGTAGATGTATTTTTTCTTTAGAAATATTATCCTAAATTTCATAAATTTCACCTCCACTTAATTATATGAATGTATTATATATTTAATTATTATGTACAAAATAAATTTATAGAAAAGGGGCTTAAATTATATTTAAAGGAGATGATAGAATTTATGCTCAAAAATAAGATAATTACATTTTCATTAATGATAATATTGTTATTTAATTTATCTGCATGTGGAAAAAATACGGAAACACTCAAAAAAAACAGACAGATAAATATATATGTAGGTGTAAAGGATAAAGAATCTTTAAATATAATAAAATTTTTAACAGACGAATATAAAAAGAAAAATCCTAAGGCAAAGGTAAACATAAATAATGCTATAGGAGAAAAGGTGGATGAAAACGTAAGTGAATCCAGTGATATAGATATTGTAATTGCTTCAAGAAATGATATGCTGAAGTTAGTCAGAAAAGGACTTTTAGCTGATATGGGAAATATGTATGAGCAAAATAAATTAACTGATAAATATTATACTGCAGTAAAATCTTATGGTAGATTTAATGATAGATATTATGGAATTACTGTAATGCCTTATACTATAGAGATACTCTGTAATAAAAGTGCCTTCGATAAATTAAACCTAAAAATGCCCAATAATATAGATGAATTTAATGCTTCTTTGAAGACAATGAACTCTACATCAATGAGAGTACCTGTAGTTCTTAATGAAGGCATGGATATTAGTAATACTTTATTTTCTATCATATCAAGCAATATAATTACTATGAAGAAACTTGAAAATATATATGACAGCGGACCTTCTGCATACAAAAAGTTAACTGAGGTTCAAAAAAGTTTCGATTTGTTAAATGATCTTGTAAAAAATGGATCTATAAACAAGGATACTTTTGAAATAGGAAATGAATCAAGTTTAAAAAAGTTTGATAAAGGAGACATTCCAGTAATAATAGCATCTTCATATTATGTGAATAATTTAAAAAGCAAAAATATAAAATGCTTTGAGTATTATAGCCCAAATTCTAAAAGTCAGTTAAAAGTTCCAATTATGGCAGATGCCATAATGAGTGTTCTTATAAGTAGTAAGAACACAGAAGAGACAAACGAATTTATAAAGTTCGCATTTGGAAAAGATGCTCAAAAAAAATTAAGTGACAAAGGTTTTGTAACAGGATTTAAAAACCCAGATATTTCAAAAGATGGCATAAAAAAGTGCGTAATAACTCATTTAGAAAACAGCACAGAAGACAATATAGCATTTATATATAATGTGCCAGAAAGTTTTAAAAATAATATATCAAGTAAAGTTGACAGCATACTTTCTGGAAAATACACTAAAAGTGAATGGAATGAAGTGGTAGATGAGTCCTCTTAGAAATAGGCAGTTATCTTTATTATGAAAGGTAACTGCCCTAAATTTTTGATGCTTACGAGCATTATTCTTTAGAGCTTTTTTGGCAGTCTTTACATATGCCATAAAAATAAACTTGGTTACTCAATACTTCGTAGTCAACACAATCTTTAATTTTATCATTCAAATTAGAAAAACAAATTCCTTCTACGTCATCGACTTTCCCACAAACTATGCACTGTATATGAGAATGGGGATTAACATTTCCATCATATCTAAAGTTACCTTCTCCTATATTGATTTCCTGTACTAACTTCACGTCAACCAAAGTTTTTAAAGCTTTATAAACAGTTGCTAGGCTCATAGTAGGATATTCTAGTTGAAGGGCTTTATATATGGTTTCAGCCGAAGGATGCTCCTTGGTGGATTGTAAATATTTATATACAGCAATACGCTGCGGGGTAAGCTTTAGCTTTTTTTCTCTAAAAATAGAAGTTAAGTTATCCATATGCACCATCCTTATTTTATAATCCATTCTACTATATAATAAAAACTATTAGTTGTCAAAAATAATTTTTATAGTAATTACTGTAATGAATGTTAAATGATTATATTTATGAATATAACATGTATATATTTGTTAATAAATATACAATATATAACTACAAGGAAATCATCATAAATTAATAAAAAGTTATAAAATATATATTTTTTATTATAAAAAGTCTTGATTATTAAGAAAATTGTGGTATTATTAATTTGTAAAAGTTAATAAATTAACATACTTTATACCTAATTCTCATTTAAAATAAGAGAGGAGATTTTCCCTCTTATTTTTTTATATTTATTCTTAGAATTTGTATATTTTATTCAAATATTATATAATAACTAAGGTAAGTTAGCATGCATTGATGGCTTTATGCAGGAGGATAAAACTTATGAATATTTATTTTGTAAGACATGGACAAACAAATGAAAATAATAATAAATATTATTACGGAAGACTTGACGTATCTTTAAATGAAAAGGGTTTAAGTCAAGCAGAACAGACAAAAAAGCTTTTAAGTAATATAGAATTTGATGATGTTTATGTAAGTGACAGAAAACGAGCATCTCAGACAGCTAAGATAATTTTAGGGGGTAATTCTAAGAAAATTGTTATTGATGAAAGATTAAATGAGATGAATCTTGGAAAGTTTGAAGGTAAAAATTACAAAGAAATAATGAAACTTTACCCTGAAGAATGGAAAAAGTGGAGTGACGATTGGAAAAGTGTGTCACCACCTGAAGGAGAAAGTTACGTTGAATTTTATTCTAGAGTAAAAAGCTTTATGGATGATATTTTAAAGTTAAACAAAGATAACATTTTAATAGTTACCCACAGCGGTGTTATAAGATCGGTTTATTGTTATGTTTTAAATGGTATACTGGATTTTTTCTGGAAATTTGCTTCAAAAAATGGAGAT
>DAIMMR010000079.1:0-12636 GCA_036720575.1 Clostridium sp.
GAGCATTCGGTTCATACCCGAAGTGTCGTAGGTTCAAGTCCTATTTCCGCTACCAATTTGATGATGTGCTGGAGTGGCGGAACAGGCAGACGCACAGGACTTAAAATCCTGCGGGCTTTAAAACCCGTACCGGTTCGATTCCGGTCTTCAGCACCAATTAATGACGCGGGGTGGAGCAGCTGGTAGCTCGTCGGGCTCATAACCCGAAGGTCGGAGGTTCAAGTCCTTTCCCCGCAACCAAAAAACTTGCATATATTGCAAGCTTTTTTTAGTTTCTAATTTACGTACCTTTAAAGTTCTTGACAATGAACAAAGTCTAATCAGGTTAAAGCACTCCTTTCTAAAATTATTAAAATCACAAACTTATTAACACTGTGGATAAAATAGGATAACTAGTTTTTAGTAAGTATTTAAAATAAGAATTATGAAAAAAACATAAAATTAATGTCCTAAAAAAAATATGGGGGTATCTCATGTTATGACATTTATTTCCAGAAATTACTGCTATAATGTAATCAGTAATTTTATAAGGTGGGTGGTATAATATGCAATATGGAGCAGAGGTATTTCCTTATCAAAGGACAGAAAAGCTAAAGAATGAAGAAAAAAACCATGAAGCTAGGGATATGACAAAAACAATTCAAATAATATTTTATTTCATAGCAGGTTTTTTAGTTGGAAGGGTTATGATGGTAAACCTTATGGCACCCTTTGGAATAGCCTTTTTTATATCAATAGCACAATGTGAAAAGCGAAAACCTTCCCTCATTGCTGCGGCGGGAACATTATTAGGGTACATTTCAATGTATGGAAATATTAAATATCTTCCTGTATATTGTATAGAAATTGTAACATTAGCAACTTTAAATCATATATTAAATAATATTAGTGCAAAAAAGAAGTTGGTATTATTATTTTCTGCTGCGTTAATAGAGTTTTTTGCCTATAAGTTTTTAATATTGAAATTAACTCTTGGGGTAGCTGCTTTTAATTCTGTTTTTGAAGTTATGTGTATCTTTCCAATATATTTTATTATTAATTATTCAATAGTATGCTTAAAAAAATTAAAAACTAGACATTTATACAGCAGTGAGGAAATAATTAGTATGTCTATAACTGCATCTTTGATTATAGCAGGAACTTGGGGAATGAATATACATGAAGTATCTTTTAGAAATATAATAGCATTAGGTTTTATACTTATATTAGGTTATGTAAAAGGGAGTCCATCGGGAGCAGCAGCTGGTGTAGCTATGGGAACTATAATAGGAGTTACCTCTAGCAATATGATGATATATATTTCAGTTTATGGATTATGTGGCCTTATATCAGGTGTGTTTAGGGAAACGGGTAAATGGATGAGCGGAAGTGCTTATATTATAGGATTTATGGTGCTAAAGATGTATTCTAATATAGGAACAGAATTTAAAATAATAGAAATAATTATAAGCTGCTGTATATTTTTTATAATACCTAAAAAAATATATAAAAAAATAGAAATGGAATTAGATTGGGAAAAGAAGCAGGAGCATTTAAAAGAAAATTATGCAGGTAAAATCAAATCTATTTTTTCACATAAATTTGATAGCTTTTCTAAAGTACTTAATAATATGTCAGTTGTTTTGGCTAAGTTAGCAGATAATGATAAACTTGCTTTGAAAAATAAAAGTAGTGCACTTATAGAAAATTTGGCAGATAGAGTGTGTTCTGATTGTGATATGAAGCACATGTGTTGGAACAGAGAAGCTTTTTATACTTATAATGCTTTTGCAGAATTAATACAAAATTACGAGGATAACAAAAAACATATGCCAGGGGAACTTCAAAGAAAATGTACTAAAAGAACAGTACTTATAAAAAATACGGAAGAGATTGTAAATAATTATATTGTAAGTGAAATGAGAAAGAACAGACTCAGTGAATGTAGAGAATTACTAGCATCCCAAATAAAGAATATGGGAAAAACTATAGGGGATATAGTAGAAGATTTTAATTTAAATATGAAGTTTAATCCTGAGGTGGAAAATGATATACGAAGAATTTTAAACAAAAGCAATATACATTATAAAGATGCATTTTGTTTTAATAATAAAAAGGGACACTTAGTTGTAAACTTATCTATGGAAGCTTGTGGTGGCAAACAGGAGTGTGTTAAAAATATACTTCCACTTATAAACAATGTAACTAAAAAGTTAATGTGTGTAAGTGAAGATGGATGTAATATAAATTCTTCTATGGATAGCTGTAGTATAACTTTTGAAGAAACCCCTAAATACCATATAGCAGCTTATGTGAGTAGAGTTTGTAAAGATGGTGAAAAGTGTAATGGTGATAGTTATAGCTTTGGGAAATTGCCAGATGGAACGTATATGACGATTATAAGTGATGGAATGGGTTCAGGTCCTCAGGCAGGACAGGAAAGCAGTGCATCTGTTGAACTTATAAAGGAATTTACGAGTGCGGGTTTCAATAAAATGACAGCTATCAATACGGTAAATTCTATAATGGGTATAAAATTTACCGAAGATGAGAAGTTTTCCACATTAGATTTAAGCAGCGTGGATTTATATAAAGGCGAAGTAGATTTTATGAAAGTAGGAGCAGCTGCTAGTTTTATAAAAAGAGGAGAGGATATTATAGTAATAAAATCAAAAACACTTCCTATAGGAATATTAGATAAAGTGGATGTGGATATTAGCAATAACAAAATAATGAATGGAGATTTCCTAATAATGGTAAGCGATGGGGTGATTGATTATGAAAGTGAGGCAGCAGGAAATTTATATTGGATGATAGAATTTCTAAGAGAATTAGATTGCACTGATCCTAAGGAAATGTGCAAGAAAATTACGGATAAAGCAAAAGAACTTTCTGGAGGGAAAGCAAAAGATGATATGACAGCAATAGTAGAAAAGGTATACAGCCTTTATTAATGGAGATAAGTATTATTTCTTAAGTATTCAACTTTCGCAGTTTAAAAACATTGCAAAGCAAAGCTTTTGAGAGGACAGAGGACAATTGACAGTGGACAGTGAAGGTGGATTTTTTTCCGTTACACTACCAAAAATCTTTAATTTAAAAGAAACTCACGTTTTTTTGTTTCTAAGAAGTACTTTCTGAGCAAGCAATTATCTGAAAATCACAGATTTTAGAGCCTGCTTAAGCGATGTTTTGCATTAGCAAAACAAGCTTAAAAATAAATTAGTTTTCTGACGTAAGGAGGAAAACTTACCTTCATTGTCCTCTGTCCTCTGTCAATTGTCCTCTTGAAAAAGTTATGTCGTAATTTTTTTAGTTTACGTCACTTAGTTTTTAGATTTTTTATAATACTGGCGGATAAAAATCTACTGAAATTGTGCATTGTGAGCTGTGCATTGCAAATTATAAATTGGTGTTGTAGATAGTCTAAATATAGCTTTTATGTCATTCTTGCACAAAAAATAATCCATTTATGTTATAATAAATTAGTGTATTGTTTCTAAAATAATAATTTTTAGGAAGTGTTTGTTTTGATAGAATCTGTATTGGATACTATAACAAAAAATAAAATGTTTGATAGAGGAGATAAAGTAATAGTAGCTGTATCGGGAGGTCCAGATTCAATATGTTTGTTACACATATTGTATATTTTGAGAGAAAAGTTAGACATAACTTTATGTGCAGCTCATGTAAATCACTGTTTAAGAGGAAAAGATGCAGATGAAGACGAAGAATATGTAAAAAAGTTTTGTGAAAATTTGAAAATACAATTTAAAAGTTTAAAAATAGATGTAAATCATGTTTCACAAAAGGAAGGCATATCTTGTGAGAGTGCGGGAAGAAAAGTAAGATATAGTTTTTTTGAGAAACTTAAAGATGAGTTAAAAGCTCAAAAAATAGCTATAGCCCATAATGCTAACGATCAGGCTGAAACAATTTTAATGAGAATTATGCGAGGTGCAGGGTTAGACGGTTTAGTAGGAATAAGACCTGTAAGAGATAATATATATGTTAGGCCTCTGATATGCAGTACTAGAGATGAAATTGAAAAATATTGCAGCTTGAATAATCTTAATCCTAGAATTGATAAAACTAATTTAGAAACTTTATATTGTAGGAATAAAATAAGATTACAACTTATACCATATATACAAGAGAACTTTAATAAAGATATAATTAAAGTATTAAATAGATTTTCTGATACAATAAAAATAGATAATGAATATTTAAGTTATATTTCACAAGAAAAATTTAAAAAATATTGTGATATGAAGGGAGAAAAGGTTATAATATCTAAAGAGGCATTCTTAGAAAAGGAAGCAATATTAAGTAGGATAATAAGAATGTCCTTAAAAATCGTAAATGGGAATTTAAAAGATTTTGAAAGAATTCATATTCTAAATATAATAGAAGTTCAGAAACATTCTACCGGGAAGGAACAGATGCTTCCCAATAATGTATTGGTTTTGAACGACTATGGAAATATTATAATAAGTAAAAATACAAAAAAGGCTGTACCAGATCATAAAAAACAGTATATACTGCAAGTTGGATGTAATAATATCTCCCCAATTAAATCTACCGTTTACATAGAGTTAGTTGAAGCTAAAGAATATATACATTGTAAGAAAAATAAGTTTATACAGCATTTTGATTACGATAAGATAGAAGGAGATATTGTATTACGAAACAGGAGAGAAGGGGATAAGTTCATACCACTTGGAATGGTTGGAAGTAAGAAATTAAAAGACCTGTTCATAGATTTAAAAGTATCTAAAGATAAAAGAAATGATGTTCCTATCATATGTTTTGGAGATAAAATTGGATGGATTGTTGGATATAGAATGAGCGAACTTTTTAAAGTTGATAAGAATACTAGAAATATTTTAGCTATAAAATTTGAAAGTGAGGAACTAGGAAAGTATGACCAACATTAGTGATGATATCAAGGAAGTACTACTTGATGAAGGTAAAATTAAAAAGAAAGTTAAAGAAATAGGAAAAAGAATAAGTCAGGATTATGATGGAAAGGATTTGCTCCTTGTAGGTATCTTGAAAGGGTCTGTTCCATTTATGGCAGATTTACTTAGACAAATAACTATTCCATGTAGTATGGATTTTATGGCAGTTTCAAGTTATGGTAATTCTACAAAAAGTTCAGGTGTTGTTAGAATTTTAAAAGATTTAGATTTTGAAATAGAGAATAAGCATATATTAATAGTAGAGGACATCATAGACTCAGGTACAACTTTAGCTTACCTTGTAGATTACTTAAAGGGAAGAAAAGCTAAGAGTGTAGAAATAGCGTGCCTTTTAAACAAAGCTGAGAGAAGGAAAGTTGATGTTGAGGCAAAATACATAGGATTTGAAGTGCCTGATTATTTTCTAGTAGGATATGGTTTGGACTACGCAGAAAAATATAGAAATTTTCCGTATGTTGGTATATTAAAAGAGGAAGTTTACAAATAATTAGTAATAAATTTTATTGTAAAGGAATTTTAATTATGATACAATTTTACAGTATAAAACTAGAAAGAGAGGGGGGCCTTTAATGAAAAAAATTTCAAGTGCAACGGCCTGGGCAGTAGTTTTTATATTAGTGATAGTTGCAGCATTGTTGCTGGTAAGAACTAATGAAAGTTCAACATCCATTAGTTTTAATGATTTTCAGAAGTACTGGTTAAGTAATGATGTAAAAAGTTTTCAGCTTAGAGAAGATAAAATGACAGTTCAAGGTAGTTTGAAAAATGGAACAGCATATGAGACTGTAGTCCCATCTGAAAGATTATTTCAATTTATAGGTCAGCATCCTAAAGATGGTGAAGTTCAAGAAATGTATGCTAAACCTGCAACAATACCTATGTGGGTACAATGCTTACCAACTGTCCTTTTAATACTTATGCTTGTAGCATTTTGGTTTATGTTTATGCAGCAATCGCAAGGTGGCGGTGGAAATCGTAGTGTGATGAATTTTGGAAAGAGCAGAGCTAAAATGGCCACGCCAGACAATAATAAGAAGAAAGTTACTTTTGCAGATGTTGCAGGAGCAGAAGAGGAAAAAGCAGAATTAGCAGAGATAGTAGACTTTTTAAAACAACCTAAAAGATATATAGAAATGGGAGCTAGGATACCTAAAGGGGTTTTACTTGTAGGACCTCCAGGAACAGGGAAAACTCTTCTTGCTAAAGCTATATCTGGTGAAGCCGGAGTACCGTTTTTTAGTATATCTGGTTCAGATTTTGTGGAAATGTTTGTTGGTGTAGGAGCTTCTAGAGTTAGGGACTTATTTGAGCAGGCCAAAAAAAATTCACCTTGTATAGTTTTTATAGATGAAATAGATGCAGTTGGAAGACAAAGGGGCGCTGGACTTGGCGGAGGACATGATGAAAGAGAACAGACTTTGAATCAACTCTTAGTTGAAATGGATGGATTTGGAGTCAATGAGGGAATAATCATGATAGCTGCTACAAATAGACCTGATATATTAGATCCTGCACTTTTAAGACCTGGAAGATTTGATAGGCAAATATTTGTAGGGGCACCTGATGTTAAGGGAAGAGAAGAAATACTTAAAGTTCACTCTAAAAATAAGCATTTATCAGATGAAGTTAAGTTAGATGTTTTAGCTAAAAGAACACCTGGATTTACAGGTGCAGATCTGGAAAATCTTATGAATGAATCTGCGCTTTTAGCAGTTAGAAAAAGTAAAACACTAATTGGTATGGATGAGTTAGAAGAAGCAGTAACTAGAGTAATAGCAGGACCTGAAAAAAGGAGCAGGGTAATTAATGAGGAAGATAGAAGAATTACAGCATATCATGAGGCAGGTCACGCTGTTGTTATGAAACTTTTACCTAATTCGGATCCTGTTCATCAGATAAGTATAATACCTAGAGGAATGGCAGGAGGATATACTATGCACCTTCCTGAGAAGGACAGTTCTTATATGTCAAAGTTAAAACTGGAAGATGAAATTGTAGGCCTTCTAGGAGGAAGAGTAGCGGAAAAATTGATTATAGGTGATATAAGTACTGGAGCTAAAAATGATATTGACAGAGCTACAACTATAGCTAAAAAAATGGTAATGGATTATGGTATGAGTGATTTAGGGCCTATTGCATTTGGATCAGGACATGATGAGGTATTCTTAGGTAGAGATTTAGGCAAGGGTAGAAATTTTAGTGAAGAAGTAGCTTTTGAAATAGATAAGGAAATAAGGAAATTAATAGATGAAAGTTATGATAAAGCAGAAAATCTTCTTTCAAATAACTTAAATAAGCTTCATGCAGTAGCAAAAAAACTTTTAGAAAAAGAAAAACTTGAAGCAAATGAATTCGAAGAAGTATTTGCTCAGGCTTAATTGAACATGTTTAAATAGAGAGTTCCTGCGATAGTATGCAGGGACTTTTCCTATCTTATCACTACCTGTGCTAATGCGCCTATGTACACTATGAGAGTGACTATAACAAAATTATAGGACCTTTGGAGTATATGATTTTCTTTAAAGTGTATGATAGCAATTTAATCTTGACAAATAAAATTTTATTGATACAATTAAATTATTATTTTGACTTAAGTTGATGGTTTCTAGGGGCAGCTACAAAGCTGCTCCTTAATTGTGTATATCATGTAAATAATCATTATTGTTTCAATTTAGAAGGGTGGTGTTGTTTAATGATTCTAGTTCTAGATGCAGGGAATACGAACATTGTTTTAGGAGTATATGATGGAAATAAACTTATTTCAGTATGTAGATTGTCTACAGATTCTAAAAGGACAGCAGATGAATATGGAATTCAAGTAATGGAACTTTTCTTACACGAAAAACTGGATACTTCAGATATAAAAGGAGTTATAATATCTTCTGTAGTTCCAAATATAATGTACTCATTAGAGCATATGATAATGATATATTTTGGAATAGTTCCAATTATAGTTGGACCTGGAGTAAAGACTGGAATAAATGTGAAGTATGATAACCCAAGAGAAGTAGGAGCAGATAGAATAGTAAATGCTGTAGCAGCTCATGAAATGTACAATAGATCTATAATTATAATAGATTTTGGTACAGCTACTACATTTTGTGCAGTTACTGCAAAGGGGGATTATTTAGGGGGAGTAATATGCCCGGGAATAAAAATATCTGCAGATGCTTTAGTTGAAAAGGCAGCTAAGCTTCCAAGAGTGGAAATAACCAAGCCTCAAAAAGTAATATGCAAAAACACAGTTGCTAGTATGCAATCTGGCATAGTGTATGGTTATATTGGTCAGGTGGATTATATAGTTGGGAAAATGAAAAAAGAAATGATGGATTTAGGAGAAGATGAACCTTTTGTAATAGCTACAGGTGGCCTTGCTAAACTGATAAATGAGGAGTCAAAGTCTATAGATACAATAGATTCTATATTGACATTAAGGGGACTTAAGATAATCTATGACAAAAATAAAGAGTAGGTGCTTTAATGAAAATAGGAAATTTTGAATTGAAAGACAATGTGGTTTTGGCGCCTATGGCTGGAGTTACAGATATGGCTTTTAGAGAATTGTGCATAGAGATGAAGTGCGGATTTACTTATACAGAAATGATAAGTGCCAAAGCTCTTTTCTATGACAGTGATAGAACTAAACAGATGCTCAAAGTGTCTTCTATAGAAAAGCCTTTAGGTGTTCAAATATTTGGAAGTGATCCACTTATAATGGCTAAAGTTTGTGACTTTTTTAATTGTAATGAAGATATTGCCATTATAGATATAAACATGGGATGTCCTGCTCCTAAAATAGTAAAAAATGGAGAAGGCTCTGCACTTATGAAAAATCCTTCTCTTGCTTCTCAAATAGTAAAAGAAGTGAAAAAAGCTTCTGTAAAACCAGTTACTGTAAAAATGAGAATAGGATTTGATTTTGATAATATAAATGTAGTGGACTTTGCCCAAGTTATGGAACAATCAGGAGCTGATGCTGTTACTGTTCATGGTAGAACTAGCACACAGATGTATAATGGCAGTGCAAATTGGGATATAATAAGTCAAGTAAAGAAAAAAGTGAACATTCCTGTAATCGGAAATGGAGATGTATTTACAGCAGAAGATGCAGTCAGACTGTTTAATAATACCGGATGTGATGGAATAATGATTGGAAGAGGTTCCATGGGAAATCCGTGGATATTTAAACAGATATATGAAATTAGAAATCATCAACCTGTTATATTTCCAAGCCCCCCAGAAAAAATAAATTTGTGTATGGAACACTATAGAAGGGCAATATATTACAATGGTGAAGATAGGGCTGTAAGAGAAATGAGAAAGCACATAGCATGGTATATAAAAGGACTAAAAAATAGTAAAGAGATAAAAGATAAAATAAATTGTGAAAAAAACAGTGAAAATGTTTTTAAAGTTTTAAATGAATATAAATCTTTGTTGTAATTTTTAATAGAACATGAGAATAGGATATTACTGTAAGCAATGTAATAGGAAGAAAAGTGTGAAATCCATTTTATATGCTACATCGCAAAAAACTGGATTCTATAATGACAGTAGTTTTTGGGGAAAAATTAAAGATAGATTTAGGCTAAAATTGAAGGAAGAAATCTTTATAAAAGAGCTAAAATTAGAAATAAAAAATGTTAAATTTCCGCCAAATATTAATATAGAGTCTTATAATAGTAACATCTTAAGAGCAAAAAAAATATCAGGGATAAGAGATATGGAACTAGCCCCTAAAGTATATAGATATTTAGATTATAATTTATACAATAAATTTCAAAGGGAGCTAATGGCTTTTAGTATTATAAAGAGTTTAAAAGTTATACTTAGGATTAAGAAAAAAAGTATAAGACATAGTTGTATAGTTGTTTATGATGCTTCAGAGAAAATTTTATTTGATACCATATGCTATTTAGCTAGAGAAGCTAAAGATATAATATTACTTTCTAAAGATATTATGAAAACTAATGGTATTGGACAATATATTATTGCTAATTATGGAGCAACTCCTATAATTACATCTGATATGAAGTTTTCTTTTCAAAGTGCAGATTTTGTAATAAGTTCTAAGAATGTCACTGTAAAGAGTGGTGCATATGTATGGTATATAGATAATAGCTATATACCTAGTAATAGAGGCGTAATAGTAAACGATGTTAGTTATAAAGTTCCATGGAATTGTAAGTACAATGGAGTATCTTTTGAACTTTTAGGGTCTATACTTTGTCAAATGAATGAAAAAAACGTGGAAAAATCTTTATCCTATAATGGCATATTTCTTGATAAAATAAAATTTAATGAGGATATGCTAGTTTTATAATCTAGGGGAAATTGTGATATGAAAATTCAATTTTCAAAATGTTGACATTATAATAGTGCTGTTTTATAATTACTTAAATAATAATTAGTATGGGTAAAAGTGAGCACGTTGACGGCTAATAGGGTTATCTATAAGAATTTTAGATAAATTGTTAAAAGGGGATAGTTAAATGAGCGAATCAAAAAAATATGTAATGACCTATGAAGGTATAACAAAACTTGAGGATGAATTAGAATATTTAAAAACAGCTAAAAGAAGAGAGATTATGGAAAAAATTAAAGTAGCACTTTCTTTTGGAGATTTAAGTGAAAATTCAGAGTATGATAGTGCTAAAAATGAACAAGCATTTGTAGAAGGAAGAATAGTACAACTTGAAAATATGCTAAAAAATGCTACTATAGTAGATGAAGAAGAAATTCCGCCAGGAGTAGTAGGTATAGGATCTATTGTAAAAGTTAAGGATTATGATTTTAATGAGGAAGTAGAATATTTGATTGTAGGGTCTGCAGAAGCGGATCCAATTAACAATAAAATATCCAATGAATCTCCAGTAGGTAAGGGGCTTATAGGTAAAAAAGTTGGGGATGTAGTTGAAGTACAGGTTCCAGATGGAGTTAGTAAGTACGAGATACTTAGTATAAGAAGATAATTGGAGGGTAACATTGATGTCAAAAGACGAAAAGAAATTACATGCACTAGAAGAAAAGTCTAATGAGCTTATTAGGGAGAGACTACAAAAATTTGAAGACCTTAAAGAAGCAGGAAAAGATCCCTTTGACGTATATAAAGTAGAAAGGACACATACTTCAAAAGAAGTAAAGGATAACTATGATACTTTAGAAGGTAAAGATGTAACTGTAGCAGGAAGGCTTATTTCGAAAAGAGTTCATGGAAAAGCTGGATTTTCCGATTTATATGATAGATATGGAAAGATCCAGTTATATATAAGGATAAATGATGTAGGTGAAGAGAAATTAAAAGAGTACAAATCCTATGACATTGGTGATATTTTATCTGTAACAGGTAGAGTGTTTAAAACTAAGACAGAAGAAATATCAATTCATATTACAGATTTTGAACTGGTAGCTAAGTCTCTCAAACCGCTTCCAGAAAAATGGCATGGATTAAAAGATCCAGATTTGAGATATAGACAGAGATATGTGGATTTAATAATAAATAGTGACGTTAGAGATACTTTCTTGAAGAGAACTGCCATAATAAAGTCAATAAGAGAATTCTTAGATAACAAGGACTACATAGAAGTGGAGACTCCAATACTTTCGTCAATAGCTGGAGGAGCTGCAGCAAAACCTTTTACAACCCATCATAATGCACTTGATATAGATATGTATTTGAGAATTGCTACAGAACTATATCTTAAAAGACTTATAGTTGGTGGTTTTGAAAAAGTATATGAAATAGGTAAATGTTTTAGAAATGAAGGTATGGATATAAGGCACAATCCGGAATATACATCGATGGAGTTGTATGAAGCTTTTGCAGATTATAACGATATGATGGAAATTACCGAAAATATGATTGCATATGTATGTGAGAAAGTCCTTGGTACTACAAAGGTAGTTTATGAAGATACAGAAATAGACTTTAAGCCACCATGGAATAGAATTACTATGGTAGAGGCAGTTAAAAAATTTGCAAGTGTGGATTTTGATGAAGTGAAAGATGATGAAGAAGCTAGAGAGATTGCTAAAGAAAAACATATTGAATTAAAGAAGGAATTGAAGGATTGTTCAAAGGGTGATATATTGGATGCTATGTTTGAAGAATTTTGCGAAGAACAATTCATTCAACCTACTTTTGTAATGGATTATCCTGTGGAAATATCACCTCTTACTAAAAAGAAAAGAGGAAATCCTAAGTTTACGGAAAGATTTGAAGGATTTATATTTGGGAGAGAGATATGTAATGCATATTCAGAATTAAATGATCCTATAGTGCAGAGAGAAAGATTTATGCAGCAGCTAAAAGAGAAAGAATTAGGTGACGATGAGGCATATATGATGGATGAAGATTTCTTAAATGCACTTGAGATAGGTATGCCTCCAACTGGAGGTTTGGGAATAGGAGTAGATAGACTTGTAATGTTTCTTACAAATTCTCCTTCAATAAGGGATGTTATATTATTTCCTACAATGAAGCCAAATCAACAGCAGTAAGTATATAACTTGTTTGAAGACCTAGGGAGATTGCAGTTAAAATCCATAGGCCTTCAAAATGTTTTTACATAAAAAATAAAAAAATGTTGCATTTTTAAAATCCCATGATATAATATTATATGTAAGTTATTCCGTGGTAGCTCAATGGTTGAGCATTCGGCTGTTAACCGAAGGG
>DAIMMR010000080.1:0-12613 GCA_036720575.1 Clostridium sp.
ATCTGTTCTATGAATTTATTGATTGCTTCAATTTGTTTTGAATAAGTCTCCATTTTGTACTCCTTTATTTAATATTTTATTGTGGTGGGCATTAGAGGCTACGATCCTCTGATCTTCCAGTTATGAGCTGGTTGCTTTAATCCAACTAAGCTAAATGCCCATGTACAGGATAGATTTTGCTCTATCCTGTTATGTATTAAATTTTATTCCAGTCTATATCATTAATATTTTTAATGATATTCTTTTTACTTGGCAAATCGTAACTTAAACACCATTTTCTAATAGTATTATCTGTTACATTGTACATTCTTCCAATTTCTCTAAAACTTTTGTTCCTGATAAATTCTTTTAATAATTCTCTGGTAGGTCTATCTGCATGTCTTTGTAAAAAATGAACACATTCAGTACAATAATTACAACCATAATGAATTGTTTTACCACATCTTTTGCAATTCGATGTCTTTCTTTTTTTTCGTACTTTACTTTTTAATACAATTTCATTTTTAATATTATTATTTTTTACATTACGACCTCTATATGTATCTGTTGTCGCATGACAATTAGGACAAAGCCATCTCAAGTTTTCTAATCTATCGTCATTATTAATTCCATTTTTATGATCTAACTCTAATGCTATAACCTGATTATTCCAAATTCCTTCATTCCCGCAAAATGCACATTTATAATCTAATAAATTAAATCTATTCAAATATTTTCTAATAACATTTCGTGAAATTTTAGAATTCTCTATAAAGTAATTTTCTAAAACATATTCTTTTGTTTTACTTTTTTCAATATGTTTTCCCTTATTTGATGCTTGAAATGTAAAATGCTTAATATTAAAATCATAAATCAAGCACATTTCTCTCATGGTTTTATTGCAACTGCCACCCGTTGGACTATAGCCTAATTTACTAGCTAATTCAGAAAATGATTTAGATTCTTTGACACACTGCTGAATATATTCTTTATCAAATTGACGCCATTTTTCTCTTATATTAATATATCACCACTTTTCATTTAAAACATAATATCTCTCCTTTTCTAATAAAATAAAAATGAAATTGCACGTGGTGCGGTTGGTGGGAATCGAACCCACGATGTTTACCGCTTGGGTATGGAATTTTAAGTTCCATGCGTGTCAGCCTGCTTCGCCACAACCGCATATAAAATACACACCCTAACCGTTTTCTCACAACTCATGGCCACTCATTGCAAGTTACGTTTAACTTGATGTGCTTTCCAGTGTCTACTGGTCAAGTTATTTTACAGCTATATTTTCGCATTTAGCTTTGCTGTACTCAAAGTGATGCGGTTGATTAATCTAATTTCGGCTACTTATCAAATCAACAATCTTTGTAACCTATCGCACTCTATTAAGTTTCGCATAACACACAGTTACGAAATTTATGTCATGCTATTGCATCAAATCTAATCTTAGATTTACACATTAATGCAAAGCTATGTAAATCCGTTGGCTGCGGATACAGGTGCTGCCCCTATATGCTACGGGTCAAAGCCGTATGCACTACTGCTGTGCTAATCCGCAATATGTAATTGGATTATCAAATGAAATACGCTTTTTATTATATGTTCTATTTTCTCCTTTGCTTTGTTTCTATATTTATTATAACATTTAATATTATTACTGTCAATGGATTATTCTAATTTATTTTTTAATATTATAGCAGTTGCCGTATGTATTGGCAGGAATATTTCATCCTGCCAAAATCATTTTATTCAGATATTATATCTTTTACTTCTTGAGATTCTTCAGGTTTAGATGTTTCTTGAGATTTAGTTTCTATTGTATCCCCTTTGAGTTTGTCTATTTCAATCTCAATTGCTCTCATACGTTTTTCAACGTTCTGTAGGTCACCCGGTTTCTCACCCTTATTACTTGCCATACCTCTACTAAACAATGCAGAAGGTTTCTCAAAGAATTTTATTGTCCAATCTGCAAATTTATCAGTATCAATTTGATTTTGAACAGCTACATATCCAGCCCACAGGAACATCACGATATAAGTCTTATTCTTAAAAATTGGGAATTTATATCTATCATAATGCGATATTTTTTTGCCTTTCCTATTTTTGACACTTTCATCTGTTGCCTTTTTATTTTGTGTCATAATTTCTGTGGCTTTGTTTAGAAAAGTAACAGTATTTCCGGTTTTTGTCTTAAAATCATCATTAATACCAAAATTGCTCATATCATGAATAGCTTTATCAATACTATCACGAGTTAAAGCAATTGGGGTATTGCTATACAGTAATGCTAAAAACTGTGTGCTAATATCCAACCCAAAGTTAGCAGCACATGCCTTTACTGTCATTGTATGAAAAGCCCATGATTGATTCAAAATCTGATGATAGATTAAATTGTAAATATCATCACTCATATCAGCCTTACGCACTTCAATAGGTTTTAGAGGCTTACTAATGGTTGACATGCGTTTATAAATACCATTAGCCTGTTCCTCACTACAATTTCTGAAGATAACTACTTCCTGCGGATAGTTCAAAAGCCTATCCTGCCATGCTTGCGGCAATTCAGAAAAAGTTTTCCCATTCAGTTCATCAATAGAATGTTCCTCACCAAAAAGAACAAATTTGTTATAATCAGCATGAGACATATCCAATTGAAATTTATTATTAATAAACATCCACAAAGTTGTAAGTCTTTGCTGACCATCAAGACATTTGAGGAATTTACCATCCGATGTAGTATCGTAAAGACGTATATCAGTAATAGGATCGTTTAAAATCATAACTGCAAAAATAAAGCGTGAACACATATCTTTACTCCAAGTAAAATTACGTTGCGCTCTCATAAATGGTAATGCATTAAATTCCTGTTTCTTTTCTCTCGCTTCTTGAACAAGAAAACTCTGCATAGTGCTACCAACTGTAATTTCCTGCTTGTTAATCTGATCTATCAAAGAACGTACTTCAACATTTTTACGAGTAAAATTGGTTTTTGCAATCGCATCATTTGTATTTTGTTTTTTCTTATTATCAGTCATTTCACTACACCTCTTTATTAAGATATTATATATTATAATAGCATATAATTTAAATGTCAATGAATATTACATATCTTTAATATTATTATTTTAATATGTATGTAGAACCGTAATGTATACAGTTCTACATTGGTACTTAAATTATAAGTTATAAAAAACATGTTTCCATGTCTTATAACGATCAGATAACTTTACTATCATTGACTGAGTAGCTTCATTATGATATCCAAAACGTAATAGTAAATCGTTTGATATAGAATTGATTTGAATACTTTCCTTATTTTCATATTTAAACAATCTATAAAAGAGTCCCGATTCCATAATATCTTTGGGATATAATAAATGCTGATAATACTGATTATTAGAATCAATATCGTTTAAAATGCTTGCAAATTCACTAATATATGCCCTCATAGTGCTTCTGGTAATATTTTTATTGCCATTTAATAATTCTAGCAACATTTGATTATTATCCCTAACACCAATAAGATGCCGTTGAATATATTGACAAGTCTCTGAATTTATCGGATATTGCATATTATTATAATTAATAATGTTATTCTGAAAATCAATATTATTAATTTGCAACATATATATTTCTTCTAAACTAAGCCCAAACCACAATAGAAACAGTATAGCAGTTATAACTTGATATTTACAAATGTCTTGTTTTTCTTTGCTATTAATTGCCGCTTGAATGCATTTACTAAGATCGTTAAAATCTTTAAAAAATTTATCTTTTATTCTATCAGAATAAATTATTTCTTTAAAACGTAAATCTATAAAACGATTTACATTTTCTAATAAATAATCTTTGTTTCGTACTCCCCATTGCAAATATACCAATATAAGATTTTTTCTATTGCTAAAAGATGAAGCTGTTCTAATATTCAGTCGATTAAGCAAATCGATAAAGTCTGCTGTACCAAAGTCAAGGACATCTTTATTCTTTTCTGTTTCATATTCTGAAACATTACACCAAAAATTTACAACAGATTTCAATGTTTTTTCTGTATCTGAACCATATTCATTCTTTAAAAATTTAATTTTTTGCTCTTTGTTATACAGTTTTGCAATTTTGTCATACATATCACTGTATACATTATCAAAACTCTCAGACATAATTAAGACCACCTTCTTAATATTTTACATCATAATATCACATCCATACTACAAAGTCAATAATACCATTTAATTTTTTAACAAACTCTGAATATATCTATAAAGACTTGGAGTCTGAATCAAAATTTTCTCATCTACTTCTCTCATTTTAATACCATCGATAACACCCATTTTACGAATAAATTTTGTTTTATCTACAGGAATGTTTTGTTCAACAAGAATCATGCTATCTTCTTCCAAACCATTTCTGTCATCTGGATGAATTAATACATGCACAGGCAAAGTTTTATTAATTTTAGAGGTAATCGCAAATACATTTATCATAGGACTAAATTTATTATTTACATTACTTGAATGGATAAGAACAGGACGAATACCATGCTGTTGATGATTGTTACCATTTCCCAAGTCTGCAAGCCAAATTTCACATTCTTTGGGAAAATCACATTTAATATTTGTATTACTATACCTCTGCACTGACTGCAACATGATAACGTCACATCCTTTCTTATGATATGTATTTAATATTTTGTATCACATTGCTTCTATAGAATAGCAGACTTCTCCCTTGGTGTCAAGACATTTTTTAAAATTATTTAATATTTTTAGAATATATATCAGAGAAGGGGCAAAAGCCCCTATGCTCCAATTTTTATTATTTGTATTTTACTATCAGGATTGTCTACTTTTGGAACACAACCAATCAAACATATTTTACAATCAGGTGTAACCCATACTGATTTGTATAATCGCTGTTCATCAATTTCGTCCATCACAAAACCAAGTTTATTCTTGATTTCTGGTCTATTTGCAAATTGTTGTCGTGTATACTGCCTAAGGTATTCTTGTGGATTTGTAAATTTTAAAAGTATAAGATTAACTCTTGCCTGTTCTACATTTGTAAGTAGAATCTGTTCTGATAAACAAACTTCATCATTACCACCCCAATAGCTGATTTTAATAAATGTGTTCATAAAATACGATGTTTTCCCATCAGTACTATCAACTACAAGATTTAGGCTTATTGGATATTCAGAAATATCATTATCATTATCTTGAACATACTGATTGCAAAAATATTGCAATGTTAAATTATATTTTTTTGAATTTGAAATAGTGCGTCTTAAGGGAATTTGTATGTATAAACATTTATCTCCTTCCACATCAACATCAACCACTTTATCTAAATCAAAATCTTCCAAGAAAATTTCTGGTCTACCTAATTCAAACGCTTTTTTAATACTGTTCATACTTTTTACCTCCATCAATATTGTTTTCACTATACCTTCCTATAATAGTGATAATTGCATCATTAAGGCTAACTATCTAAAATCTTTTTTATTTTTTTTGACCTTTTAATCTTATTTAGTCCATTCAAATAGGATTGTTATTGTTGTTTGGAGAATATCAGAGATTCTATATGCTTCGTCTACTTTAGGCAATGAAACTCCATTCTCTATTTTATTTAGATAATTTCTACTTAATCCAGATAATATTGCTAACTGACGCAATGTTAAATTATTATTCTCTCTGAATTCATATAGATGACTAATAACCTTCATACACTAACTCCCCCTTTTGGAAATTAGTGTATCTATAAAAAATACTTTTTTAATTACCTAAATAATAGCATAGCATTTGTCCCTATGGAGTGGCAAATGCTAAAATAAGAACTAAATTTAGTCATTATAACTTGTTTATTTTGCTGATTTATTTTATAATTGTATAATGTGCTATGCTATTTGCTCTGCTGAAATTATATTGCCATTACCCATTTGGTAATCATAACCTTTGCCAATTTTAACCATTTTCTCTGGACGAAATATTTGATGCTTTAATTTACAAACAGTTTTAATTGATTCATAAGGCTCCGTCTTAAAAACTTCTCCAAATTCATAATCTGCTTTAGTAACAACACGCACTTTTGTTTTCATAATAACCCTTTCTCTTTAATATCGACATATTTATTACCTCTCCCAAAAGTAAGTTATATTATAGAGATTTTTAACTCGATTAAACTCTTTTGTAGACTTCTTCATACTATGATGTTCGTCCGCTTTACTCCAAACGCATAGAAACAAAAATGACAAAATAAACAATTGATACACCTCATTAATATTATTCTGGAATCGAATCAAATTCCTCTTTGGTGTAGTGGTTATTACTAACCTTTCTTGCTTACGCAAACTACTTTGGTTGTACACCTCAACATCTACTACTTTGGCTTACGCTATCCGTAGATACTTTTTACTGCTGTAATATTGAATCTTTGCTCCTACATTGTTATTCAATATGTTTATCGCTCCCACTATGTCTCTGTGCTGTTTATATCCACATTCGCATTGATAAACTCTATTATTAGGATGATTATGCTTTCCACATGCAGGACAAGTCTGAGAAGTATAAGCTTCACTAATCTTGATTAATTTAATTCCATATCTACCAAGTTTGTTTTCGAGCTGTAACATAAGCAAACCAAAATTCCACTCATTTAGCTTTTGCCCAACCTTCTTAGATGCTTTTTTATCTTGATGAGTATTTCGTGTACAGCTATCCAAATCTCCATAATATACAATAGATATTTGATTTTCTAAACAATAATCCAGATAAAGCTTTGTAATTTTATGAACACAATCTAAAATACATTTGTCAGATTTATCTTTTATTTTATACAATGCTCTGCTATATTTTGTAAATTGTCTGCTCCCTTTCGTACATTTGCTAATTTTGCTTCTAATTTTACCTTGTTCCTTATCTCTTAGTCGTTTAATGCTCCTCAATTTACGTCCAGTAATAATAATTGCATGACCTTGCGTATCAATAGAAGTTATAGCATGAATCTCGCCTAAATCGATGCTTGCTGAATTTGCGGATTGAATTAAATTAATCTTATCATCGGTTTTATACTTAATGGCTAAATATAATCCATTACGATAAAGCAATTCAATCTCAACAATATTATCTGGTATTGTTTTCGCGTAACAACAAATAGGTTGTAACAATCTTCTTTTACCATTGATTACAGTAAGCGGCTTTGACATTTTTATTGTGCCTTTATTTTTATCAATCTTAATACTTTGATAATCCCAACCAGTGTTATAATACTTTTTATATCTATAAGGCAATTTTACTTTTTCACTGTTTTCATGTTTTGCATTAATTGATTTAAACATAGCATCTCTTGCTACTAAATATTTATGATATACAAAGCTAATACCTTTAGCATGTAATCCATTGTAATTTTTAACTGCTGTTTGCATATTTTTCATAGTCATAAATTTACCTGTTTGCTTCACACATTCTTTATCAAGATCAATACAATGATTCCATACTTCTGCCGATAACTTATTTAAAGTCATAAGATAAGCATAATCTGTCTTATTACATTTTACTGGAATAATAACTGTTTTATACATTCTTTCGTCTCCTTTCCTTTTAGATTTATGGTATGGTACACTTTTACTAAAAAGTATACCAATGAGAAAAACAATCAATAAACAAACAACTTACAATTTTTCAATTTTTTATTGTCTAACTCAACGTCAACAGTTCTCATCATGTCTTCGTCATAACTACAACTAATAAAAATATGATATTCTGGTTCTGATATATCCGCATTTTCAATAATGAAGAACATATCAAAATTATCTATTGCTTCTCCAAACTTTTCAAGTTCTTCTGGGTCATAATCAAACTGATTACAAAAATCCATAGTTATATCCCTTATAAAAGTTTTAAAACTCTTTGATTTCTGAACGCAGTGATGAAATGGAATCATAATAAAACTTGGATCACCATATTCAGATTTGTCTGTATTTAACATCGACACATTAAAAGGAATGATATACTGTTTTCCACTATATGTAATTTGCATAATATTACCTCCAAAAAATTACTTGAAAATTTGAAGGAATTATGCTAACATAATCAGTAAGGATTTTATGAAAGCATAGAATCCATGCAATCAAGACTGTAACTTTTCGACGAGGAGCAGTCTTGATTATTTTTTATAGGATTCCAAACCTTTTTCGATTAAAATAGCTGCCATTGCAGAAATGCTCCGTTTTTCTTTTTCCGCTAATTTCTCAACTTGCTTTGCTATTTCTTTCGACAAAATAGTTGTAATCCTATCATTGTCTTTGCTAATCATTTCTGCCTCCTTTCCACTGACAACAGTATAGCATAGTGCGTAACTGTTGTCAACTACTTATACAAAATTTTTCCTGTCAAATTTAATCCATCATCATATCCAATAGGAATCTTGCAGCGTTTCTATTTTCTAACTGATTAAATGCTTTAACAAATGCTTTCAACTCTGGTCTGGTGTACGTCCCTGCTGGCATATAACGGTTTCTAGGTAAAACTACTGCTTTACTATTATGTACGCTTGTAGCCATTGCTGAATACATCTAAATCATTCCTTTCAATTCATTGGAAACATTTGTTCATGTTCTGAAAAATCACCATAATAATATTTTATATTTTCTTTTGCTATTTTAGTGTACTGCCTTTCTTTTAGTCTCTTATTCTTCTGAACTAGTTTTCTATTTTCTTGAATCAATTCAGCCATTTTTAAAATAGCTTCATCTGACATTTTACTCACCTCATAATTACAATTTGCTGGTCTTCTAAAAGTTTTCATAATATATTTTATGTGCTTGATTCAAAATATCTGTCAACTTACTTTTATCCATTCGCTTACTATCTTTTATGTATTTAATTGCTTCGGTTATTCCTTCATCCATATCCTCTGCTGCGCTACTCTGTTCTTCTATACTACCTTCATATGAATCTAAATCTGTTTCAAGTTTTCTGCTTGTATAATCAGCCTGTTCTGATAAATCTTTGAATTTCTCTGATATAACATTTGCTGCATCTATACCTATGTATTTTTCAATTAATTGGTTTAATTTCTTTGGACTATCAATATATTCATAATTTCCATCGTTTAATCTAATACGCATTTGTATTCATCTCTTTCTGTGCCTGTTCTACAATATTAAGAATTTGCCAATCTCCCATTATCATTATATAATTTGGATGGCACTTAATCCACGGCTTAACTTCTTTAAGTGACATAAATATCTTTGGAAAATCTTGACCATTAATTTTTTTCTTAAACCAAACAGAATACGCATCTTCTTTTATTAAATGCTGAAGTACTTCGTCTTTTGTCATACGAGCCATTCTAATCAATCCTTTCATATCGTCTTTTAATATTCTTAATACTATTCATACTTTGAATAGGAATATAACAACCAAAAATTGTACATTCTCCATCTCTTATGAACATAAGATGATCCCAATTAACTCCTATAACAACGGCATTATCATCTATGTCTGCTTCCCAGCATGGAACTTTATGATTGAGATGATTTAATGCTTGTTTATCTTTGTACCCATCTATAAAAGCCAATATGCCATATTGAAACAAATCAAAATGCTGTTTGTAAAATGGAATGATACGATTGTGCCTTTTAAGACATTCAATCTTTAGATGATCTGGAATACTATTAAAATCTTTCATGAATCCATTGCGTTCATAATCAATTTCAGCAAGATGATAAGATTGATACTGCGGTTTAAATCCATTAACAGAATATCTAATAATATGCATATCATCATAACCTTTCATATTTTTTATTTACTACTCGTTACACGCTTCATTATTTATGAAACGTGTTGCCAATAGTAAACCAACTTAAATATCACCATGAATACATCTAAATCAATCTCCTTTTTTTTAATTGAATACGCATTATCAATCACATGTCTTTCTAACTTGAAAAATCACATCTCTTGACTGTTCATTCAATTCGTTAATGTAACTTCTGATATTTTTGATCTGACTAATCGGAAAATGTGTTGCTTTAGAAATCTTATGTACTGATCTATACATACTCAAATTAACCGGTACAAATACTCTATCATTAATCTTCTTACCATAAATTACACAACTCATTTTAATCAACCTTTCATTTAATGTTTTAGTCTTCACTAGTACGCCTTGAAGGATGAAAACAAGGCGCACGATCAAAACTAAAAGTTATTACAATTCAATAATTCAAATATTGGTTTTTTACATTCTTTAAGTGTTTTACAACATTTTTCTACCCAAATATATTGATTATATTTTTTAGAAAATACATATGCAAAATATTCACCATTGTTATTAATTATCTTAAACTTTTTATTTTTAGAAATAAAATACTTAGGATTTTTCTTAATATTTTTCATTATTATTCTCCTTTTTATAACTTTTTTACTGTTTGACGCACAGTTGAAAAGTAATGAAACTAACTTTTTTATTCGGGTATTTCTTCAAAATATTCTTTTAATTCATCTTCGTTTATAACAACAGAATCAAAAGGACTCAATGGTTCTGGCTCTGCATTTTTATCATATACCCTTAGTACGAACCAATAGCTATCATTAGTATTTGCCATTGGTCTTTGACCAAATTCAACTAACATCCAAATGGTTGGTTCTTCAAATTTAACATTTTCAAATGCTTTAATTATATTTTTCCTTTCTTTAAATAAAGTTTTAAATTTCTGCATATCAATTATTCCTTTCACTTATTCACTAAATACATTAATCTCAATCATATTACAACCAAATGGAGTAAGTAAATATTCAGGAAAAACAAATTCCATTTCAAACGCCCCTTATTTTATCGCTACGTAACCAATGTACTATCCATTGTGTTCAACCATCCAGCAACCTCTTAACTGTTTTAGAATTTTCTTCGCAAACTGTAACTTATGTACTCTGCTGTTCTTGAAATTCGACTTACTATTCATGATTTTTAATCTCCTTTCAATTCATGCTCTGCTTCTTGTTCTGTATCTGCTGAAAATTGAAACTGTCCATTCCAATATACTTCAACGTGTTCACCAACATATTTAATCTTATACATTATATCACCTCACATTGGTTCATACGTAACGATCTGTATCGTTCTAACCCTTGCTAACCAATTCTTTATATATATTGTAATATCAAAGGTATAAACTTTTCTTTTATGTACCATACCATTTTCTTTATATTGGATACAATACCTTTTAACGTCCATAGAACCACATCTCTTTTTCAACTTGATATTATAGGCGGTCATGCTATAATGAGCTTGCACAACCGCCTAACCCCATTGTTAACGGTCTTGTGTGTTGCTATCTGTTGATCCTGCATGATTGACAGATAGCTCTTTCTTTTCATCCTGAATAGCACCTATTAGTATTCGTCTTAGCTCTCTGCCTGTTAACAAATCGTTTTCCATTAACTCACATATCAGCGCATAATAAATACCTGCTAATTGTTCTCCATTACCGCTGAATGATGTTTTAACTCTTCCATCGTCTGCATAATCAATTCGTGCAAATGCTTTGTAAGGATGTAATTCAATCAACTTGTTCATAACTCTACCACCGCAAGAATTATTAGTCCAAGGTATCCACCATGAATCCAAGCATGATAACATTTCGGAACAGGCTTTTTGTCATGACCTAAAGCATAATCAATCCAAAGTATAGCGATTATTGCAACAGCAATTGTTTTCGTCATAAGTCATACGCCGCCTTTTCATAAGTCTCAAGCGTATCACGATAATAGTTTTCCATTTCTTCATTGCCTGACCAGTATTCTTTGCCGATTAGATTTTCAAGCGTTTCTACAGTATGTTGATGATCTGCCTTAGATAGCATACTTTGCGCTTCAATGATTGATTGATACATAGCTGTTTTCCAGTTCATAAATAGCACCTCATTTTAATATTTTTTGGCTGCTATTTGAACGTCCTGTATTTTATGCCCAATACATAACTCCACCGACAAACAGACAAAAAACTATGTGTTCTATAATCTCATCAAATTTTGTACTTTTCATTTTTTATACCATTTTCATTTAAACATATTCCATGTTGCTATTTGTTCTGGGTGATCAAAATTGTGTATGTCTACATCAACTACAGACGCACAGAACCAAGTGAACCACATACTAGCTATCATAGCAAGAACCAATACCAAACGTGCCCTGTAAAGCTTTATACGTCTTGAGTGCCACACTCTGAAATCACCTCTTTTCTATCATTGACATAGTTTAATATTTTATTATTCAAGCAGATTCTTTTTCGTCTGGTTTAATCTTTTCTACACGGCGAAACGCTTTCATGATAACACCTTCATACTTATTCTTGTTTGGTTCAACATCACAGAAAGTATAAAGCATACGACGCTCTTCATCGTTCATGTCGTTAAATTCAACAGGATTACTATTATCACGAGTGTTCAAAATTTTACCTGTATAAGACTGGCAAAATGCGTGATAAGCGGACTCATCAATTTCGGAATCAACTTTCGGCGTTTCAACAACTGCTACTACAGGAGATTCAACTTTTGGTTCTTCTGTTTTGTCCGTATTCATAAACACTTTATAATCCGCATCGAGAGCATCTAAACGAGCTTTAA
>DAIMMR010000654.1:0-1725 GCA_036720575.1 Clostridium sp.
TAACCGCTCTCTTCCCATAGAGGAGCAAAGGAATGAACAGACTGCATCCATTTTTGCCGGATATCTGACAGTTTCCAGGAGGAAGCACGAAAGAAGTGGTTCATCGTTTCATAAAGCTTTGGATTCAAGGCAAGGTCACGAATGATGGAGGTAGTTCCAAGTTTATCGGAGCGGACCATAAGGCCAAGTGTAATAACTACAAACCATTGATAAGCAGGCTGTCTGGAAAAGCAGAATTTAAAGTTATTTAAAATTTTTTCAATATATTCAAGCATGATGTATGGTCATACACCTGAAAGTGTGGTAGACTGAATGTCAGATAACTCTTTCGGTGATTTTATCCTTTATAGTGTCGTAACATAGGATACCATAAAATGGCTTGAAAGGGTTATCTTTTTTTTAAAAACTTTTGACTGTCCAGTAAACTGTATTCACAAAATTTATAACGAGAGTAATTGGCGGATGTTGTAATATTAAGATTTTTCTAAAAATGCGGCCATCAATTCATCGTTATCTGAAAAATTTATCGCAATGCGACTTTACAGTATTACACGGGTTTTAGAAATTTCTCATTATGCATTCCTGAAACTTAAGATATAATGATTGATCAGGACTATTTATATTTTTTTATATTGTTATTTATATTCTTATTACTATATAGTATTTTCAATGGAAATTTCTAAATATCCCAAAAGCCTTAAGAATTAATTGCTAATTTAGTACGGGTTTTTCATGATATAATAAAAGCGTAGTGAGCATATGCAAGTTTACTTGCAATATGCGATCGGAGCTAAAGATCATGAACATGTTTTTTGTTCATGATATAATAAAATGGAATGTTTCACGTGAAACATTCCATTTTTTATTGTTTGTAATCAAAGGATGAAGTAATTTTACATTATTCTGCATGTTCCTTGCCAATACTAATTATAGAGCCATCTATTTATAAAAAATTTTAAAATCTTTCTTATTTTACTACTATTAAAATATATCTACTAAATTATTTTTTATCGCATATACTGCAGCTTGCGTTCTATCTGAAACATTTATTTTCTTGAATATATTGGAAACATGATTTTTCACTGTTTTTTCACTGATTGCCAACGTATAGGCTATTTCTTTATTAAATAGTCCTTCTGCGAGTAGCTTCAGCACTTCAATTTCCCGTTTTGTTAAACTGTCATCAAAATTTACTGCAACACTATTTTTTTCTTCCTGTCGTTCTTTTAATACCGGCGTTAATTCCGGTTGTATAAAGGTTTCACCATTATATACACAATAAATTGCTTTCTTTAATAATGCAGATTCGGAATCCTTTAATACATACCCATCTACACCAATGTCAACTGCCTTTGCTAAATATTCCACTTCGTTATGAATCGTAAGGATTAATACTTTTACATTTGCCTTTTTTTCACGCAAATGTTTTAAAACCTGTAAACCATTCATATTAGGCATATTGATATCCAACAGAAGCACATCCGTTTGTTTTTTCTTTAACATATCAATGCATTGCATTCCATCATCGGCTTCTGCATTAACAACAATATCTCCATCTAATTCTAATAATTGTTTTAATCCTTCTCTGACCATATGGTGATCATCTGCAATCATTATATTAATTGGTTTATTCATGCTTATCCCCCTTGTATATTGATATAGGCACAGAAACATTAATTAATGTACCTTTTCCTTTTTCTGATTGTAATTGTAATATTCCAGATA
>DAIMMR010000655.1:0-1718 GCA_036720575.1 Clostridium sp.
TCAGTGAAAATATAAAACCAGATATAGATTTAGTTATATATACTGCCGCAATCCAAAAAAATAATGAGGAATTTTTACAAGCTAAAACCTTGAACATTCCTCTAATGTCCAGAGCTGAGCTTTTAGGTCATATAATGAAAGGTCATAAGTATAATGTAGCTGTAGCAGGTACCCATGGTAAAACCACAACTACATCCATGCTGTCATGTATTACGCTTAAAGCCGATTTAGATCCTACCATATTAGTAGGAGGAAACTTGGACAATATAAATGGTAATGTAAGAATAGGAAATAGCCCTTATTTCATTACTGAAGCTTGTGAATACAAAGGATCTTTTCTGAAATTTTTTCCATCCATAGGCGTAATTTTAAATATAGATGCAGATCATCTTGATTATTATAAAGACATAGATGATATACAAAATGCCTTTATAAAATTTGCAAATCTAATTCCAAAAGAAGGATATTTAGTTGGTTGTGCGGACGATGCAAGGATGAAAAATGTTATATCAAATGTTAACTGCAGCGTATTAACTTATGGAATTAATGCTGGTGACATTACAGCTAAAAATATATGTTTTGATAAAAAAAGTTGTGCATCCTTTGATATATATAAAGATGATGTTAAAATATTATCTTTACATTTGAGTGTCCCAGGTAAACACAATATATTAAATGCGCTGGCAAGTACAGCCGTATCTTTAATCTTAGATATATCCACCGATAACATAAAAATGGGATTGGAAAACTTTAAAGGTACTCACAGAAGATTTGAGTTGAAAGGTAAAAAAGAAGGCATAACAGTAATAGATGATTATGCTCATCATCCTACTGAGATAAAAGCAACTTTAAATGCTGCTATAAATTACCCTCATAAGAGAATAATTTGTGTATTTCAGCCCCATACTTTTTCACGAACTATAAGCTTATTTAAAGAATTTACTGAAGCTTTCGACAACGTAGATGAATTAATTTTAGCAAATATATATCCTGCAAGAGAAAAAGACACCGGCAAGGTAAGTTCTGCTATGCTATCTAAAGAAATTGCAAAACGTGGTATAAAGTCCACTAATATCTCAGATTTTAAATCCATAGTTGATTACTTAAAATCTAATTTAAAAGATGGAGATCTTCTTTTAACTGTAGGTGCAGGAGATGTATTTAAAGTAGGAGAAATGTATTTAAGCGAATAATTTGAGTGTAAAATGCCTCCAATAGGGTAATACTATAGATTAATAAACCTATTGGAGGTGTTTTATTTGAAAAATTTTTTAATATCTGCTTCAGTAGACGTAATTTTAATTTTATTATCATATTTTTTGTTTCAAAAAATAATAAGTGGCCCTACAAGGCACAAACTATATAAAAAGTTTTTTAGTTCTTTTGCTAAATTTGTAATTTATATTTTTATAATCAGCATACTTTTAACAGGCTTAACTGCACTAATATTATATAGGACCTCTTACATAGCTTATATAAATATAATATCGCCAGCCCTAGTATCAGTGCTAATTGGATTTCTCATGTCTACAGTTCCTACAAGAGGCGAAGGTGACAGTGAAGACAAAATGAACATATAATACTGTATTCGCAATTCGTAAACTAAAAAAATTGCGAAGCAACTTTTCAGAGGACAATTTACAGAGGACAGAGGACAATGAAGGTGGATTTTTTTCCGTTACACTACAAAAAATCTTTGATTAAATTTTTGACAACTC
>DAIMMR010000656.1:0-1715 GCA_036720575.1 Clostridium sp.
TTTAAATAGAAATGTTAATTATATGCCTGAGTATAGTAGAGTATATGAAAATATGCGAGATGCATTAACAATAGATAAACAAGGATATAATGTCTATCTTATAGATGAATTTTCAAAAAATAAGCTTGAAAACATTAAGAAATTTATAAATGGAACTATGAAGAATAAAATAGAACTTCAAGATATATGCTATATAGTTATGAAAGATATTAAAAATCCTAAAGTGTTGTTTTTAACATCTGGGAAAGGTAAAAAGCTAAAAAATATGCTAAAGAAAATACAAAATATATATGCTAAGTCTACTTATGAATTTTACAATGGATACGAGGACAAACAAAAGAAATCATTGCTGCAAAGTATTCAAAAAAAACGAAGTTATTTGATAAGTAAAATTGTAGAGATGTCTAAAAATGAAGGATTTTCATTAAAAATTACGGAAAATGGTTTTAATTTTGTGCCTTTAAAAGAAAATGGGAAGATGATGAATGAGATAGAGTATGAATCTTTGAATTTAGAAAAAAAGGAAGAAATGATAAATAAGGTAAGTGCACTTAAGATTCAGGCAGAGAGAGTATTAGATAAATTAAAAGATATGGAATCCTATGAAATGGAAAAGATTAAAATCCTTATAGATGAACATTATAAAAAAGAGACAAGAGAAGTAAAGGAAGAATATTTTAACGTATTTAGTAAGGATAATAAGGCATTAGAATTTTTAAGTAATATATGTAACAATATAGAAAGTGAAATTAAAGAGATATATTCTATAAACTATGAAGATGATATAGAGAATATACGGAATATAATATATAGGTATTCTGTAAATGTACTCATAGATAATAGTAATAAAAACGAACTACCTATAGTATTTGAAGAAGATCCATCTATAAATAATTTACTTGGAAGTATAGAATATGAAAATAAAAATGGAACTTATGTTACTGATGCGAGCCTCATTAGACCAGGATCACTTTTAAAGGCAAATGGTGGAATATTAGTACTTCGAGTCAGCAGCCTTTTAAGTAATAAAGGAGCATATTACTATTTAAAAAAGTCTATTATAAGTGGCAAAGTTGACTTGAATTATAATAGAGGGTATTTAGAATTATTGTCTTTAAGTGGATTAAAACCAGAACCTATAGAGTTTAATGAAAAAATAATACTTATAGGAGATTACAGCACCTATGATTTACTTTATGCTTATGATGAGGATTTCAAAAATATGTTTAGTATAAGAGCTGAGTGCAAATCTATTTTACAAATGGATAAGAATGTAAAGAAAGCTTTCTTATACAAGGTACTTTCTATATGCAAAAACAATAAATTACATCCTGCGGATGAGGGAGCTATAAAGGAGCTGGCAAAATTTTTATCCAGAAAAGCTGAAAATAGAAATAAATTATTTATGGATGACTATGATCTAGAAAGAATTTTAATAATTTCAGATAAAAGAGTATGTGAGGATCATAGAGATTTTATAAATGAAGAGGATATCATAAATACGGCCTATAAAGAAGAGATTATAGAGAATCAAGTAGTGGACTCTTACACAGAAGGGAAGATATTTATAGATGTAAAGGGGAAAATGGTGGGACAGATAAATGCTCTGTCAATAATTGATACAGGGTATTTTAATTTTGGAAAGCCTATAAGAATAACTTGCTCGTGCTACAAGGGTAATGGAAATATTATAGATATCCAAAAAGAAAGTGATT
>DAIMMR010000001.1:0-55518 GCA_036720575.1 Clostridium sp.
AATATTTATTTCGTATTATAATAGTGGTTAAAAATATAAGGAGAATGTTTATGTTTTATTGTCCATATGCTCGCAGAATAAATAATTATTATAGGGCTAATCAAATGAATTCTTCTATTAGGGTATTTCATGCTGCACCTAATGCACCAGCTGTAGATGTTTATGCCAATGGAAAGCTTATCGTAAAAAATCTTTCCTATAAGGAACTCTCACAGTATATTTCTGTTGCTCCTGGCAGCTACAATATTATGGTTTATCCCTCAGGACAAATGACAAACCCTGTTGTAAATACTAATTTAAATATTCCTGCAAATACTGTATTTAATGCAGCTGTAGTAGGAACTCTTCCTGATGTTAGTTTATACCCTATACAGGAACCAACTACCGCTGAGAACTTTGGTAGACCTTGTGTAAGATTTGTTCATCTTTCTCCAAATGCACCAGCTGTTGATATAAAGTTGTCTGACGGTACAAAAGTATTTGCTGATGTTGGTTATAAAGGTATTACAGATTATGCCTGTGTTCCTACAGGAACGTATACTTTCACAGTTAGCTTTGCTGGCAGGGACAATGTAGTATTAACTGTTCCAAATGTTAAATTGGATCCGAACAATTACTATACCTTGTATGCAGTTGGCCTGGTTGGAAAATCTCCAACTTTAGAAGTTATGTTAGTGCCAGAACCAAGATAATCAATTAAAAATACTGTAGTTTTAAGTAACTGCAGTATTTTTGATTAAATATTAAATTTGACAAATAACAACAACTTTATAAGGCGTTGTTTGAGCTGGTATACTCTTTGTAGAGGCACCATAGATTACAATTAGATTTCGATTTGCAGGATTTCTAGTAAAAGTTTGATCATTTTCCAGAACTATTTCAGTATCTGGCCCAATATTTAATTTTAACTTATTGTTACTGCTCACTAATTTACTATTAAAATAGTCTACCTTTACATTTTGGTATTCAACATCTCGTGCTATAACAATTGCCCTAAATTGTGGTGGAAAAATAAGAGGAACAGCTGCATTTACATTATAAAAACCAGTTATTGTATCTCCAACTGACACCGTTACATGATCTACAAAATAAGTGGATGGCCCTACAATAAAATTTACCAGATCGCCCACTTTGTTTTCTACAGATATTAATTTATAGCATCCTGCGCTTTCTTCACGATTATTTATGAAAAAGTCATTAATCATGGTAATCACACCATGGAAAGGTTGAAATTTTTTCATTTTATATTTCTTCACTCCTATTTAAAAAATCTGTTTATATATGTTATGCAAATATATGAAAATTGTGGTATAATTTTATCCGATCGCTACCATTGCTAACACCCCCATCTTCTTCAAAGTGGGGGATAAGCACTGCTACGCGCCTGGATAAGTTCTTCTAAGGTTCAGATGGAGAAAAGGTATTCCTTATAAGCAAACTCCACCTGAACTTAAGAATCTCTTGATATTATTTAATAAAAATTGTAATAGAGGTGACGTTGTGGAAACTTTATGCAGTACATGTAGCTTACGTAATGATATAGAAAAATATAGAATTATGTTGAATAACTTAATAGCTGAAAAAGATTATAAATTGCTTGATGAAGAAATTATTAAGTTAAGCGAATATTTGGATGAATTAGTTTATAGGTGTGTATTTTGCAATAAAAATTTAGAATATATTTCTAAAGTAAATTTAAAAAACGTATTTGGAATACATTCAACTTTTTATTATTATGGATACCAGCATCTTTTTACTAGTCTGTATTTTTATATAACTGCAGGTATCAATAATAATGAACTTATATATGTTTCTATGGGAAATTTACTTTGCATATATGATGCTTATGATTATATGAATAAAGGCGAGTTTATAAATGAAACAGTAATAAAAAAATCTTTACTTACCCATTCTTATATTTTAAAAAATTCATTTTTAGAGAAGATAGGTTAGGGAAAAAGAATAATAATCTACAATACCCCCATTTATTAAGTGGTATACACAGTATAAAATCCCATTAATATGATATGCAGGAATGAACATACTTCTTCAAATTAGGCATATTATGTTCGATAACTTAATTGATATTTAATTGATATTGGGGGGGAGATAAATTGAAAAAAATACATATTTTATTTTGTTTTTTGTTTATAATGGTTTTTATGGCAGTGCAAGATGTAGCAGCAGCTGCTCCATCCAATATCAGATTTGGTGGAATGAACAGATATGAAACTTCAGTAAATATTTCGCAAAATAGCTTTGAAAAATCAGAATATGTGGTTTTAGTTTCAGGAGAAAATTTCCCGGATGCTATTTCTGCAGCACCTCTTGCAAAAAAATATAATGCACCTATTTTAATAACAGAAGGTAATAATTTAAATGGTAATGTAAATGAAGAAATTAAAAGATTAGGAACTAAAAATATTTTCATAGTAGGGGGATTGGATGTAGTATCTAAAACTATTGAAGAACAATTGACTGCCCTTAATATCCAGGTTACTCGTATAAGTGGGCAGGATAGATATGAGACAAGTGCCAAGGTGGCAGAAAGTATAGGTACAAGTAATGGAGTGGTACTAGCTTCAGGAGAAAATTTCCCGGATGCTTTATCCATAGCTTCCATAGCAGCGGCAAAACAAATGCCAATACTTCTTACACAAAGTAAAATATTGCCTGATAGTGTTAAAGAGTATATAAATAGTAATAGCATTTCTAAAAGTTATGTAGTTGGTGGTATTGATGTAATAAATGATAATGTTGTTAAAGATTTACCTAATATGAAAAGACTTAGTGGAATAGATAGATATGAAACAAATTTAAATGTAATAAATGAATTTTCGGGAGATTTTAATTTTAACAATCTATATTTAGCATATGGGGGAGATTTCCCGGATGCTTTATGTGGTTCAGCTGCAGCAGCAAAAGATTTTGCCCCTATTGTTTTAGTTAGTAAAAGTTATACCAGGGCACAGTCCTTAATCAGATCAAAGATAGATTCAATATCTTCATTAAAGATATTAGGCGGCACATTTGCTATATCAGATGCTTTAGTACAGTCTATTTTGTATCCAAGTAAAACTGTACTAGGGTATACTACTTATTATTATATAGGAGATAGTTCATCTTATAATTCTATAATAAATCATTCGCAGGCAATAGATTCAATTGCCACAGATACTTACATTATGGATAGCATAGGTAATATAAAAGGTTCAGTACCATATAATCAGGTAAGCTATGCAAATGATAACAAAATTAAGACATATGCCATGGTATCAAATAGTTTTAATGCAGATACAGCAAAAGGTGTACTGGAAAATTCAACAAATAGGCAAAAACTTATAAATAATATACTTCAAAGTTTAAAAGCAAACAATTATAAAGGTGTGAATATTGATATAGAGAATGTTTACTATTATGATAGAAGTTATTTTACGACATTTATGAGGGAACTATATAATACGCTGAATCCACAGGGATTTGAAGTGACAATAGCACTTCCTGCTAAAACAAGTGATAGTATGTGGCAGAGCTGGATTGGAGCTTATGATTATGCTGAGATTGCAAAGGTTTCAGATAAGATTGTATTGATGACTTATGATGAACATTGGTCTGGCGGAGAACCTGGTGCCATAGCATCTATAGGATGGGTGCAAAATGTAATAAATTATGCAATTACAGTTATTCCTAGAGATAAAATACTATTGGGATTAGCAGCCTATGCTTATGATTGGCCATCAAATGGAGCAAAAGCAAAATCTTATGGCATAAGTCAAGCATATAATATGGCCTCACAAAAGGGTGCCCAGGTTAAATGGGATTCTGCAGCTAAAAGTCCATACTTCAATTATACTGATAGTTCAGGCATATACCACACTGTATATTTTGAAAATAGTACAAGCATTTCATATAAACTTGATATTGTAAATAATTATGACTTAGGTGGAGTTTCTATATGGAGATTAGGATTGGAAAATTCTGATTACTGGGAAACTATTAGTAATAAATTTAATAAGTATTAACTCAACTTTATTAACTAAACTTTCGCACATATAAAATTTTGACTTAATATAAAAAAATTATGAAACAAAGCTTTGCGAGTTAAGAATTAATAATGAAGAATTAATAGTGAAAGATGATTTTTAGCTGTCGCAAAAAATCTTTAAATTTATATAAATCAGCAATGTTTCGCTTTAGCAAAACGAGTGGTGAAAAGCTTAATCAAAGATTTTTTGTAGTGTAACGGAAAAAAATCCACATTAACTATTAATTCTTCATTCTTAACTATTAATTATAGAGTTCCTGAGGTACGAGGGAAATCATCTTTATCTGTTCTTTGTTATTTGAACTTTGTTATTTTCAAGTTAGAATACTGGTATTATTTTTTAAATATTTTCTTTAAAAGAGAATCATTTGATTTTGATTTATACAAATTTAGCTGGGAAGTAACAGCTTTTAGTTGAAGTTTTAGATTAATAATAGCATCTTCTTTTTCAATAGTGGCATTTTCCAGTTCATTAATTTTGTTTTCCTTTTCAATTAAACTTTTTTGAATAAAGTTAATATTTTCATTTAGTAAATCCTTTGTTTTATTGAAATTGTCATATTCCTCATTTATATTATAGCATCTGCTTTTGTATGAGAGATATTTGGTTTTTTCTTGCTTTAATAAATATTTAAGCTGGAGAATTAAGTCATTTTTTTGATTTAGTATTTCTTGATATGCAGAGATTTTTTTTGAAATTTCGTCCATAAAATAAGTCATATAAGGATTGACTTTATAATCATTAATGCTAGAAAATATTTGAGATATAATCAAATACTCTAAAGGATTTTTATTTATGGTATACAGTTCGTTGAAATCAAAAGTATCCAGATAACTTTGCTTATTTGAGTTATAAATGTATTTTGTAATATCTAGGAAAGTTAATGAATCCTTAAAGGGAGGATCACTAAAACTTCTACCATTGTCCATGGAAAAGCTGCTGTAAATTTTATTATCTTGTGTCCAGGAGCACCATATTTGATTGTATCCTATAAAAATATAACAGAAGTCTATATTTACACTTTCTGACAATTTATTATATTTAAAGTTTGCACCAATACCACTAGCATAAATTAAACTGTTTCTATTTTGGCTGTTTTTTATATATAGTATATGAATTGCATTTTTACTTTCAAGTATAGAATAATATTTATAGGGGAAAGTACTTGAATCTATACTATAGAAGTTGGACCAATTTTTACTTTCATGATTGAGTATTTTGTAGCCAAGCTCATGCCTATTATTTACTGATTTCTGATATAAAATAAGTATTTTTTTATCTTTTGAAGTGTGAAGGGAAAAAGATATATCATAATTAAATTTTAGTGTATCTATTATTTTAGAAGAAGATAAGTCATTTTTTTTATCTAAAATTTGGTGCCAGATAGTTGTAATACCTGTTTTTTTATTTAAAACACTGTAGATGATGTGAATCTCATTTTGGTTTAGGAGAGCTTGAAAGTAAACATCATTCATTTTTCCCTTATTGTTTTTAATGATTTGCTGTTCATTCCATCTTGTTTCATCTTCTGAAAGCAAATTTATATTTCCTTTCATATCCTGATATAAAACATATATTATATCATTTGGAAGTAATATAGCTGAAAAATTTTGAGCAATATTGCTTGTAATCAAATTATAAGTATGCCAGGTATTTTCTTTGAATATTCTATATACAATTTCTCTATTTTCATTATAAGATATGTTCCATATAGCTCCATTAGAGCGTTTTAAAATATAAGATTTTTTGTCTTTAGATCTCATTAAACTAACTCCTCTTGGAGAATTATTCTTTATATATAAAATATGCTTGATGACTTCAATATTATAACAAAAAATATTTAAAATTGTAACAATTAAAAATTTGCTACGTAAAATGTTAATGTAGAAGTACTTTGAAAGGGAGAGATAATAATTGAAAGATGCTGAAGAAATCATGATGGAAATAGATAATATAACTAAAGGCCAATTAGCGGTGGATTTAAGTGAAGATGAAAAAAAGGAACTAGTGGGGTTAATTGAATCCGGTTCAGGAGAGGTTTTGCAACAAAGCGTTTCTGATCCTTGCTGTAATTGTGATCCAACTACACCACCAACTCCATGTCCATCATGCACTGCGGGAACTTTTTGTTGCTTAATTAGTGTTCCTACTGATTTTACATTTATACCTGGACATGTGCATGCTGGTGTTTCTAAACGTACTGAATTTACTGTTACTCAGGGAAGTGGCAAGTGTACGGCAACACTTACAAATGGATGTACTATAGCACTCAACAGAGCAAAAGTTACTGGAAGTGTTAAGGTATTTGCAAGCTTGGGATTTAAAGATCCAAGTGGAAATTGTGCTTTCCTATGCTGCACAGATGTTGTATGTTTCTGTAATTCGGATGTAGTTTGCTGTGGAACTATAGATCCAAATACTATAAAATTTTTAGTCAGTGATCTAAGTTATAACAACCTTGGAACTGTAGGTTCTTCATGTCCTAGAGTAAATATATTCGAGATTACAGGTAAAATTACACCTACATGCTAGTATTTACTTTACATCAAGTGATTCTTAGACTCAGATGAAGTTTGCTTAAGAGGAATACTTTTCTCCATCTGAGTCTTAGAAAAACTTATCCAGGGGCGTAGCAGCCGTTATGCACAGCATAAGAACTCTAAATCGCTGAAACTCAAGAGTTCTAATATCTTCCAGCTAAATAGGATGGAAGTGTTACGGATGGTAGCCATCGGGTTAAAAGGGTTATCTCAAAAATATTTCGTAAGAAGTGTTTTGAGATAACCTTTATTTTTTAAAATGAAATCATGAATTTTTTAAAGAAAAAATCGTCATCATGTATACGCTCTTTAAAATATTTTTCTCTTTGGGCAAATATTAAGTCTAAGTTGGATTTAATATTTGAAACTACAATAGGAAAATAAGAATAGCTATTTATAAGGCTTATGGTTTTAAGTATACGCTGTTTTCTAAAGTGAGAATATGCCATACAAAGCATATTGTAAGCAACATTAGATGAAGTAACTTTATAGGGGTGTTTTGGCCTGAAAAGATGTCTTACTTTTACTTCGGGGTTAACTACAATCTTATATCCATAAAGCCAGGCTTTAAAACAAATCTCTTCATCTTCTTTTCCCCATACTTGAAATAAATTGTCAAAACCATTTATTTTTTGAAAAGCCTCTTTGGTTATACAAAAAGCACATCCGCAGGCAATGGGAATCTCATAGATAATGCCAGGATTACGTACAATCCAGGTAACATTGAGTTTATTATTCCAGGTTTGCCCATAGCCAGCTGCTAAATTATTATGCATATCTAAAATGCAAGGTGCTGCTATATTGGCATTAGAAACTTTTAGGGTATTCACTAGATTGTCTAGTAAGTGGTCAGGAACTTTTACATGGGCATCGCAGAAAAACAAATAGTTCCCTCTAGCTACTTTTGCACCGGCATTTCTTGCACGGGCAGCTCCTATATTATTTGTTTTAATTAAAACAATATCTTTATAGGTAGGCTTGTTTAAATCTGACTTTAAAAATTGGGTACTTGAGTCATTGGAATCATCATCTACTACTATGATTTCGAAGCTAAGAAAATTTTTAGATTTCATAATGGAGTTCAATGTCCATTTCAAGTTATTTGCTTCATTTTTGCAGGGGACGATTATGGAAACATCTACCTTATCTTTATATGAAGTTTTTTCTTCCACTAAATGTACACTCCTCTCAACTATATAGATTTTAAGAAATAATTTAAAATGGAATATTAAATTTATCAAAGAAAAAATCATCGCTGTGTAAGCGTTCGTTAAAATATTTCTCTCTCCACTTAAAAATTAAATCTATATTGAATTTTATATTATCTGATGCAGTATAAAAGAAATAATTATTTTTTACAGTATCTACAATTTTAGCAATCCTACTTTTTTTAAAGTGGCAGTAAGCAGTGCATAACATATTAAAAATCATATAGGATGTACCTACGCTAAGGGAATATGAGTTTTTTAAACAATACCGATTTACTGTTATATCCGGTGCCACTACTACTTTATAACCATAAAGCCAGGCTTTAAGACACAATTCAAAATATTCACTTCCGTAAATATCAAAAAATTCGTTAAAACCATTTATCTTTTTAAATACAGCTCTGTTAATACAAAAAGCAGAACTGTATACAAAAGGAATTTCACTTATGATTTTAGGATTATTTATCAAAGATTTAGGTGTAAGTTCACTATCAAAAGTCATACCGTAATTTGTAATATTATCTTTGGTAGTTAAAATGGATGGTGCTATTATAGAAGCTTTATATTTTGGAGATATAGCTAGAAGATTGTCCAACCAGTATTTTGGTACATTTATACCAGCATCACAGAAAAACAAGTAATTTCCTTTAGAAATTTTTGCAGCATAGTTTCTGGCTTTTACAGTGCCTATATTAGGAGTATTAATCAAAGTTATATCATTATAGGATCCTTTATTTAAGTTATATTCTAAAAAATCTGCACTTCCGTCTATAGAATTGTCGTCTACTACTATAATTTCATAATTTATTCTGTTATGGGAACTCATTAGAGAGTCTATTGTTGATTTTAAGGTATTTAACTGATTTTTACAGTAAATAATAATGGAAGCATCTATTTTAGACTTTGTTTCCTTTTTTAATAGTTCGTTTTTGTTAAGATTTAATTTTTCATTATAATTATTTACGATTACTTTACTATTTCCATAGTATTTATAAAATAAAGCATAATTTTTCTTGTAATTTTCTCTAGATCCTTTAGGATGATACATATGCCATATTGTATTTTCAAGTCTATTGTGGGGACCACATAAGGTATCTACTGAATTTTGAAAGGCATCATCTTCACATCCCCATCCTTTAAAACTTTCATCAAATCCACCTACATACTCAAAGTATTTACGTGGTATTATATTAATTCCACCTATATATCCTGCGGTATAGCTCAAGCAACCTGTAAAATTAATGTTATTCATAGTGGTGTTGAAATTTTTCTTTTGAAGCTGTGTTGTTTGTTTATCAGTTAAATAATTTATAGTGCTGTAGGGTATAATCCACACAAAATTACGTAATTCTTCAATGGATTTTTTTAAGTCATTTATATCAATTATGATATCGGCATCGGCAATTACAAATATATCTCTTGTTGCAAGTTTGGCAGCACTGTTTATTGCTTTTGCTTTTGAAAAACACTCATCATTTGAGAAACCCATACATATTTCAGCCTGGGGCATTAAAATTTCGTATTTTTTTTTTATCCAGGACCAATTTCTATTTCGGTATCCATTATCAGGTTTGAAAGGTATTATAATAGATATTTTTTCATCAAACATAAATAAATCACCTTTTATACTATATTCAATTAAAAGTAGGAGTGATACACGAAGCATACAAAGAGCATAGTATAAACTGGGGTGGTAAAATTAAAGGACATCAAATTGGAAATCATTCCTATGGACATTCTCATTCAGATGAAATGTATTATGAGGAAAGTAAGGAAAGTATTGAAAAAGCAGAGAAAGCAATAAAAAGAATTACAGGAGTAAATCCTAAGCCATTTTTTAGAGCTCCTTATGGCGAGTGGAGTCAATATATATTAAAAGCATCTAATGATTGTGGTTATATGTATAATATTTACTGGAGCATAGACCCTTTTGACTGGAAAAGTCCACCAACTAAAACTATAGTGGAGCGTGTATTTAAAAGACTAAAAGGCGGCGACATTGTATTAATGCATGGACATGGGAAAAACTCTGTTTATCCGATGACTACCTGCTCTAATACTCCCACACACTCTATGAAAGCGACTGTCACCAAATCAAAGAATTGGAACATCTGCTTTTTTCGAAGTGTACGTTGCGAGCAGCTACGTCCCTGGATAACGATTTCCCCTAAAGGATAACGCCTTCTAAGTGCTTGAAGCACTAAGAAACCTGTTAATAAGCATCAGATGGAGTCAAAACTCCATCTGATGCCAAGAACTCTGTTTATCTATAATTATAAATAGGCTGTCTACCCATTGAAATATAATCAAAGGGTTTGTTTAACATATATTTTAGGCTGTATATATTTTTACCGTCAAATATAATTTTATTTTTTAAATTTGGATTTATAATATTAAAGTTTGCTTCTTTAAATTCAGTCCATTCAGTTAATATTAAAAGTGCATCTGCATTTTTTAATATAGAGTATTTATCTTTGCCATAATATATTTTGTTTCCAAATATATCAAAGGCTTTTTTCATAGCTTTTGGATCGTAGCAGAAAATATTGACATGTCTTTTTAAAAGTTCATTTATTATAATTATTGCTGGAGATTCCCTGATATCATCAGTATCACTTTTAAAAGCTAATCCCCATACTGCAAAAGTTTTGTTAGCTAAATTTTCATTGAAGGTGTTAAAATACTTTATTATCTTTTTTATAAAAGTTTCTGTCTGATTTTTATTTATTTCTTCTACAGCTTTTAATAAAAGCATAGTATAATTATTTTTATTACCTATTTCTATAAGTGATTTTATATCTTTGGGAAAACAGGAACCGCCATAGCCTATGCCGCAGTTTAAAAATAGAGGGCCTATTCTTTTGTCCCTTCCCATACCGAGCTTAACATCTTCTATATTTACACCTAAAATATCACATAGATTGGATATATCATTCATAAAAGATATCCTTGCTGCAAGCATGGCATTGGAAGCGTATTTTGTCATTTCAGCAGCAGCGTTAGACATACATATAATTTTATTTTCTGAAACTATATTTGAGTATAAGTCTTTCATTATACGTTTTGCACTGTCATTTGAAGATCCTATTATTACTCTATCTGGGTTTATGAAATCATTTATTCCGCTGCCTTCTCTTAAAAATTCAGGATTAGATACTACGTCAAAGTCTGCTTTAATATTTCTAAGTGCTAGTTCATCTTTTATTATTTCCTTAATTTTAGAAAATGTTCCTACAGGAACTGTAGATTTATTTACGATAATTTTGTAATCTTCAATATATTTACCTATATTTTTTGCAGCTAAAAATACATTACTTAAATCAGTACTGTTATCATTGGCAGATGGAGTTCCTACAGCTATAAATATAATATCTGAATTTTTTACAGCAAGTTTAATATCCGTTGTGAATTTTAAATTATCATTATGCATATTATCTAGAATGATTTTCTCTAAACCGGGCTCATAAATTGATATATTGCCTTCTTTTAAAGCTTTTATTTTTTCCTTATCAATATCAACACAAACAACAAAGTTACCTTTATTGGCAAAACAGGTTCCAGTTACTAATCCAACATAACCGGTGCCTATAACGGATATTTTCATAACTAATTCCTCCAGTAGAACAACTTTTGATTTAAAGTTTTCTTATATTAAAATATGCATAAGAATTGAATTAGTTAGTAAAAGTTCCGCACTATAGCCGCGCAATTGAATATAGTATAATAGAAATTTAATTCCATAGAGAAAGAAAACGTATAGTAGAGCAGATAGTTAATGAAAAGGCTTTACTTGAAAAATGGGTACTGAAGATTTGTTGTTAAGTATATTGATTTTACAGGTTGTTCAAGACTTGATTGTAATGAGATATATGGAGGGATTAATGTAGTTTCCCGTAAATGTTTTGAAAAAATCGGAGGATTTGATGAGAATTTTAAAGGCTGGAGAGAGGAAGATGATGCTTTTCAAAGAGCAATGGACACCATATGTAGACCTTATGGGAGAATAGCAACTAATATGTGGCATATGTATCATCACCCAAGTCCGTATAAATTTCACCACAAAAAAATTTTAAAGATTCTTGACAAATTTTATGGTAATAAGAATGCTATAATAAGCCATTTGAATAAAAAACAATTTTATATAATGTCTATATTTTTTAGGAGGCATATATGTTAGAAAAGATAGCAGCAGAAAAGAATTTGATAAAAAAAATTAGAGAGAAGTGTACTAAAACTTCAAATCTAGGGGTGTCTGTTATAACTGCTACTAATAAATATAAGTATATGGATAATATATTCATGAACTATGCAGCATTTAATTATCAATGTAAACAACTCATAATTGTTTTAAATAATAATAATTTAGATATAAAAAGTTATAAGATGAGGGCTAGAAATTTAAGAAATGTAGAAGTATTTCAAGTAGATGAAAAGGTTACTCTAGGTGAATGTTTGAATTTTGCTGTGGAAAGATCAAAATATGATTATATATCTAAAATGGATGATGATGATTATTACGGAAGTAATTATCTTATAGATTTAATGAATGCATTTAAATATACAAATGCACAGGTTATTGGCAAAACTTCTATTTTTATATATTTTAAAGATTATAATAAACTTGGAGTTCTTTCTCCTGGATATGAAAATAAATATGTATATGAAAATATAGCAGGAGGTACTTTAACATTTAAAAGAGAAATATTAAAAAAGGTGAAATTCGAAAACTTGAATAGCTCAGAAGATACTAATTTTTTAAGGGACTGTAATTCCTGTGGAATAAGGATGTTTTCTTCCGATAAGTTTAATTATGTTTATATTAAACATGAAAATTTAAATGAACACACTTGGAAAATAAGTACAAAAGAACTTATGAAGTATTGTAGTAAATATTTTTTGGCTACTAGAGATTTTACTGAATTTGTAACAATATAAATGAAAAGACCTATAGACAATCAAGTTATAGGTCTTGCTTTTTAGGCTTAAAAATCAATGCTAAATTTTTTAAAAAAGAAATCATCTTCATATTTACGTTCTTCAAAATATAGTTTTCTATGGGCATAAATTAAATCTATATTTGATTTTATATTTTTTGAAGCACTATAAAAATAGTATTTACTTTTTAAAAGTTCAATTGTTTTAATAATCCTTTCTTTCTTAAAGTGAAAATAACAAAGACACAGCAGGTTATAAATTAAATTTGAATAGGTTATTTCATAAGAATGTTTTTGTTTAAAAAGATGGCTGACTTTCACATTTGGATTAATTGTAATTTTATAACCATAAAGCCATGCCTTTAAACATATTTCAAAATCTTCACTACCGTAAACTTTAAAAGTTTTATCAAAACCATGTATTTTATCAAAGACTTTTTTAGTTATAACAAAAGCACAGCCGCAGGCAAATGGAATTTCAGTTATGAAAATTGGATTTGATTCTAACCATCTAGGTTCAAGATTACTACTCCATGTCATACCATAACCAGATGTTAAATTGTTATGTATGTCTAAGATACAAGGTGCTGCTAGATCACAATTAGAAACCTTTAGGGTACTCACTAGATTGTCTAGCCAGTGGTCAGGAACTTTTATATGAGCGTCACAGAAAAACAAAAATTTGCCATTAGCTATTTTTGCACCAGCATTTCTTGCCTGGGCTGCTCCTACATTATCTGTTTTAGTTAAAAGAACATCTTTATAGATGGATTTGTTTAAATTTGAACTTAAAAATTGAGTGCTTGAGTCACTAGAAGCATCATCTACTACTATGATTTCAAAGCTAAGAAAATTGTTAGATTTTAAAATGGAGTCCAATGTCCATTTTAAGTTAATTGCTTCATTTTTGCAGGGGATGATTATAGAAACATCTACTTTATCGTTATATGAAATTTTTTCTTTCACTAATGTACACTCCTTTTATAAAGCTTCCACTATTAAACTATGCATGAAAATTGAATTAGTTAGTAAAAGTTTTGCACTATAGATATTTAATTGAATATATTATATTAGAAATTTTATTTTATAAGAGGAGATGAGGTGCAGTGGAAAAAGTATTTGAAGATAGGTCCTGGGTTAAAAAGATTAGACAAAAATACAGTAAAGACCCTAAAGAAGGAGTCTCTATTATTGTAGTTACTAATAAACTTCAATGTAAGGATAATATATTTTCTAATTATAGAAGGCTTAAGTACCCATGTATGGAGTTAATAATAATATTAAATGACAATAAGTTAAAAATAGAGAGTTATAAAATTAAATTTTGGCGCCTAAATAATGTACGGGTATTCCAATTGGATGAAAGCTGTACTCTTGGAGAATGTTTAAATTTTGGAATAGAACAATCAAAGTATGATTATATATCTAAAATGGATGATGACGATTATTATGGAGTTAATTACTTTACAGATCTTATGAATGTATTTAAATATACAGATACCCAGGTTACAGGAAAATTTTCGCGCTTTATATATTTTAAAGAAAGCAGCTTGTTAGCTATTTTTTCACCGCACTTTGAAAATAAGTATGTGCCTGGTGTAGCAGGGGGTACTATAACTTTTAAAAAAGAAATATTTAATAAAATTAAATTTAGATGCTTATATGGTGCTGGAACGGATATTTCTTTTTTCGAAGATTGCAGTAACATTGGTATAAAGATATTTTCTGCTGACAAATATAATTATGTCTATGTTAGAAACAAGAACTTAGATGAACATACTTGGAAAATAGGCGATGAGGAGATCATGGAATCTTACTGCGAAAAAGTTATTAATACTAAATATTATATTCCCTTCATTATAGCATAGAGTTAGATAACTCGTATAAACATAATTATGTTCATAAATATATTATTTTTATACAAATTTGAATTTTTTATGGGAGGTAAGTATGTTACAAAAAATAGCAATGGAAAAGATATTAGTAAAGTCTATTAGAGAAAAGTTGAGTAAAACTTTCCAGCCGGGGGTTTCTATTATCACGCCTACAAATAAACTTCAAAATATAGATAATATATTTCTTAATTATGTGAGACTAAATTATAAGAACAAGGAATTAATAATAGTTTTAAATAACAACAATTTGGATATAAAAGATTATGAAGCAAAAGCTAGATCTTTAAAAGAGATAAGAATATTTCAAGTAGATGAGAACTGCACGTTAGGAGAATGTTTAAATTATGGAATAGAGAAATCAAAGTATGATCATATATCTAAAATGGATGATGACGATTATTATGGAGTGAATTACCTTACAGACCTTATGAACGTATTTAAGTATACAGACGCTCAAATTACGGGAAAATGTTCTCGTTTTATATATTTTAAAGAAAATAATGAACTAGGTATTTTTTTACCAAACTTTGAAAACCAGTTTACACGTACTGTGGCAGGAGGTACTATATTATTTAAAAAAAAGATATTTGAAAAAGTAAAATTTAAAAACGTAACTGTTGGAGAAGATAATTTCTTTTTAGAGGATTGCCTTAAAGCTGGAATAAAAATGTTTTCTGCTGATAAGTATAATTATGTTTATATGAGAAATAAAAATTTAAATGATCATACTTGGAGAATAAGCCAAAAATGTTTATTTGAAGAGTATGTTAAAAGTTTTTTAAATACCCCTAATTTTATTAGTATTGTAACAGTGTAAAAGTAAAAAGGCACCAATAATATTCAAAAATATTACTTGTTTTATTAAAATATGCAAGGAGAATATGTGATGAAAATATTAGTTTCAGAAGATGGACCTTTTTTAAAATATGGATTTACAGAAGCTCTACAAAATTATGGTATAGATGTTAGACATACGCAGCTATATAAAAGTATTAATGAAGGTTCTATGCTGCCATTTATAGAGGAAATTAAGGAATATAAACCAGATTTGTTTTTAAATCCTGGGACAACCATTAAAAAGAACTTTAACAAAGTAATTTTTTGCCTAAACAAACTTAATGTGCCTTATGTATATTGGGCTATAGATGATCCTATTGAATTTTTCACTTATTCAATAGAGAATGGGAAAAATGCAGCATTACTGCTTACACCTGCTGTGGAATGTATACCTTTCTATAAAAAGCTAGGAATAAATGTGTCTTTTGCTCCCTTTGCTTGCAATAAAAGATACCATTATAAGGGAAAGTATAACCCTAAATACGACTATGACATCATATTTATAGGTAATAATTATAAATATGATCAGCGTACTAAAGGAATTTATAAGATTTTAAATCCACTAATAGAGAGAAACTATAATATAAAGGTATTTGGCTGCAACTGGTTTGAGGAAGGATATCCTTATGTACTGCCGGATGAGAAATTTTATGGAGGATACTGCTATTATAATGAGGTACCAGATGCCTGCGCCACTGCTAAAATTGTACTGGGAATTCATTCTGTAACAAATTCAAAAACTATGATGAGTATGCGTACTTTTGAAGTGCTTGGCTGTCAGGGGTTTTATCTTTCTCAATATGCAAAAGCGCTGGAATACAATTTTACAAATGGAGTGCATCTAGTATGGAGCGATGATGCTGAAACTACTTTAAGGTTAGTAGACACCTATTTAAAGGATGCAGAATCAAGAGATAAAATAGCTAAACTTGGACAGAAACGATGCTATGCTAATTATAATTACGATAACATGGTTGATCGCTTTGTAAAAGAATTATATAAGTACAAGGTGGTAAAATAACCTTAAATTGTAAAATATTAAAAAAGATGATTTCTGGATACAGAAGTCCCTTTTTTAATGCTATTTATCCGATAACCACCCACTCTAATACTCCCACTTCTCCAAGCGTACGTTGTGAGTGGCTACGTCCCTGGATAACGATTTCCCCTAAAGGATAACGCCTTCTAAGTGCTGAAGCACTTAGAAGCCTGTTAATAAGCATCAGGTGAAGTTAAAACTTCGTCTGATGCTAAGAACTCTGTTTATGTCTATAGTTGTTGTATTATGTTATATAGTAATTCATGTAATCTAGATAGCATGTGTTCTTTTTCTTTTATTATTTTTAACAAGGAGTTGATTTTTTTATCCATCTCTTTATGCAAAGTATCTTTTTCATATCTTAAGTTACTTATTTTTTTTTCATAATCGTAAATAATTTTGAATTTTTCTTGTCTTACTGAGATTTGGTTGATTTTAAGACCATGGATCTTATTTTCATATTTATCAATAGAGTTTTCCAGTTCGTTTACTTTATCAGTTAAATTTGAATTTACTTCCTCAGTATATGAAATAAGGTTATTTTTTGATTTTATTTCATTTATTAAGGATTGTATGTAGCTATCTTTAATTTTAGTAAGGTTAATGTAATCTACATAGTTTTTTATAGGAATATCATCAGTTAAGGCGAGTAAATCTAGAAAATTAATAACATAAGTTTTTTTATTACAATACATAAACTGTCCTACTTTAGATATAATTTATTTACTTTATTTATATAGCGTCCTAGATAATATTATGACAGTTTATATTAATTATTCAACTTTCACACATATAAAATTTTGACTTAACATAAAAATATTGCGAAGCAAAGCTTTTGAAAAGAACAAAGTTCAAATAACAAAGAACAGATAAAGATGATTTCCCTCATACCTCAGGAAATCTATAATTTTAATATTTTCGGACGTTAGGAAGAAAATTATCCTTATTTGATATTTGAACTTTGAACTTTGTTGTTTAAAAATATTACTTCGCAAAGTTTTTAAACTGCTAAAGTTGAGTTAATTATTTGCAGGGTAAATAAAATGAGAAAAGAAAGGTTAAAGTTGAATTGAAAATTGATTATATGAAAGTATTCATTTGGTAGTTATATGTAGTAAGGATAAACCTTGTATAGTCTATTCTATTTTTAAAATAAAAATAGAATAGGGTATACAAAGTTATTTCACTTGTTTTTTACTTTTATTATGTGATGCAGTTTCTTTTTCAATAATATCTAGAGATTCAGATAGACATTCTTCAATAACATCAGAAGTTATTAATATTGATTCCTTATCTTTTAGTTTATTCAAAGCTACCAACCCCTTTCGTTTTTATTATTATATACTCATAAAAATGAAATGTCAATTAAAATTATGGCTAAAATTAAAAGATTTTTATATTGTAAAATTAAAATTCAGAATTTAATGAATTTTCATATTAAATGTACAAGCTACTATGTTTTAAAGAGATTTGAAATAAAAACTCTACTTTTCTATTGAAGAATATAAATAAATTTGCAAAAAAAGTATTGCTTGAAATTTATTTATATGAATTTTTATGAAATTTCACATAACATTAAATGTCAATAAATTACTATGAGTAAATTGAACATATATGAAAATTTTTTTGTAAATATTGTATAAAATATGTTAATATAATTATAAATAAGTCGATTATCTAAAATATAAACATAAAGAAATACTATTTAAATTATGAAAGTTGGTGGCATTATGAAAGATGTTAAAATAGTAGTTGTGGATGATTCACCTTTTTCCATTGCGTTACTTAGAGATATGCTTACTGATAACGGATTTGATGTCGTTGGTGAAGCTACTTCTCTTGAGGAGACCATTGAAGTTGTAGGTAAATTAAGACCAGATATTGTAACCATGGATATGACTATACCTGGGACAGATGGTATTGAATGTACTAAAGCAATTCATTCCATAGATCCAAACATAAATGTTATAATAGTAAGTTCCATGATGGATGATGAAATAGTTAAAAAAGCCAAAAAAAATCATGCTTGTGGATATATTCAAAAGCCTGTTGATCCTGAAGAACTTACCTTATTGATAAATAGAATAATGGCGGATGATGAATTGTTTAAAAAACTTGATGAAGTTTATTATAAGGTTTACAAAGAATCCTTTATGGATGTTTTTAATAAATTAATGAAAACAGTCCCAAAGTTTGGCGAAGAAAGTAGTTCTGACATAGAGTTAGTGTCTAGGGGAATATCAATTGTTATGGGTATTATAGGTAAGTATTCAGGAAGAATGTTACTAGATATGTCTTATGATACTGCAGAGAAACTTTCTGAATTTGCATTAAGGAGAAAGTCTAAAGATGCAGAGGAAATGTTAAACATTATGGGAGAAATTTGCAACATGGTAGCAGGAAACGCATCCTCTGTACTCAATAGAAAAGATAAATTGTTAGGACTGCGTGTAGCACCTCCAAGTATATTTTATGGAAATTCCATAAATATATCTAAAGCGGAATTAGATACAACTACATCTTCTGTAGCTAATACTGAATTTGGTGAGATCTATGTAAATGTAGGATTTCAAAGGAGGTCTGGAGAATGGATGTCAAATATATAAATCCATTTTTTGATGCATTTTTAAATGTCATGCCTGAACTTGGAATAAATGATATAAAAAGAGGAAAGATTAGTCTTAGGGGAAAGACTATACAAAGTCTTGGAGTCTTAGTTATTATTGGAATTGTAGGGGATTTGAAAGGAAATATCATATATGAAACTACTATAGAGGATGCAAAAGCTATAGCCTCTAAGATGATGATGGGAGCTCCAGTCAAAGAATTGGATGAAATGGCACAAAGTGCAATTGAAGAGCTTACAAATATGCTTACTGCCAATGCATCCACATCATTTTCAAATGAAGGTATTAGAATAGATATATCAACCCCTACGTTAATGTATGGAAATTTTAAAGCTTCATCAAATGCAGATAAGACTATATGTGTAGAAATGATTTTAGATGGTCTTAAGTTTCAAGTAAATGTTGCAATAGAAAAATGTAAGTAAAAAACTGCTTGTTTAATTTTTAAAATTTATGAAGTGGAGAACGTATTTTTATTCTCCACTTTTATCCATGTGCTGATATGTTATATTTAATATTTAAAAACATTTTAAATATTTTCGAGTGTAATATAAAATGTGGATTTATAGGAATGGAATATTTAAAGACTCCTAAAATTATTAAAACTCCTGAAAAGATTATTATGGAACTTAAAATTTTATCTATAAGTTTTATATTTTTTATACTAAGCTTATGGTTAAATTTACCTGCAGCGAATACTAATATAATCCACCACAACATACTTCCTATAAATACTCCTGTTATCAAAAATACTTTATGGTTTAATCCCTGTCCAATATGGGCCAAACGAATTCCTGTAAATACAGCAATAAATGAAAAAATTGTTACTGGATTTGCCAGTGCAAGTAAAAGTGTTGATATAAAAGCTTTAAACAGAGAACTACTAGATGAATAAGATTCTATATTCCCTGATTTATCCACATCTTTGCTGGGACTTTTTTTAACAAAAGAATAGATACCAAAACAAATTAATATAATCCCTCCTATTATATGAAAATATAATTTATGAACAAGAAGGAATTTTTCTATTAACATAAAACCTAGAGCTGCAACTGTTGCATAAATACTATCTGCCACTGCTGAACCAAGACCGGAAATCAGACCATATTTACGCCCAAAAGTAATAGTGTTTTTAAGGCAAACTGCACCGATAGGGCCTAATGGCATACCTGTTATTAATCCTATAAGTAGTCCTCTAAACAAATTTATTAACATATAGTTTCTCACTTTCGATATAGTATTTAAAATTTAGTCTAATGAAAATATTTTATTCATACCTTATTATTTTATCCTTAACCAGATGTATATTCAACATAATATGTTCCATTTCTATAAATTTTCTAGTATAAATTTATTGTACCGTAAAATGAAACAAAAATTAACATAAAATTTAAATAATATAGAAAATGAATTACATAATTATCAAGTGATTAAAAATATGGTTATTAAATATAAATGAAGTGTAATGCAATGAAAACTTTCATAATTTAAAATATTTATAGATTTTTTTAACGAATAATGTTATTATTAACAATAATATTAACAATAATGTTAACAATTATATACATATATGTATTATTGTTAATAATTATGACTACGAATAAGGGAGAGTGACATTTATGGTAAGAAAGATTTCATTACAGCATAAATTGGTGGGAATATTGATACTTTTTGTTATAGTGCCATTATTAGTAATATCATTTTTATCTTTTTATATGGAAACAAAACTTGTAGGTAACAAGGCCTACCAATTAACTAGTCAAATAGCAAATGAGAAAGCTTCATTTATTGATTTGTATCACAATTCTTTAAAACAGAATATACAGTCTCTATCAATTAATAATAATATAATAGGTGAAAATAAAGCTGATGTAATGAATGCTCTTAGGAGCATAAATGAGAGTAATAAAGATATAATGCAGTGCTATGCAGCAAATGAAACAAAACAGATGTTAATATATCCAGAGAGTGTTAAGCTGCCAGAAGGTTATGATCCAACTAGCAGGCAGTGGTATAAAGATACTATGGCTGCAGATGGACAAGTATTTTTAACCAAGCCCTATAAAGATGCAGCTACAGGTAAAATTATTATAACTATAGCAAAGAAAGTAACTTTTAGTAGTGGAAAACAGGGTGCTGTGGCTGCAGATGTTGATTTGACTTCTTTGCAAAAGAAGTTAACTACAACCAAGGTTGGCAAAACTGGATATGCAATACTTGCTTTAGATGATGGGACAATAATTGCGGATTCCAATAATAGCAACATAATGCACAGTATAAAAAATGAAGTTGCGGATGGACAAAAAATTATAGATGAGAAAAATGGTAACTTTAAGTGTGGCTTAGGGAAAAAAGCTCAAGTAATTGGATTTAGCCAATCCAAAGCAACAGGATGGATAGTTGTGACCATTCTTCCACAAAGTGATTATGCACAGGATTTAAATAAGAGCGAATTCATAAGTCTTATAGTTCTTATAATTATGTTAGCAGCTGCAGTGATTTGTGGAATATTCATTGCAAAATACATATGTAATCCGCTTTTTAAAATACAGGTATTTGCTAAAAGGTTATCTGTATGTGATTTTACTACTCCTATAAAAATAAACAGGCGGGATGAATTTGCAGATACAGCTAATTCCTTAAATAAAGCTCAGGAAAATGTAAAGTCACTAGTTAAAGTAATAGTTGCAAATTTTAAAAATATTAATGCTTCAAGTCAGCAGCTTTCTGCAACGGTTCAGGAAATGACATCAAAATTTGAAAATATAAATAATTCCATAAATCGTATAGCAGATGGATCTCAGGAAACAACTGCTTCTGTGGAAGAAATTACTGCATCCATAGAAGAGATAGATTCCAGTACAGTACAGCTTACAAATAAGACTGAAAATGAAAATAAAACTGCAAGTAAATCTCAGCAAAATGCTCTCTCTATTCAACAAAATGCTCAAAGTGCCATAAACGAATGTAAAAATGTCTATAAGGATGAGGAGAAAAAGATATTAAAAGCTATAGATGATGGAAAAGTAGTTTTACAAATAAAAGAAATGGCGGATGTAATAGAAAGTATTGCAGATCAAACTAACTTATTAGCATTAAATGCAGCTATTGAAGCACAGAGGGCTGGTGAGCAGGGAAAAGGATTTGCTGTAGTTGCTGAAGAAGTGAGAAGTTTAGCAGAACAGTCTTCTGAAACAGTTTCTACAATTCAAAGTACAGTATTAAAGGTTCAGCAAGTTTTTGAGAATCTTTCAAAAACTAGCCATAATTTGCTGCAATTTATTGATAAAAGCGTAAATATACAATTGGATAACTATTTGAGTACAGGACAACAATATTATGAAAATTCTAAATTTACAGCTAATAATATAGAACAAGTGGCTTCTATGACTGAAGAAATAGCAGCTACAGTAAATGAGATTACAAAGGCTATTAGTGGTATGTCGGAAGTTGTGCAAAAGTCTTCGGAAAGTACCAATGAAATTCGAAATGATATAAATAATGCAACAGAGAAAATGGCTCAAGTTGGTAAAAGTATGGAAAGCCAAGCAGAATTAGTTGAGACTTTAAATAGTACAATTGAAAAATTTAAGATTTAAAACTTAAAAAAGGACCTCCTTGTATTTTAATGGTTTTGTCCAGGAACCAAATACAAGGAGATTTTATTATGCACAATAGTATGTATATATGTTATGTCAGTACACTATTTTTCCTTTATGGTACTGGCATTAAAGTTCCTTTTTAGTCAACTCTAGAGTTAAGCAGAGTAGGTTTAAATTTTTTACATACAGCAGATTTTATTCGAAAACTGATCTTCAAAAAACAAGCAGCTCAATTCAAAATTATTTTTTCACAAAAATAGAAAGCTGCTTAATTTCTGAAACAAATTATGGAAGGAAGCAGTCGTAGTCAATATGAAATTTAAATCACTTAACAGTATAAAATTTAGGGAGTATTAGATTTATCACATTCATTATTGTTTTTTTCATGTAGTTCTTTATGACATCTTTTATGGTGTCTTTTATGGTGTCTTTTATGGCGTTTTTTGAAGTGTTTACATGATTCACAGCAGTAATTGTTTATAATAATTTCTATAGGGCCATTTTTACCAAAATCACAGGATGGAGTTAATGGGATAACGTATTTTTTTGAATCACACATTTCACTATTCATTTTTTTTTCCCCCCCTAGTTAGGTATAGTATTACATTACTAATATATGTATATGGAAATTTGTTGCTTTTGGTTACTTATAATAAGTTATTCAACATATAGATTGTAATGTGTCAAAACTTTAAAATCTAACATAACTATATATTAGTAAGGAATTTATTAACTTGTAGTTAAGGATAAATTTTAATAAAGTTATTTACACAAGTTGAACGGAGCAGACTAGCTCTAAGATATTGTTTGTAACCTTTGATAATAAAAAAATGTACTAGGGAGGTCAAGTTTATGGGACATTGTGAAGTAATAAAAGCTAAAGTAATATTTGCTGACGAAATATTTAATTTTGAAGATATGAGAACGGTTGACACTGGAATAGATTTAACTAATGCAACTTTTGATACTAATAATGCACGCATTAAAATTTGTGTGTTAGAATGCGGTGATTTTGAATGTGTGGAAGATCCTTGTGGAACTAAAAAGCATAAGTTAAAAGGAAAAATTACTTTTGCAATATGCGAAGATTTTAAAATAAAGGTAGGATGTAAACAAAAACCTATGGAACATTTCTTTAGGGTAACCAAAGAGTTTATTTTCAATAAACCTTTTTGTGAAGATTTAAAAAATATACACCCAAATTGCCCAGGCCTAAGTATTGATAAAGATTCATTGGAATGTCAAATTGAAAAAATTAGCGGAACTAATATTATAGAAATAAAAGATAAAACGAAATTTATCCAATATCTTAAAATTGAAGTAAAGATTATTGCTGAAATAGAAAGACTATTATGCGTTAGCCTTTGTCAAAACATGGGAAATATTCGTCTTGTTAGGGATTGTTAAAGATTGTTTTACAACAACTGATACACCTACACCATAACACTCAATTATTATGTTAAGTTTGGAGATAAATTAATAGTTGAAGTATTCATGATATTACAGAGAGGTATTTACTTTTTAGTAAATACCTCTAATTTTTGTTAACAATAATATAATAAAAAAGATATTGATAAAAAAAAGTATTAGTAGTAAAATATCTTACACACAAAGGTTAGCATACGAAAGATTTCGATACAAAATATTATGCAGATATGGTGAGATGAAAATAAGTGATTTGAGTAAGAAAATGGGATTATCAAATAGCACTGTGTCTGGAATTGTAGATAGATTAGAAAAGCAAGGACTAATAAAAAGGACTAGAAGTGATGAGGATAGAAGAGTAGTTTATGTAGATGTAACTGATAAGTTTAAAAATGGATTCCAGGGAAATTTTAAAAAAGTTGAACAAGAATTTGAGAATATGATGAGTAAAGCTTCTCCAGAGGAAATTGACAGTATACTTAATGGACTTCATATATTAAAAAATTTAGTTAGTAAGAAGAAGTAATTTAAAATAAAATAATAGTACTCAACTTTTGTACATATAAAATTTTGACTTAATATAAAAACTTTGCGAAACAAAGCTTTTTGAGTTGAGAGTTGAAAATTGAGAGTTGAGAGTAAAGGTTGATTTTTAGCTATCGCAAAAAATCTTTAAATTTATATGAACCAGCAATGTTTCGCCTTAGCGAAACGAGTTGTCAAAAATTTAATCAAAGATTTTTTGTAGTGTAACGGAAAAAATCCACATTAACTCTCCACTTTCCACTCTCAATTCTCAACTAAAAAAATTGTTTCGCAAAGTTTTAAAACTTCGAAAGTTGAGTTATTCAATTTATGTAAGGAGAATATACAATAATATGATTAAATTAATAAAGTATTTAAAACCTTTTATAGGATTAATTATTGCAGCTATAATCCTTTTGTTTGTACAGGCAATGTGTGACCTTGCCCTTCCAGATTACACATCTAATATTGTAAATAAAGGTATACAGCAGGGTGGTATCGTAAATTCTGTACCTCAGGCAATAAGAGAAAGCCAAATGAAAAAGATAAAAATATTTATGAATAAAAACGATTTAGAGGAAGTTTCTAAAAGTTATGTTCCTGTTGATAAATCAAACTCAGACTATTATAGATATTTAGAAAAATATCCAAACCTCAAAAATGAACCCATTTTTGTGCTTAAGGATGTTGATAAAAATGAAATGAACAAATTAAGTTCTATAATGGGAAGATCCATAATAGATGCTTCAGGTGTTGAACAGATTAAGTCCAGTGCGAAAAATGGGATGATTTCATTTAATGGCATGAAAATACCGGCTAGTGCAGATTTATTTGATATGATTTCTAAAATGCCAGATAAGCAGCGTTTAAAAATAATTGAAGACATAAACAAGAAAACGTCTAGTTTGGATGATAATATGGTTGTCCAATTGACTGCCTCTAAAATTAAAGCAGAATACAAGGCACTTGGAATGAATACGGATAAAATCCAGAGCAAATATATAATAAATGTTGGAGTAACTATGCTTTTTATATCACTTCTTGGAGGTATGTGTACCGTTGCAGTTGGATTTTTAGCAGCAAGAACTGCAGCAGGATTTGCCAGAAATTTACGTAAAAATGTATTTGAAAAAGTTGAGAACTTTTCAAATGCAGAATTTGATAAATTTTCAACAGCATCTCTTATAACAAGGAGTACAAATGATATTACACAAATACAAATGCTCATGGTTATTATGATAAGAATGGTATTTTATGCACCGATTATGGGAGTTGGTGGTGTAATAAGAGCTATGGGAAAAAGTAAATCCATGTCCTGGATTATTGCACTTGCAGTTATAGTGCTTTTAGGGTTGATACTTGTAGTATTTGCAGTAGCTTTCCCAAAGTTTAAAATTATACAAAAGCTTATAGATAAACTAAACCTTGTAACTCGTGAAAATCTTTCTGGAATGATGGTAATAAGGGCTTTTAATACACAAAAATTTGAAGAAGAGCGTTTTGACAAGGCAAATAGAGATGTGACAAAGACAAATTTGTTTGTAAATCGTGTGATGGTGTCCATGATGCCTATAATGATGTTTGTAATGAATGGAATTACACTGCTCATAGTATGGGTTGGTTCACATGAAGTTGCAAATTCAAATATGCAGGTAGGAGATATGATGGCATTTATGCAGTATGCAATGCAGATAATTATGGCATTTTTAATGCTTGCTATGATGTTTATTTTAATACCAAGGGCATCTGTTTCTGCAGGACGTATTGATGAAGTTTTAGAAACTGATATTTCAATTGTAGATCCAAAAGATACAATACATTTTGAAGAAAATATACAGGGACTTGTTGAATTTAACAATGTATCTTTTAGATATCCTGGAGCAGGTGAAGATGCATTAAAGAATGTAAGTTTTAAAGCTCTTACTGGAAAAACAACGGCATTTATAGGTTCTACAGGTTCTGGAAAGACAACTCTTGTAAATTTGATTATGCGTTTTTATGATGTAACAGCTGGTGAAGTGTGTGTAGATGGAGTAAATGTAAAGAAAATAACTCAACATGAACTTCGGGATAAAATTGGATATGTACCACAAAGAGGATATTTATTTAGTGGGACAATTGAATCTAACATTAAATATGGAGATAAAAATGTAGGCTGTGATGGTATAAATCATGTTGTAGAAGTTTCTCAGTCTGAAGAATTTATAAATGAAAAAACTAAGGGAATTAAAAGTGAAATTTCTGAGGGAGGCTCAAATGTATCTGGAGGTCAGAAACAGAGACTTTCTATTGCCCGTGCTCTTGTAAAGAAACCTGAAATTTATGTGTTTGATGATAGTTTTTCTGCTCTTGATTTTAAAACGGATGCTGCCCTTAGAATGGCACTTAGAAAAGAGACTACTTCAAGTACATTCCTTATTGTGGCACAGCGTATTTCTACAATTATGGATGCAGATCAAATAATAGTCCTCGATGATGGTAATGTAGTAGGAATAGGTACTCATGAGGAGCTTATGAAAAATTGTGAAACTTATAGTGAGATTGCTCTTTCACAGCTTTCAAAGGAGGAATTGGCATGAGTGATAAATATAAGACAAAAAGACAAAAAGTACATCAGCATGGACCTGGTGGTATGATACAGGGCGGCGAAAAGGCAAATGATTTTAAAGGTACTATGAAAAAGCTCATGTCATATATTAATGAATATAAATTAGCTGTTATTATAGTATTTATATTTGCAGCTGCAAGTGCTCTGTTTTCCATAGTGGGACCTAAGATATTGGGTAAGGCTACAACTAAGCTCTTTGAGGAAATTATGGGTAAAATTTCAGGCTCAGGCTTTGGAATAGACTTTGATTATATAGCTAGAATATTAGTAATACTTGCAGGATTATATGCATTAAGCACACTTTTTAGTTATATTCAAGGATGGCTTATGTCTGGGGTTTCCATGAAAGTAAGCTACAAGATGCGAAAAGAAATTTCACAGAAAATAAATAAATTGCCTCTTAAATATTTTGATGGAACAAATCACGGGGAAGTATTGTCCCGTGTTACCAATGATGTAGATACGGTGAGTCAGACTCTAAATCAGAGCTTGACCCAGATAATTACTCCAATTACGACTGTAATAGGGGTACTTATAATGATGCTGAGCATAAGCTTTACTATGACACTAGTAGCACTTTGCATAATTCCACTATCTATGGGAATTATGATGCTTATAATCAAGCAATCTCAGAAATATTTTAAAGAGCAGCAGGACTACCTGGGTCATGTAAATGGGCATGTAGAGGAAATGTATGGTGGACATATAGTTATGAGAGCTTTCAATGGTGAAGAAGATAGCATTGAAAAATTTGATAAACTGAATAATACTTTATATAAATCTGCATGGAAATCACAGTTTTTGTCAGGTATGATAATGCCAATTATGAATTTTGTAAGTAACCTTGGATATGTAGGCGTATGTGTACTTGGAGGATGGCTTGCTGTAAAGAAGACTATTGAGGTAGGAGATATTCAAGCTTTTATACAATATGTAAGGTCTTTTACACAGCCAATTACGCAAATAGCAAATATATCAAACATACTCCAGCAGACGGCTGCATCAGCAAAACGTGTATTTGAATTTTTAGAGGAGGAAGAGGCAGTTCCTGAAACTTGCAATCCTGTAAAGGTTGAAAACATTGAAGGATGCATAGAATTTAAAAATGTTCACTTTGGATATAATTCTGACAAAGTCATAATCAATGACTTTTCAGCTAAAATAGAGCCAGGTGAAAAAGTTGCAATTGTAGGACCAACAGGTGCAGGAAAAACTACTATGGTAAAACTTTTAATGAGATTTTATGATATAAATAGTGGAGCTATTTTAGTAGATGGACATGATATAAGAGATTTCAATCGAAATGACTTGAGATCTATATTTGGAATGGTGCTTCAGGATACATGGCTTTATAATGGAAGCATAATGGAAAATATACGATATGGAAGACTTGATGCTTCGGATGAAGAGGTTAAAATTGCAGCAAAGGCAGCCCATGTAGATAGTTTTGTGCGCACTCTGCCAGGTGGATACAATATGATTTTAAATGAAGAAGCTTCTAATGTATCCCAAGGCCAAAAGCAGCTTTTAACAATCGCAAGGGCTATACTTGCAAATCCTAAAGTCCTTATTTTGGATGAGGCAACTAGTTCTGTAGACACCCGTACAGAAGTTAGAATAAAAAGGGCAATGGATAATCTTATGAAAGACCGCACTAGTTTTATTATTGCGCACAGGTTATCTACAATTCGTGATGCAGATTTAATTCTTGTAATGAATAATGGAGATATTGTAGAACAGGGAAATCATGAAGAACTTTTGAAAAAGAAAGGATTTTATGCTAACCTTTATAATAGCCAGTTTGAAGATTATCTAGCTGCTGAATAAATGTAATTTATTACAAAAAAATAACTAAAAAAATAGCATGTCAATAATATCTTGAAAAAGAATATTTTTAGTGTGCTATTTTTTTAGTTATTTAAGGTAAATGTATTTGATGCAAATTTATCAATGAATCTTACTTAGTGGGAGTGTCAGTAGGTAGCCATCAGATAAAAAATTATTTCACATAAATTTTATAGTATGAAAATATAATTTAGTATGATGTATATTAAGTAAGAATTATCACTGAAAAGATTTGAGTATAAATTGTAAAATGTAGAATCTCTAAAGGGGGTAAATAGATAATGGATAGTAAGGCTAACTTAGTAAAAAATCAATTAAAGGATAATGAACAAATAAATGGTGCAGCTAATAAGATAGAAGGCGAACGTACACAACCAATTAGTAGTCTAAAACTTAAGTTTGTATTTTTTGTAAAACAAGGAATGGATAGTTTTTTAGATGATATTATAAACGGATTATCTGATGAGTATATAATAAGAAAGATTGTAGTTACTGATTACAATCAAATAGATACATGGATGAAGTTGGCAGATGTATGCTGGTTTGAATGGTGCGATGAACTTGTAGATTATGGAAGTAAACTGCCGGCTGCTAAAGAGAAGAAGATAATATGTAGAATACATGGATATGAAGTGTATTCTGATTTTATTATGAGGCCAAATTGGAAAAATGTTGATGATTTGATTATTGTAGCTCCGCATATTAGAAGAATGTTTGAAAAAAATACAAAAGATATAAATAAGGGAAATTTAAGAATACATACAGTATTTTGTGGAATCAACATGGATAGATATCCATTAAATATAAAAACGAAAGGTTATAATTTGGGATATCTAGGATATATAAATTTTAAAAAGAATATATCATTGACTCTTGATATATTTAAAAAATTGCATAATATTGATTCAAGATATAAGTTATATATAGCAGGTCAATTTCAAGATTTAAGGACATTAGCATATTTTCAATATTTTATAAAAGAATATAAACTTGATAAAAGTGTAGTTTTTGACGGATGGCAGAATGAAAAGAAAAAGATTGAGTGGTTAAAAAAAATAGAGTATATGGTCATATCAAGTATTGATGAAGGATTATGTTTTGCTGCAGCAGAAGCTATGGCAAGTGGCATAAAGCCTATACTCCATAATTGCGAAGGTTTAAAAGATCATTATGATAAAAAATATATATTTAATTCTGTTGATGAAGCAGTAAAAATGATAACAGAAGAAAAATATGATTCTAGAGAATATAGAAATTTTATTCAAGATAATTACAGAAATGACTTACAAATAGATAAGATAAAACAAATAATTAAGAATATAGAAATTAGCAGTAAAATAGTACAACAAAAGTTTGATTATAAACAATATTGGAATGATAGATTGAATAATAAATTTGATATAGAGGGTGTTGGCTATATAGGATTAGGAAGAGAATATAATGAATATCTGTATAAAGCAAGGCTTTATACGTTAGATAAAATAATTAAAAAATTATTTAAAAAATCTAAACTAACAACAGTATTTGAAATAGGTCCAGGTATAGGAGTATTTACAAATTATTTTAGACAAAATGGAATAAGTAATTATTATTCTATTGATATATCAAAAAAATCAGTGGAAGTATTATCATCAAAATATGATAATTTTAATTTTATACAAGGTGACATAAGTGAGGGTGAAAATTACCCTAAAAATGGTAAATATGATTTGGTTTTTGGTGCAGATGTACTTTTACATTTAACTGATGAAAATAAATTTAAACTTGCATTGAAAAATATGAAAAATGTATTAAATGATAATGGTTATATGATTATTTATGATGCTATAAGTAAAAATAAAATAGAGAATACATCACCACATGCAAAGATTAGAAATATTGAATATATTAGAAAAGTACTTAGCGAAAATAACATGGAAATAGAGGCATGTATTCCTATATATTTTTTCAGTAGTAATCCATTCGATATTGATATATCACAAACTCAGTCAGTAGAAGCCATTAATATTTTTAATTTAATACAAATATTAATTAATCAAAATCATTGTAATATAAAAGGAGAAAATAAGAAAATTGTATTAGAATATTTATATTATGTTGATAAATTATGTTTATCTAATTATAAATATGGATTGTCTGAAAAGCTACTGATTATAAAAAAGGAGCAAAATGAAATCAATGTTAATATTGACATTGACGATATATGGGAAAAAAGTAACATAAGTAATAATATTAAGTCTGCCCTACAAAATATTGAAAATAATAAGGAGCTTTATAATAACAATCAGTTGATAAGTATACAACAAAATGTTAATAATTTAATTTTACCTAAATATAATATAAAGGAAGTCTATGAAAAAATTAATTTGTTCAGTGGTTATGATACAGATTTTGTTGATAAGTATGATTTTAATAATTCCAAAGTTATTATTGGTAAAAAAGAAAAGATTAATAACAGATATGCTTTAATAGAATTTATTTTAGCTAATAATGAAGCACAATTAATAGTTACAGGAATTATCTATGATAATGAAGGAAAAGAAATAATCCTGCCTAATTATTTAAGTTTTTCAAGCAATAGAAATAAACTGATTGAAATAATTAATAGCGTAATTAATAGCAATATGGAATACAATAATATGGGTATAGCGGGTTTTATTAATGATAAGAAAATAGTTGATGATATAAATGAAAACCAATTAGCATATAATTGGGAGAGAGGAATACCAGCTACTCAATTTATGCCATTGGTCGGCTATATAAATGTTATTGAAAGGTACAAATTAGCATTTAATTTTATAAAAAAATCGGATATTGTTTTAGAAGCTGCTAGTGGATTTGGATATGGTGCAGCATATATTTCAAAGGAATGTAAACAAGTAGAAGCATTAGACCTAGCTAAAGAGAATATTTTATTTGGTAAAAAAACGTATAGTTTTGAAAATATTAATTGGATTGTAGGAGATGTAACAAAATTACCTTATGCTAATAATTATTTCGATGTATATATTTCATTTGAGACGTTAGAACATTTGCCATTAAACTTAGTAGAAAAATATTTTTCTGAGGCTGTTAGGGTCTTGAAAAATAATAGTAAAATGATTATATCTACTCCAAATAAAGCTGTGAGAGAAAATGTTAGAAACCCATTTCATGTTAAGGAATATAATTTTTTAGAATTTGATGAGTTATTATATAAATATTTTTCTAATGTACAATATTACTCTATAGTAAACAATAGATTAACTAAAGGGATGAATTTAGCTGCATACAATATGATGGCTGTATGTGAAAAATAATACAGCTTCACAATAAATAAACGACCATTCATTAAAATGGTCGTTTATTTATTGTGGTTTCCTGTTTTAGAGAATACATTCTGGATAGATGTATGGACTGAAATTGACGACCAGAGAATCAAGTATATGGCTAAAGTTTTGAGAAGAATGTTTTATTGCTAAAGAGCCTGAGATAAAGTTTTAATTTTTTATAACATATTAAGTAATTGCAGCATAATATGTGTATTGGGGAATGAAAATCCCTAAAACCTTAAAAGGAGATGTTTTAATTGGCAGTTTCAGCAAGTTTTGATACACCTCAATCTGGTAGTGTTAGGTCTATAACAGTAACAGGAACTGTTCCTGCAGAGTCTCAGGCATATGCATATGTTACGGTACAGGTTACTAACACTAGCGGTACTGTTAACAGAGCTAATAGCGCATATTCTAGCGTATATGTTTTTAATAATACAAGCACTTCAGATAGAGTATCAGCTTCAGCCAATGTTAGCATAGCTATTGTACCAAAGATTCGTACTACAGATTCACTTAGAAGTGATAAAGTAACTATTGACTGGTTTGTAAGATAATGTCTTTGATTTGAGCAGAATTAATTGAACTATCTTAAAGCTATAAGTTTAATTAATCATTGCTAAAATTTAAAGTTTTGTGGAGCCATTTTATTTTGGCTCCATTTAATAATAAAAAAGGAGAGGAATAAATTGTCCAATATAATAATCCCTGCTAGTAAAAGTCTTACTATAACCAATAAATCACCAAAGGAAAATATAAATTCTAACCATATAAAAGTAGGTTATCATCAGAAATTTAAATATATTAGCTATCTGTTTTTTGATACTTCCAGTATTCCTCCCAATGCCAAAATTTTAAGTGCAAAACTTGTATTATTTAAGACAAATAATTTTTATGAAGGTAATAAAGAGCTAGTTATTTATCAGTTAGATGATTATTTTAGCAGTTATACAACCTATAATAATCGTCCCAAAGTTAACAAGGATATTAAAGAAAATTTTAGTCCATTTACTTCCAAAATTTCTGTAACAGTAGATGTTACAAAATTTGTCTTGTTGTGGATTAAATCAAAATCTATTTGTACAGGATTAATGCTGGCTGGCGATTCAAATTGCAGTCTTTCATCATTTGGTTCTTCAATAAGTAGTGATAGTTATATTATTCCTTTTATTGAGATTAAATATAAGGTGTATTGCATAAGCTGTTGTGATGGAGAAGCTACCATAAGAGAAGTCAATGTTACGGGAACTGTTGCAGCTGAATCAAAATATATGTCAATCTTAAATGTTGAAGTAAAAAGGGATAAAAGCAATAAGGTGGAAAATTATTATATTGCTGATGAGTATGATAACTCATCGGGAGTTACTCCCCTTAAGATAGATAAAAATTACAAAGTTGTTATTATTCCAAAAGAAAGAAAAGGTGATACTGAAAAGGTGAATCTTTATGGTTCATATAAGGAAGATAAAAAGACATAAGACCAAAGAATATGAGCATATTAAATTGACTTATATGTTGTCAATTTAATTACTATAATTAACAAATGAAAAATTTATGATTAGTATTATTTTATACAAAAAACAACAATTTGCTTTATTACCTGTATGCTTTTCAAAATATAAGATTATTGTAAAATTCAAATAATCTCCTGCCAATAAATGCTTATATTCATTAAATTTTCTTTTACATACCTCTATTAAAATCAATACATTGTATATTTTATATATAACTCTTAAATACGTTAATTAATAACGTAAAATATAGTACAATATTGTACATCAGGAGGAATAAAGATGAACAATGAAATAAGTTTATGTATGATTGTAAAAAATGAAGAAAAGTGTTTGCCGACATGTCTTGAAAGTATTAAAGATGTTGTTGACGAGATAATTATTGTTGATACAGGGTCTACAGATAAAACAGTGGATATTGCACGAAACTATGGTGCTAAGGTGTATTATTTCAAATGGAATAATAATTTTAGTGAGGCCAGAAATGTTTCACTAAAATATGCTACTAAGGATTGGATATTAATAATGGACGCAGATGATGAATTGCGGGGTGAATATAAAAAGAATTTTAAATTGTTATTAAATAGCAAATTAGAAGATAATCTAGTTTATTTCTTTGAAACATTAAACTATTATGGGGATAAACCTGATGATAATTGTATTACTATAAATTTAAATCCACGAATGTTTAAAAATGGTCGTGGATTTCATTATGAAGGAGAGATTCATAATCAGTTAATATGTCCAAATAATGAACATGGTGCAATTTGTAATGATGTGAAAATATATCATTATGGATATCTGGATAAAAATATAGTGTCTAAAAAGAAGAGAAAAAGAAATATATCAATTTTAAATAAACTGATCGAAAAAGAACCTAATAATAAATTTAATTATTTTAATCTAGGTAATGAATATATAGCTTTAGATAATCCTAAAAAAGCACTAGAGTATTATTATAAAGCTTATGAAGATTTTAATCCTGATACAGGCTTTAGCCCGGCGTTGGTTTTACGAATAATTGTTTGTAATTATAATATACGAGAATATACTAAAGCACTGGATTTCATTGATACTGCAACTAAGTATTATCCTAAATTTACCGATTTATATTTCTTTAAATCTCTTGTTTATAAAAATTTAGGTAAAATTACACTACAGATAAAGGCTTTGAACAAATGTGTTGAAATTGGAGAACCGCCTTCACAATTAAAATTTTTTTATGGAAGTGAGAGCTTTAAAGCATATTTTGAATTAGGTAATGTTTATATGCATTTTAAAGATTATGATACTGCATATGATTATTATATTAAATCTCTTAAATCGAAACTGGATTTTATTGATCCACTATATTGTATTGCTCATATATTAAAAGAAAAAAATATTAGCCATGCTAAATTTAAAAGTATCATAGAAAAATTTTTTTCTGGTTCTACGAAAGGTTATCCTGTTATTGCTGATATATTTTATAAAGAGGGACTTTATAAAATATCATTGGAATATATTCAAAAATGTGAAGAAGAAAAAATAGTTACAGATTCTATTGCTATATTGAAAGCTAAATGTCTTATAAGAACCGGTGACTTTGATGAATGTATTAATATGAATTCTATAAAGGTTGAGTCACCTTTTTATACACATTTTTCCATGTATAGGGTTTTAAGCTGTATATTAAGTAATAAAATTGATTATGCTTCATCTATATTGAGTAGTTTTGAGAAAAATACTTTATCAGATAATGATAAAAAACTATTGAAAATATATTCTGAACTAGTAAAACTATTTAAAAATGAACCAACAGAAATTATATCTGAAAATGAAAGCCAAATAGAATATGGAATGATTCTAGAAATATGTGAAATATTGCTTATAAATATGAAATTTGATGAATTAAAGATAGCTGTAAATTTATTCAATTTAATAGATAATAAATATACACTCCTTTATCTTGGAAAGCTATACAATAAGTATGGTTTTGTTGATCTTGCTAAAAAAGAAGTATTGAGGTCTATAAAAGAATTTACTATATATGATAATGAAGGTCTTGACATATTAAAAGCATAAAATTTGCTTGACAAATAAAGACTACAAGTGTAGTATGATATTAAAGATTACACTTGTAGTACGAAAGGAGGCGAAAAAATGAACAAAATACCTAAAATATCGGATTCAGAATGGGAAGTGATGAAAGTTTTATGGAAGAGATCGCCACTTACTTCCAGTGAAATCATTGAAAATTTAAAAGAGCGTAGTTCATGGAGCCCAAAGACTATTCATACCCTTATTAGCAGATTGGCAGCTAAAGGGGCTATTTATGTAAAAAAGGATGAACCTTTTTATTTGTATTCTCCTAATATATCTGAAGAAGAGTGTAGGAAGGTGGAGACAAAATCTTTTATCAAAAAGGTCTATGATGGTTCAATTCACCTACTTGTTTCTAGTTTTATAAAAGATGAGAAATTATCAGGCAAAGAAATAGAAGAATTAAAGCAAATATTGGACAAGAAAAAACAGTAGTAGGAGGATAATTTCTATGGGGCTTTCTTCTATATTTAAAATGGTTCTCTTATCGTCAGCTGCAGGCAGTGTAGTAGCAGTTATAGTTCTTATTATGAAAAGTTTATTAAAAAATAAACTTAATGCTACATGGCAATATTATATATGGTTTTTACTGATTATTAGGCTAATTGTACCTACTGGATTTGAAACACCTCTTAGTAAACTTAATGTATTTGTAAATACCAGCCAGAGTATTCAGACATCTAAGAATGTAGGTGAAGATGTTAATGACCTAAAAAATATAAATGGATACAGCAGCAAAATTTCAAGATACAATTTAAAGAAAAAGGAAAACTTAGAAAATACAAAAGCTAAAGATATTAATTACTATTTTAATATAGCAAGTATAGTCTGGGCAGTTGGCGTTACTTTTATCTTATTTGGCATGTTATTCGCATATGAAATGTTTTCTTTTAGAGTGAGAAAGTTGCCTTTTTGTGAGGATGAAGAAGCTAATAGGATATTGAAGCAGTCTAAATCTGTTATGAATATTTCGAGATCTATACCAATTGTCTATGACAGTCATATGGGACCACCTTCACTTTTGGGAGTTGTAAATCCTAGAATTTTAATTGACCCAGCTTTGTTACGGAGACTCTCTTTTGAGGAAAAAAAGCATATCTTTTTGCATGAACTCTCTCATTTTAAGAGAAAAGATATTTTTGTAAACTGGATAATATTGTTTTTAGAAATAATCAATTGGTTTAATCCTGTAATATGGTTTGCTTTTAGCAAGATGAGGGACGATTCTGAATTAGCCTGCGATGCCCATGTGCTGTCCTATTTAGGGGAAGCAGAGCAAAATAAATATGGTGAAACTATTATAGAACTTGTAAAAATTGTTTCAGGTATTAAGTGGGTTCCTGGAACTAGTGGAATAGTTAATGGAGGCTCAAATATAAAAAGGAGGATTATTATGATAAAGAATTTTAAGAAACATCCATTTAAATGGGTAAGAGTACCTGTTTCCATTTTGGCTGCTGTATGTATTATAGGTATAACCAATATGCCTGTCCAAGCTGGAAATTTAAATACTAATGATGAAATATTAAAGCCAAAACAGAGCAAAATAAATTATCCTAATATAACAAAAGAAGTTTCAACTGGAGATTCACAAATTGCAACTAATAAAAAACAAACCAAAAGTCAATCGTTAGAAACAGCACAGAGTAAAGCAAATTATGTAAATATAGTAAAAAAGTTTTTACCTAAAAATTCACAAATTGCAACATCAGGTAATACTAAAGAAGAGGATAATGTTTTATTGAATGATCTGGATGGTGACGGTAAAGATGAAATTATCACTTCCTATAATGTAGATGAACAAAATGACAAAATGAATGTAATGGCCCTGAAAAAAATAGGGGGAAACTGGACTAAAGTTTTGGATGAGCCTGGAAAAGGTTTTAAAATAGATTTTGTACAGGCATCAGATATAGACGGTGATGGAGAAGATGAAGTGCTTTTGGGTAGAAGAATTGGTCAAACTACAGGACAACTTTCAGCTTATAAATGGAATAATAATGCCTTAGGTAAAATATCAAATGAAGATATATATTATTCTAAACTAGACATAGTAGATGTTCCAGGAAAAAATATGAAAGCAATAGCTACATGGAACCATGATACTGGCAATGCCTATATGGTTGATGTATTAAAGTGGAATGGAAAAACTTTTAAATCAGCAGAAGACCTCTATCCTAATTACTTTAAGCAGTCAGTGGTTCCTTATTATGAGCAGAAAGTAAAAGAAATGCCTAAAATAGGATTTTACTGGTACTATCTAGCAGATTCACAAATAAAAGCAGGAGATAAAAAATCAGCACTAAAATCTATAGAAGAAGGTTTGAATTTAAATACGGGTTATCCGTCCCAAGAAGAATTTAACAAGCTTAAAGAAAAAGCTTCTAAATAGATACTAAATGAAAAGTTGATATATACTCGGGAATAAGAGGGTACATTTTCGAGTATATATTCAATTTTACATGGACTTTTATTCAAGGTAAGTTTGAGCTTTAGGAGGATTCATAGTAGTAAATGGTAGAAAGTATAGACAGAGAAGAAAGATTGATAAAAAAGCAAAAATTGAAAGTTAATAAAAAGAAAGCAGTAAGGTCTCTTTGTATATTAGTTTTATTTATATATGTTTTGCACGTAATATGGGTACATTTTTTAGTTAATAGATATAATAAGCTCATATATCCAGGAGTTAAAGTTGAAGGTGTAAAATTAAGCGGAAAAACACAAGAAGAAGCGGTAAATACTTTAAGGAATAAGTACATAAATGAGATATTGAAGAAAAATATAGTAATTAAAATTGACAATAACATGTATACAATAAATTATTCAAAGTTGAACATAAATTATAACATAGGAGATACAATAAAAAATGCCTTTGACTATGGAAAAAGTGGAGATATGTCTTACAAATACAAGATCATAAGAAGTGGCAAAGAAAAAAATTTTTCTCTAGAATACAGTTATAATAAAAAAGAAATTGAAAAAACTATATCAAAAATTGAAGGTGAATGTGATAAAAAACCAGTAAATGCAAGTATGACTAAAGACAAAAACGATAAATTTCAAATTATTAAAGAAAAAATAGGATATGAGGTTGAAAAGGACAAGCTTTTTAAAGATATTGATAGGGAAATAGGTAATAGGGATATTAAGGACATTATAGTTGATGCTAGAATAAAAAAAGTAGAGCCTGCTATAAAAAAATCAGATTTACAAAAAATAGATACGAAAATATCCAGCTTTGCTACGGATTTTTCTTCTTCTACAGCAAACAGAGTTAATAACATACAGGTAGCTTCTAAAACATTAAATGGAACTGTTGTTATGCCAAATGAAACTTTTAGCTTTAACAAAATAGTAGGAGAGAGAACGGCAGAAAGAGGATATGAAGCTGCACATGTTATTGTAGGTGATAAAGTGGAATCTGGCTTAGGAGGAGGAGTATGTCAGGTATCAAGTACTCTTCATAATGCTGTAGTAAGAGCAGGTATAGTGCCTATAGAAAGAGATCACCACAATATGACTGTGAGTTATGTAGGTATTGGAATGGATGCTACTGTGAATTATGGAAACATAGATTATAAATTCAAAAATACATTGGGATATCCAATATATATAGAATGTACAACTGATGATAAGAAACTTACATTTAATATTTATTCCAATTCTAAGTTGACTAAAAAAACCTATAAGCTTGTAAATAGTGTGAAAACAGTAAATAGATCTGGCAAGGCGGTATGTGAGGCAAAAGCTTATAAAGTTACTTATGAAGATGGAAAAGAAATTTCAAGAGATGAGATAAACAGTGATTGTTATGTAAAATAGTATACTTATGGATTCATTTATCTTTCCGGCGTTCGCAAAGGAGAGATTTTTTTATGCTTATTTTAGAAGCTGTGAATTTGAAAAAATATTATGGAGATAGATTAATCATATCTACCATAGAGAAGTATTGGATAAAGAATACCAATGTATTGCGAAACAATTAAATAAGATGTAAAGTTGATGGGGAGGAAAACATATAAAGGATAAAGGAATATATTGATATAAGTCTTATGTTACTGTATTATAATTTTGACAATATATGTAATATGTTACTTTTATTTTATATTAGTATTATAGGGGGTGGATATTATGAATTTTAATGCCTTATACAATCCTTTTAGTTCAGCAAGAAGCACGGCCTATGGGAGAAGAGGAATGGTGGCTACATCTCAACCTTTCGCAGCAGAAGCTGGATTTGAGATTCTAAAAAAGGGTGGTAATGCAGTAGATGCTGCTATTGCAACAGCTGCCTGCTTGACTGTATGTGAGCCAACATCAAATGGAATTGGTGGTGATGCTTTTGCTACAGTATGGTTTAATGGTAAATTGCATGGATTAAATTCAAGTGGACCATCGCCAAAGGGAATTTCTATACCTATTTTAAAAAAAGCAGGATATAAACAAATACCACAGTTTGGATGGGCACCTGTTAATATTCCAGGGATTCCTGCAGCATGGGCATCACTTTCAGAAAAATTTGGGAAACTGCCTTTTGAAAAGCTATTAGAACCTGCTATAAGGTATGCAGAAGAAGGTTTCCCTGTAACTCCGACAGTAGGAAAATTTTGGGCAAGAGCGTATGAGCTATACAAAAGAAATTTAACTGATGAAAAATTTAAATACTGGTTTGATACTTTTGCACCAGAGGGAAGGGCTCCAAGAATAGGGGAAATGTTTACCTTAAGGGATCATGCAAAAACATTAAAAATTATAGCTGAGACTAAAAGTGAAGCATTTTATAGAGGAGAACTGGCTGAAAAAATAGATGATTTTTCAAGGAAAACTGGTGGATATATAAGAAAAGAGGATTTAGAAAAATATCATGCTGAATGGGTAAAACCTATAAGTATTAATTATAGAGGTTATGATGTATGTGAGATTCCTCCAAATGGACAGGGTATCACCGCACTCATAGCTCTTAATATATTAAAGGGTTTTGAATTCAATGAAAAAAATTCTGTAGATACTTATCATAAGCAAATGGAAGCAGTGAAATTGGCTTTTGAAGATACTTTAAGGTATGTAACAGATAGAAATAAAATGACAATTAAAATAGAGGACTTGCTGTCTGATGCTTATGCTGATGAAAAAAGGAAGAGGATAAAAGAAACTGCTTTTATGCCTGAATTTAGTAAAAACCCAAAAGGTGGAACTGTTTATCTTGCTACTGCTGATGGATATGGGAATATGGTATCATACATACAGAGTAATTATATGGACTTTGGTTCAGGACTAGTGGTGCCTGGGACAGGTATTGCTCTGCACAATAGGGGGAAAAATTTCTCTTTTGATCCGAATCATGCCAATGCACTGGAACCTGAGAAAAAGCCATATCATACAATAATTCCTGGATTTTTAATGAAAAATGGCAAAGCTGTAGGACCTTTTGGAATTATGGGAGCCTTTATGCAGCCTCAAGCTCATGTACAGGTATTGATGAACTGCATTGATTTTAATTTAAATCCACAAGCAGCACTGGATGCTCCAAGATGGATGTGGAATGAAGAAAAAAATATTAGTATTGAGCATGCTTTTCCTCAGTATCTGGCAAAAGCTTTATATGATAAAGGGCACAAAATAAGTTATGCCCTTGATGAGACCGATTTTGGAAGAGGTCAGATAATTTGGAGAGATGAAAATGGAGTTTTATCAGGAGGAACTGATTGGAGGACGGATGGAACCATATATGCATGGTAAAGTTAGATTGATGAAATTGTAGGTTCTACAATTAGGAGACAATATTGATTAATTTAATAACTATATTTGTTTAAAGTCTGCACTATAATGCTGCAGACTATCTTTTTTTATGCCTGAAAACTTACTTCTAGCTTGTTTATGTATTTGGTGAAGGCAATGTGAAGATCTCCCAGGGCTCCTCCATATTGAATTAGAAGTCGATTTAAAATAATGACAACAATACTTTCGTTGACACGAAATGTGAATGGAGAAATGCCTAGTGTACAAGTCCAGCGGATTATCTCCCAATCAGGTTTCATGTCATAAAGATTTAATCGAATAATAGATTTTTTGGAACACAGAAACTGAATGACCCAGGCAGCTGATATCATTTGCGAAATGACAGTAGCGATGGCTGCACCTGCAATTCCTAAATTAAGTACATAAATAAAGATTGGGTCCAGAATGATATTTAGAACTGCACCAATGACTATAGTAATAGTTCCTTCTTTGGTAAAGCCTTGAGTATTTATAAATGGATTCAACCCCATTGCAATTTCAACAAATATGGTTCCAATCAGGTAAATACTGAGGAAACTGGTGGCATAAGGAAGGGTAGTCTTATTAGCACCGAAAGCCAGTAACATAGGCTTTAGCATTAGTATACAACTTATGGTAATAATTAAGCTGATGAAAATAAGCATGAAAATGGCGTTATTAAGATAATGTTGTGCTTTTTTTATATTTCCTTCACCCATGGCAATAGAGGCAAGAGGTGCACCACCCATACCAGGAAGACAGCTAAATGCGGCAATTATCATGATAATTGGAAAAGTCAGGCCAATTCCACTCAGGGCCTGAGTTCCGATGCCTGGCATATGTCCAATGTACATACGATCTACTATGCTGTATAGTGCGTTTACGAGCTGAGCAATTGTGACTGGAATAGTTAGCCGCACTAATAGCGGTAGAATTTTTGCATGTGCTAATTGCTCATTTATATTAGTATTTTTTGTTTGATTCATGATATATTTCCCTCTCTGTCATCGTTAACTGGGGTGGGAGCAATGGTTGGAAGCAAAAGATTTTCAATATCTGCTTTTAAAATACTTGCAGCCATTTCAATCTCTCCTTTTTCTAGATAATCAAGTAAGGCCATGTGTAAATCCATAGTAGCATAATGCTTTTTTTGCACGAAAAAGATAGTCTGAATATTTAGAGCATCTTGTAAGAGCTTATAGGCATAATGGTTACCATAAATAGAAAACAATTTAAGATGAAATTCGCAGTTACTGTACCAGTGAGACATGAAATCATTTGGAGGACAGTTAACGTAGTTAACGCAGATGTTTCTCAGTTCTTTTGTCCAGGATTTATCTATATATAGATAATAACTTTCTAAAAAAGAACATTCTAGAGCAGAACGAAATTTGATGATTTCTAGTAACTGTTGTTCACTTGGCTGAATAATTTTATATCCTTGCCTTGGAATACTAGACAGAATGTGGGTTCCAGTCAGTTGAGTAAGTGCTTCTCGTATTGGAGCACGACTGACATTATATTTTTCCATTAAAAATTTTTCGGTTAGGATAGTACCAGCAGGATATAATCCATTAATAATATCAGAAAACAAAGAATCATAAACTTGATTCTTTAATGTATCGAGTTTTTTTTTACCCATAAAGCTATCTCCTTATAAGTCATATTATTGTCAAATTATTATACATTTAAAAATAAGTTAAGTCAATATGAAAAGAAGCGAATTCAATAAATAAAAGGTGAAATTGGTAAACGTAATCATATCACAAAAAAGCAAATAGTATTTAATTTTAAATTTAATTGTTGTATTTGCAAATGCATATAGAATAAATTGACAAAAAATCAAATATATTCGATTACAATTAACAATAAGACAATAATATAAGATTTTTTGCACAAATGTGTCAAAAAAACTATTGATTATTACAATATCATGTGATATGATTAGGATACAAACTAAAGTATGAAATTAGAACTATAAACTAATTATAGAATGAAAAATAGCAATTACTGCTACTGCATATATGCTAAGCAGTCTCTTAATCATATTAGAGTCAGCAAAGAAAAATTAATTTTGCAATTGCTAAGATTTTTCTGGGAAATAGTTATAAATGTTGTGTTTATTCCAGAAATAAGGTGAAGTGAAAATGGCAATGAATACGTTTACTAACTTGTGGACCATTTAAATTAGCTATCAATAAATTGAATAAGGCTATTATAGATATGATAAGCTGAAAGCTGAAAAAGTTAAAATGATGAATATTCATCAATAAATATTCATCAATAAATATTTAAAATTTAATTAAAAAAGGAGAGAGATAACATGATTGATAACAAAATTACTATTAAAGGTGACCAAATAGCAGATATTTATAGAGGTGCAATTGGACATCGTGCAACATGGACAGGCTTAACATACACTAAGGCAAGAGAAGCAGGAAAGGCAGAAGAAGCAGAAAAAATCATACGTGAAGCAATTGTAGAAACTGGTAAGATTCAAGGTGATGAAGTTAAATCTCAATGTAAGGATCCAGAAGATATTACATGTTTTGCAGATACTTTCTTTACTCCAAATGTTGTAAAGACTTTTGAAGTGGAATTTAAAAGCAAAACTGAAGATAGAATGGATATAGAATTCCATCACTGTCCACTACTAAAAGCATGGCAGGATTTAGGTTTTGATGATGCAACTTGCGAGAAATTATGTGACATGGCTATGGATGGTGACAGAAACATTGCTAAGGCTATGGGGTATGAATTCCATTTAGGAGATACCATTGCTAATGGATGCAAGACTTGTCAGATATCTTTTTTCAAAAAAGGTAAATAAAGGTAAATGATTAAGTCTGGCAAAAAAGGAGTAGTTTTCAATGGATAAGATTCAATATGATAATTATATTAAGATATTAAAAGGAGAACTGATTCCTGCTATGGGATGCACAGAGCCGATTGCCATTGCGTTTACAGCCGCAAAGGCAAGAGAGGTTCTTGGACAGATGCCAGAAAAGATGATTGTTCGCTGCAGTGGTAATATTATTAAAAATGTAAAAGGTGTTATCGTACCTAATTCTGGTGGCCAAAAGGGTGTGGAAGTGGCAGCTATCTTAGGCGCTGTTGCAGGAAAGGCAGAACTTGAACTTCAGGTTATAAGCCAAGTAAAACAGGAAGAGATCGATAAGACAAGAATGTTATACAACCAGGGAATTTGCAGTTGTGAGTTAGAAGAAGGAGAAGAAAATCTTTTCATTCGTGCAGAATTGACAGCCGGACAGGAAGTGGCAGCTGTAGAAGTTAGAACTAAGCATAACCACATTGCTAGAATTGAAAAAAATGGTCGAGTGTTATTTGAAGAGCCTAATATTGAAATTAAAGAGTCTGGAGATAAGTCAAAGCTCAATATTAAAGATATACTTGAGTTTGCGAATGAAGTAAACTTGGATGATGTAAGAGAAATCATAAGTAAACAGATTGAGTATAATTCTACTATATCAAAAGAAGGGCTCACTGATAAATGGGGTGCCCAGGTAGGAAAGACTCTTCTAAAAGTTGGCAGTAATGATGTTCGTACTAGGGCAAGAGCAGCAGCAGCAGCAGGTTCCGATGCAAGAATGAATGGTTGTGCTCTTCCGGTAGTTATAAATTCGGGAAGTGGTAACCAGGGAATTACATGTACTATGCCAGTTGTTGTTTATGCTAAAGACATGAAAGCAGATGACGATACTCTTTACAGGGCTCTTGTTCTTACTAACCTTATAGCACTGCATCAGAAACGTTATATTGGAAATCTCTCTGCTTATTGTGGAGCCGTATCAGCTGGAGCATCTGCAGCTTGTGGAATTGCCTATCTAAATGGTGCTGATTATGATGTTATTGGAAAAACTATAATTAATGCGTTAGGTAATGTTGGTGGTATTGTGTGTGATGGAGCCAAGGCTTCCTGTGCAGCAAAGATTTCTAGTGCAGTAGAAGCAGGCATTATGGGCTATGAAATGGCAAAACGTGACCTAGCTTTTCCGTTTGGAGAAGGACTTGTGGAAAAGGATTATGAAAAGACAATCCAGAACATCGGTCGTATGGGTCACCAAGGTATGAAATCCACCGATGTGGAAATACTTAATATTATGATAGGAAAGTAATTTTCAAATCCTGACTACCGGCTTAGCCGGCAGTCAGATAAGTAACTATATAAAAAATTAGATTTTAATAAAACTTTTATCATCAATTTGAAAAGAATGAAATATAATATTTATTTTAACAAGCTCATTAAAAAAGTGATCAGTAAGGTAATATAGACATAATTATTTGAATTTTCTAAATTATTAAAAAATGGCGTAAGAAATCTTTCACTAATCAACTTAAAACACAAGGAGCGATAAAAATGGAAAACAAATCAATTAGTTTAAAAAGAGTAATACTTCTTGCGGGAGCATTGTGTGCATATTGGATTGGATCAGGATTCGCAACAGGACAAGAGGTTTTGCAATTTTTCGCAGCAAGTGGAACAAAGGGTATTATAGCAGCATTAATTTTCTTAGTTATAACGAGTGCCTTAACATACACTTTATATGGAATAGGACAAAAAAAGCAATTTGACAATCCGTATGATGTTTTTGAGTATTATTGTGGTAAAGCTATAGGTCAAGTTTATATATGGTATAGTGTTGTATTAGTGTATGGTATATTTGTAGTTATGCTAGCGGGTGCAGGTGCTACAATCAATCAATATTATGGAATACAAACATATATAGGTACTGGGGTTATAGCTCTTCTTGCATTAGGTACAGCAGTGCTAGGAGTAGAAAAGCTTATCGACATAATAGGTGTTATAGGACCTGTTAAAATTGTATTTGTGGTAGTAATAGGTATTGCTGGGCTCGTTACTCTTTCTGGACAACCAGGTTTATTGTCAGAAGCTACCAGACTTATGCCAACGTTAGGATTTAAATCAGCTTCCTCTAATTGGGCATGGTCAGGAGCACTATATGCATTTCTTGCTCTTATGGTTAGTATACCATTTCAGGTTGATTGTGGAAAATCTGCAGGAAGTGTAAAAGAAGCAAGAACTGCAGCTATTATTGCATCTGTTGCAATGACTTGTGCAATTATTATGCTTTCAATAGCTGAACTTGTTTATTACAAATTGATTATAGGCAAGCAAGTTCCTACATTAGAAATTGCTAAGCATATATCTCCTATTTTAGGATTGATTTTTTCAGTATTAATAGTAATAAGTATTTATTCAGCAGTAGCTTCATTTCTTTTAATGGTTGTTAGAAAGTTTGCTGTTGATAAAACTAAAAAATTCAATATTATTGCAACAGTACTAACTGTTATTGGTGCAGCGTTTGGAGGTATATTACCTTTTGATAAATTGGTAAATATTTTATATCCTTTAGCAGGATATTCAGCTATTGTTTTTGCATGCTTTATGATTTTTAAAGAATTAAGAGAAAATTTAAAGAATTAAGAGAAAATAGAATAGAAAAAGGGACTATCTTAAAATGAATATTGATACATTTTAAGACAGCCCCTTAACGATATATCAAGTGATTCTTAGGTTCAGATGGAGTTTGCTTATAAGGATGACTTTCTCCAGCTGAAGCTTAGAACTCTGTTTATTTGATTTTAACAAGCATATAAAAGTTGATTTCTTTAGCATTAATTCCTCTACTTGCATCATTTCTATTGCCAGATATATTTAAAAATATAAATTTAACTTTAACTTTTTCATTTTCTTCAGTTAGTGTCATTTCATCAGGTGATAATGCATTTTCTTTTGAAACCATACCATATTTATCAATGAGATCTTTTACAAAAGAACTCAAATTCTTAGTGTAAATTTGACTGCCTTTATAATTTATTTTTAGAACAGATGTTTCATAGTTATAAGAAACACTTAAAGCCTTTAGGAAGATATTTAACATCTTGAAGATTGTGATTTTTATTAAAGTAATCAAGTATACTGCTAATTTTAGATTTATCTTCTTTAGAAATATCAGGAGAACTTTGTATTTTTCCGTTTTTGAACATCTTATCTTTTATAAGTATATTTTCAAGTCTATTATTTTGGCTTGTTTTTGAAATAGAGTAACTACTTAAAGGTCCGAATACTGAAATTAAAGCTACTATGGAAAGAGTAAAAGGAATCAATATGTTTCTAATTTTTTTAATAAATGATAAATATATCATTATAAAAAATAACCAAATACCTAAAATAAGTATCAAGTGATTCTTAGGTTCAGGTGGAGTTTGCTTATAAGGAATACCTTTTCTCCATCTGAACCTTAGAAGAACTTATCCAGGCGCGTAGCAGTGCTTATCCCCCGCTTTAAAGAAGATGGGGGTGTTAGCAATGGTAGCGATCGGATAAAGTATCTTTTTTCTGTTACTCCATAAGCATTTATACGTATGCCTATGGAAATAAACATCATTAATATTGTAAAATTAATAATGTAGTAATATGGAGTGAAAATCTTTATAATTAAAGTAAAATGTAGGAAAACTAATTTTGAAATTTCCTAAATATTATTTTTATAGAAAAGGAGTAAAATTTTATATGGTACAGACAAAAAGAAGAGATGAAATATTAAAAGAAGATAAATGGAAGGTAGAGAAAATATATAAAGATATAGAAAGCTGGAAAAAGGACTTTGAAAAGTTAAAATCCATGGCACCAAAATTAAGTGAATACGCTGGTAAATTATCTGAAGGTAAGGAGCTTTTAGAATATTTTAAGCTGGATGAAGAAGTTTCAAGATTGGCAGGAAAACTAGCTATTTTTGCACACATGAAAAATGATGAAGATACGACTAATCCTACTTTTCAAGTTTTAAGAGATAAAATATATGCATATAGTGCTGAAATAAAAAGTATAGAAGCATTTTTTATTCCTGAAATATTGAGTTTGCCAGAAGGAACTATAGATAAATTTATGAAGGCTGTTCCCGAATTAAATATATATAAGTTTTTACTAGAAAGAATTTTGAAAAAGAAGCCTCATACTTTAAGTGTGGAGCAGGAGGAACTTATAGCTTCAGTATCAGATTGCTTAAATGCCCCAGAGAAAGTGTACAGTATGTTATCTAATGCAGATATGACTTTCCCAAAAATAAAGGATGAGAGGGGAAAAAGAGTTGAGCTTACGGATGTAAATTATTCAGGTTTTATAAGGTCTAAAAAGAGATCTGTTAGAAAAGAAGCCTTTAAAGCCCTATTTAGCACTTATAAAAAATATAAAAATACTTTAGCTGCAGCACTTACTTCAAATATTAAAAATTTTGTTTTTATATCAAAAACTAGAAAGTATAAAAGTTCAATGGAATGTTCATTAAAACCTAATGATATTCCGTTAGATGTTTACAATAATACGGTTGATACTGTAAATAATAATTTAAAGTCCCTGCACAGATATGTAAGCATTAAAAAGAAACTTTTAGGACTTCATGAAATGCATATGTACGATTTGTATGTACCTCTAATAGACACTGTAGAAGAACATATAGAATTTGATGAAGCAGTAAAAATAGTGCAGGAAGGATTAAAGCCTTTAGGAGAAGAGTATTTAGATATATTTGATGAAGGAATAAAGAATGGATGGGTAGATGTATATCCAAACAAAGGCAAAAGGGGAGGAGCTTATTCTACAGGGGATTATGATACTATGCCTTATGTACTTTTAAATTATGACTATAAGCTTACAGATGTTTCTACTTTAGCACATGAAATGGGTCATTCCATACATTCCTATTATTCGAGAAAAAATCAACCTTATATATATTCAGATTATTCTCTTTTCTGTGCAGAAGTGGCTTCAACTACTAATGAAAGCTTATTAATACATTATTTAATTGACAATGAAAAGAATAAAAAAAGAAAGCTTTATCTCATAAATCAAGAATTAGAGCAAATTAGGACTACTGTATTCAGACAGGTTATGTTTGCCGAATTCGAAAAAGTAACTCATGAAAAAATAGAGAATGGAACACCACTTACAGGAGAAGATTTATGTAAGATTTGGAGAGAATTGAATGTAAAATATTTTGGACCAGATATTGTTGTAGATGAAGAAATAGATATGGAGTGGTCGAGAATTCCTCATTTTTATTGGGATTTTTATGTATATCAGTATGCTACAGGCTATGCAGCAGCACATTCTTTTGCTAATGCAATACTAGAAAATGGAGAAAAGGCTGTAGAAGCGTATAAGGGATTTTTGAAGAGTGGATCCAGTGATTATCCAATAAATGTACTCAGAAAAGCAGGAGTAGATATGACTTCACCTAAGCCTTTAGAGGATACTATAAAGAGATTTGATGAATTATTAGATATGTTAGAAACTGTGTAAGGTAAAATTAAATGGATTAGGCGGAGGAAAACACATGAAGAAGAATTCATCACAAAAAGAATTTAAAAAATTAAAAAGTCAAATTAATCATATTGAAGAGATCGTATATTATTCAAAACCAGGAGCACTTATAGAACATGAAAGTTCCATAAGAAAAAAGCTAGTTAAACTTAAAGAGATGAAAAATGAAGGATTAAAGGACTTTGAAGATGTATATGAAAGCTATGAAGAATTACTGGAAAATGTATCAAAGAGAATACTTGATAATTACAATAAGAAGAACAATACACACTTTGATTTTTATGAAATTATAAAAGAAAGTTACAATGCTTTTTTAAATTCAGGCATAATGACAGTGCTTACTAAAAATCATATACCTAAATTAATTGCTGAAGAGTTTGAAAAAACATTTCCTGATAATCCTAAGGATGAATATATTGAGACTAGACACATGAAGAGAAAATTCTATATTCATTTAGGGGATACGAATACAGGTAAAACTTACAATGCTGTAGAACGCCTCAAAACGGCAAAGAAAGGAATATATTTATCGCCACTTAGAATTCTTGCTTTGGAGAATTTCGAAAAGTTAAATAAAGAAGGCATAACTTGTGATTTATTAACTGGTGAAGAAGAAGTATTAAAGATAGGCTCAACCCATACTTCCTGTACAATAGAAAAACTTAATTTAAGGGAACACTATGATATAGCTGTTATTGATGAAATTCAAATGATTAGTGATAAGCAAAGGGGAATGGCATGGAGCAGGGCTTTATTAGGGTTAAAATGTGATGAAATTCATATATGTGGAGCTCTTAATGCTAAAGATATACTAGAAACGATTATAAATGATTGTGAAGATGAGTATGAGATAAAAGAATATAAAAGAAGTATTCCTCTAGAAGTTGAAAATAAGAAATTTAATTATGATGACATCAAGGAAGGTGACGCTGTTGTAGTTTTTTCTAAAAAAAGAGTGCTGGAGATAGCACAGAAATATTCAAGTAAAGGCATTAAAGCCAGCATAATATATGGAGATTTGCCTCCGGAAGTTAGAAAAATGCAGTATGAGCAATTTACAAATAAGGAGACAAAGGTGCTAGTTACCACTGATGCAATAGGTATGGGAGTCAATTTGCCTATTAGAAGAATTATTTTTATAAATATAAAAAAGTTTGATGGCGAAGAAGTACGGGAACTTACATCACAAGAGGTAAAACAGGTAAGCGGACGTGCGGGACGAATAGGTATTTATGATATAGGTTATATAGCTAGTGCTGGAGATACTCAAGATTTTATTAAATCCAAGTTGGAAGCTGAAGATGAAAAAATAGAAAAAGCAGTTATTGGTCCATCAGATGCAATATTAAAAATCAAGAGTTTGCCTTTAAATGAAAAGTTGGCTTTGTGGGGGACTAGAGAAGAAAAGTTAGATTATTATACAAAGATGGACATCAGCGAATATATATTGATTTTAGATAAAATAAAGAAATATAAGCTAAAAGAAGAAGATCAGTGGGATTTATTGAAGGTTCCCTTTGATGTTTCAAGAGAAGATTTAATGAATGAGTTTTTGAAATACGTGGATGAATTATTTGTCAATAAACAAGATAGTTTATTTAAACCACAATGTTTTGTTGGCAATTTAGATGATTTGGAAATATATTATCAAAAGATAAATATGTATTACTCATTTTCTAAAATATTTAATTTGAAATTTGACGTTGACTGGGTTTACAGTGAAAGAATAAAAGTAAGTGAGGAAATAAATGAAATATTAGTTAGAATATAAACTTTTACAGTTTAAAAAAATTGCGTCGCAATATTTTTGAGAGGACAGAGGACAATTGACAGAGGACAGTGAAGGAGGATTTTTCTCCGCTGCACTACGAAAAATCTTTAATTAAATTTTTAATGACTCATTTCACTAAAGTGAAATATTGCTGACTTATATAAATTAGTTTTCTGACGTAAGGAAGAAAACTCACCTTCACTGTCAATTGTCCTCTGTCAATTGTCCTCTTGAAAAAGTTGTTTCGCAAAGTTTTTATAATTAAGTCAAAATTTTATATGTGCAAAAGTTGAGTTAGAATATAACTTTATTGTATTATGTGAGAAAAATACCTTTTGGGAATATATCCTTTCTTAATCCCCTCTGTTACTATCAAGTAAGTTGCTGTAGTATCAAATCTGGCATCGTGAAAATTCCCAGTACCGTTAAAGTATTTTTTACTTACAGAATTTATGTATGGATCTTCTATATGAAGAAATCTTATAACTTCTTCAAGCCTTGGGGCCTTGCATTTATTATATCTGTTTTTAAGGTTACATATATTTTTATAGTAATTCATAGTGCAAAAGGTATGTTTTATGTTTAATATTTCATTACAATTTTTAAATTCAGAAGATAAAAATTTAATATCAAAGTTTACATTATGGCCTATTAGAATATCTGCATTTTGAAAATCATTTAAAAATTCATCTAAATGATCTTTAAAGTTCATACCGCTGCTTAGCTTGTACAAGGTTTCCACAGAAAAACCGTGTACTTTTTCTGCACTAGGCTCTATATAATCCACAGCAAAGAAAATATTTTTACCTATGGTTTTGGTTGGCTTTGCACTGGTGTCAACAAGAATATAGCTTAGTTGGCATATGTTTCCGGGCTTTAAACCAGTTGTTTCTGTGTCAAAAAATATCATGTTCATTCAAAGACGTCCTCCTAAATTTAAGCTATATCCATTATAACATTATGGGGGAGTTATATTTGCGCAATTAATAAAATTAATGGTAAAATTATTATAGGGCAAAAGAAAATAATGCAGTTGGAGGGGTACTATGAAAAAGAAACATAATAGAAGAGTTTCTATTGCAATAAGAATATTGTTAATGTTAGTGGGAGCGTGCCTGGACGCAGTAGGATTGAAGTTTTTTTTGATACCAAATGATGTTATTGATGGAGGCATAAGTGGTATATCCATTATGGTAAGTCACTTTACATCAATACCTCTTGGAGTATTTATACTATTATTTAATATTCCTTTTATCATTATAGGATACAAAAATATTGGCAAGGATTTTACAATTGCCACATTTTTTTCAGTAATTTCACTTTCAGTTATGACATCAGTGTTTAATCCTAAAATAGGGGTAACAAATGACCCACTTCTTGCAGCTATATTTGGGGGTATAATACTTGGAATAGGTGTAGGACTTATGATAAGAAGCGGAGGGTCATCGGATGGAACGGAAATTGTAGCTATATTTTTAGATAAAAAAAGTGGTTTTTCTGTTGGTGAAATAGTAATGTGTTTTAATGTATTCATACTTGGAAGTGCAGGTTTTGCATTTGGATGGGACAGGGCAATGTACTCATTAGTAGCTTATTTTATAGCATCTAAAGCTATAGATGTAACTTCTCAAGGGATTGACGAGTCAAGGTCAGTTATGATAATTTCAGACCAGCATGAAGAGATAAGGGATATGATTTTAAAAGATTCAGGACGTGGAATAACTCTTATAAAAGGAGTAGGGGGCTATTCCAATCTCCCTACTAATGTAATTTTTGTAATAGTGTCACGACTTGAGATATCACGTTTAAAGTCAATCGTAAATGACATAGATGATGATGCACTTATAGTAATGCAAAGTGTAGAGGTCTCAGGCAAGAATTTTCAAAAATAAGTATCAATTGTTTTAAATATGTAGTTTCACATAGTTAAAACAAATTGATGAATGTTAAAGGGATTGGCTAATACATTTGACCGATCCCTTTTTGTGATTAAAGTTATTTAATACAATTTAATGCTTGTGAAATATCAGAAATTAAATCTTCCTTGTCTTCAATGCCGCAGCTTATACGAATTAACTCTGCTGGAACACCAGCTTCCTTTAATTGTTCGTCATTCATCTGACGGTGTGTACTTGTTGCAGGATTTAGACAGCAGGTACGAGCATCTGCCACATGGGTTTCAATGGCTGCAAGCTTGAGATTTTTCATAAATATTCCTGCTGCTTCACGGCCGCCTCTTAAACCAAAGGAAACAACACCACAGGAACCATTTGGTAGATATTTTTTTGCAACTTCATAGTATTTATCACCCGGCAGGCCGCAGTAGTTAACATAGGCAACCTTTGGGTGATTTTGAAGAAATTCTGCAACAGCTTGACCGTTTTCGCAATGACGCGGCATGCGAACATGAAGGCTTTCCAGTCCTAAATTTAAGATGTATGCATTTTGTGGTGACTGAATAGAACCAAGGTCACGCATTAATTGGGAAGTACATTTAGTAATGAAAGCTCCTTCTTTACCAAATTTTTTGGCATAGGTAATACCATGGTAACTGTCATCTGGTGTGCAAAGTCCTGGAAATTTATCAGCATGAGCCATCCAATCAAAATTTCCAGAGTCTACAATAGCCCCACCTAAGGCCGCACCATGACCATCCATGTATTTTGTAGTGGAATGGGTAACAATGTCTGCACCCCATTCAAAAGGACGACAATTAATAGGTGTTGCAAAAGTATTATCTACAATAAGTGGAACACCATGTGCATGAGCAGCATTTGCAAATTTTTCGATGTCTAGTACAGTAAGAGCAGGATTAGCAATTGTTTCACCAAAAACTGCCTTTGTATTATGTTGAAAAGCAGCATTTAGTTCTTCTTCTGTACAATCAGGAGAAACAAATGTAGCAGTAATACCCATTTTGGACATAGTTGTGGAAATTAGGTTAAAGGTACCTCCGTAAATGCTGGAAGAAGCAACAATATGGTCTCCACAAGTACAAATATTAAACAAAGCAAAGAAATTGGCAGCTTGACCTGAGGAAGTTAGCATTGCAGCAGTACCGCCTTCCATATCTGCAATTTTGGCAGCGACGTGGTCATTTGTTGGATTTTGAAGCCTGCTATAAAAATAGCCAGTGGCTTCCAGGTCAAACAATTTTCCCATATCTTCACTGGTATCATATTTAAAGGTTGTACTTTGTATAATAGGAACCTGACGGGGTTCTCCGTTGCCTGGTTTGTAGCCTGCCTGTACACATTTTGTATTCATTTTATAATTAGTCATTTTATTACATCCTTTCTTGAAGATAATAATATAAACATTATAATTTTAATATTCTATCACTTCAAGTGAAAATTAGTATAAGAATTTTGAAAACCTAAAGGGACTTAGATAAACTTGTACCTCAGACATATCTAAGTCCCTAAGGTTTTCTAAAATATCAAACTAAGACTTAGGCATTTTCAAAGAAATAACTAGTCAATATGCTAGCCTATTTTTTATCATACTGCGTCGGTAGAACCCTTAGATAGGATTCACTATCTGCGGAACCTGCCTCCTTGTCTGATAAACAAAGTTCTTGGCATCAGATG